>DAIQMS010000010.1:0-40711 GCA_036788815.1 Bacillota bacterium
TAAAACAAAAAGAAAGGAAGTACAGAAGATGAAAAAGTTTATGAAAGTCCTTCTCCCCAGCGCGATCGCGGTGATTTGCTGCGCCGCTTGCGCGAAAACGGGCGGGTCGGACAAAGTCAAAATCGAATTCTGGCACAACTACGCGGCTGACACGGGACAGGTCGACACCCTCAACACCCTGATCGGGGAGTTTGAGAAGGAAAACCCCAACGTCACGGTCAACCCGGTGTACCAAGAGTGGTCTGCTTTGCAGAAGGGGGTCACTCTTGGCGCTAGCTCCGGGGTCCTCCCTGATGTCCTTCGCGGCGACATTGCTTTCGTTCCGCAGTTCCAAAATCTGAACGTGCTTGAGGAGGTTGGCGCGTACACGGACTACGCTGAGGTGGCAGGAAAGGTTTTGAAGCAACCCAACTCGTCGAACCTCATGAACGGAAAGTATTACGGAATCGCCTGCAACACGAACACCAAGGTCTTATTTTACAACAAAACAATCCTTGATGCACACAGCGTCAAGGCCCCTGAAACCCTCGATGGTCTCTGGAGCGCCGCTGGCGCGGTGAGCGGAAACGGCGTCACCGGCTACGTCGAGCCGTGGACGGGCGTCTGGAATGTCGGCCCCTACATCTGGAGTGAGGGCGGCGACATCCTCTCGAGCGACAACAAGACGGCGAATGGCTATCTTAACGGCGCGGTGAGCGTCGCGGTCATCACCAAGCTTCATGATATGTATGCGGCCGGAAGTTTAACCGGCAGTTCGATGAATAACTCGGTTTTAGGCGACACCGATGGCTGGGCCCAAGGCAAATACGCTTTTGAGCTCGACGGACCGTGGCGGGCTTCTTCTTGCGAGGCGGCCAAGATTGACTATGGCGCGATGCCGCTCCCCGCTGGCAAGGCCGGATCCGTTTCCGTCCTCGGCGGCGAGAACCTGATGCTCTTCAAACATTCTTCGGACGCCAAAAAGAAGGCGGCGTGGGCTTTCACCAAATTCATGGTGGGCGAGCACGCGCAGGTCGAGATGGCCAAACACGGCCAGATGCCGGTCAACACCGGCGCTCTGACGGATGCGGATACCCTCAATGCCATGCCATTGCTCCCCGTCTTCATCAAAGCGCTCTCCACCGCTCGGGCGAGACCGGTCATCCCGCAATGGTCGAAAGTCGAAGATGTCATCGCAAGCAAAGTGGCTGAGGCGATCACCGGCGCAACGCCAGTCAAGACCGCTTTGGACGACGCCGTCACGCAGATTGACGCCCTGCTTGCGAAATAAACGTTTCTCCTCATCATCTTAAGGAAAAGGGGAGGCCATTCCTAAGGCCTCCCCCTCCCTTTTCGAAAGGATCATCAAAGAATGCTAAGCAAAAAGATCATGACATTCCGAAAGAAGTTCGACTGGCGGACCCTCGTCATCTTTTTGCCTGGCTTTCTTTTCCTCGCCCTCTTCACGTTCTACCCCATCATCAAAACCGCGGTGATGAGCTTCGCGGACTGGCACATCGGCCAGGATCAATCCTCGCCTTGGGTCGGCTGGCAGAATTACATCAACGTTTTCAAGGATCCCATCGCCAAAATCGCCCTCGAAAACACCTTCTTTTATCTCATCATCACGGTTCCGGGTCAGATCATCATCGGCCTGGCAGTCGCCCTGCTTCTCAACAAGATCACCAAGGGCTCGGTCTTCCTCCGGTTGGTTTATTACCTTCCGGTCGTCACATCCTGGGTTGTGGTCGCCCTTTTGTTCCGTTACATCTTCAACACCGACGGTCTCTTCAACTATCTTTTGACCGATGTCTTTCATTTCACGAGCGAAAAGGTCGCCTGGCTATCGACCCGCTATCGGGCGTTATTCGCCGCCACCCTCCTCGGAATTTGGAAGGGAGTTGGCTGGAATATGGTGATGTTCCTCGCCGCTCTTCAGGCCGTTCCGAAGGACTATTACGAAGCCGCCTCCGTCGATGGGGCGAACGCCTGGCAAAAATTGATCCATATCACCCTCCCCTCCATTCGGGGAACGATGGTTTTCGCCCTTGTCATGCTGACGATCGGAGCCTTCAACACCTACACCCCGATCGCCATTCTGACCGGAGGGAACCCCTACCATCAAACCGAAGTCGTGCTGACCTGGATGAACTTCCAAGCTTTCTCAGGGCTGGAAATGGGCTACACGGCGGCTTTATCCATGATTCTGACTTTGATGATCATGATCATCACCCTTGCCATGATCCGGGTGATCGGCAGAAAGGAAAAATAGCATGAGAATGACGAAGCGTCGGCAAAATCAGGCTGATCCAGGAAAAATAACGAGCTATATCCTTCTTTCTTTGGGCTTGCTTTTCGTGATTGTGCCCATGTATTACATGATCATTTCCTCATTCAAAGACAACGCCTCCACTTTCGCTTATCCTCCCGTGATTTTTCCCCGTTTGGGCGAATTTACGATCGCCAATTTTGCCTACGTCCTCTCTCGGACGCCTTTCTTCACGTATTTGGGGAACACCATCTTCGTTGCGACAATGACCGTTCTTATTTCGACGGTAGTCTCTTCGACTTTGGCTTATGCTTTCGCCCGACTCTACATTCCGGGCAAAAACATCATCTTCTGGATGGTGCTCGCCGTCATGATGGTGCCGGGATTGGCCTTGATCGTCCCTCAATTCGAATTGGCGGTCCGCTTTCATCTCGTCAATAACCTTTGGGGCGTCATCCTTTTCTACGCGGCTTGGGTCACGCCTTTCTCTACTTTCTTGCTCAAAGGCTATATCGAGGACAATATCCCAAAAGAACTCGATGAATCAATTTTCATCGATGGCGGCAGCATTTTCACCGTCTATCGCGCCATTATCATCCCTTTGACCTCGCCGGCGATTGCGAGCACCGCCATCTTCAATTTCTTGTTCCCTTTCGAAGAGCTCGGTTGGTCCACCGCCATTCTAAAAAGCGACGGCATCCGGACCCTCCCCGTGGCCATAACGATGTTCTTCCAAGCCCACGGGCAAACCGATTGGGGCTATGTCTTCGCGATGTCCGTTATGTCGGTTCTCCCGGTTTTACTCGTCTATATTTTGCTTCAACGCTATTTCGTTTCGGGACTCACGAGCGGAGCAATTAAAAGCTGATTGTTTTAGCCAACGATCGAAACGATATTGCCACGTCCGGTCTTTTTGGCCGCATGGATCGCTTCGTTCGCGGCTTTTAGGGCGAGGGCGAAGCTTTGGTAATTGCCTTGATAAAGGCCATAGCCGATGCAGCAGGAAAGGAGGATCTGATCGCCTTCCGCGGAATGAAGATCCAAGCCTTCGACGCCTTTTTGGATCTTGGCGAAATAAGCCTTGGCCGCTTCGGGATCCTTCACGGGCAAGGTGAAGAGGAACTCATCGCCGCCATAGCGGAAGATCCGGAGATCCGGAGCGAGGAAGTTCTTGAAGAACTGCCCGCCCAAACGGAGGGCGTTATCCCCGACTTGATAGCCATAGCCATCGTTGATGAACTTGAGGTGGTCGTAATCGAGGAGCGCCAAGGCGAAATAGGCTTCCTTCTTCGCCAAAAGCGGGAAGCGCTTCTTTTCTTTTTCGAGGGCGCGCCTATTCGGGATGCCCGTCAAGGCGTCCGTGTCGCTTTCTTCTTGGAAATGGCGGGCCATCTTCTGGGCCTTTTGATAGGCGTTCGTGAGGCGGGCGAGGTCGAAATGCAGCTTCGTGATCTCTTCGAAGTCCTCGTTATAGCCCTCGTTTTGCTCCTCATAGAGGCGGGCGAGCTCGGCATAATGCTTCCCCGCTTCCAAGGCATCGCCTTTCTCTTCGGCCAAGCTCGCTTTGCTCTTGGCCAAGAAGATCCCGGTCGCGAGCGAAGGCGCGCTCGCTTGGATTTTTTCGATCTGGGCGAGGTAAAGGGCGGCGTCCTCTTTGAGGCCGTTCTTCCTCAAGAGGTCGTAAAGGTAGATGTCCTCATCGAGGACATAGTTGTAATAATCCGGCGTGTTTTGATAGGGATTCGCCAGGAATTTCTGGGCGATCCCATGAAAGTCGACGGCCTGATGGAGCGCCAAGTCGATCTCGCCCTCGCAAAGGGGAAGGAAGTCCTCGAAAAACGGCGGGACCGGCACCTCTTTCGCCATCTTTTTGACCTCGAGCATCGCTTCCTTGGCTTCGGGGTAGAGGCCGAGACTCGCCAAAGTCCCGCTCCGGTGATAGAGAATGCTCAATTTGCTCGGGGGATTCGATGACTTGTCGACATAGGCCAGCGCTTTGTCCAAATAGAGGAGGCAGCGCTCATCCTCTTTGAGCTCGTGATAAGGGGCCGAGAGGTTGCTGTAGATTTCCGAATACCTTTCGACGCACTTCTTCTCTTCGGCCAAGGAAAGGGCCTGCTGGCCGTAATACACCGAAAGATGGTACCGTTTCTTGTAGAACTGGATCGTCCCGAGAAGGCTGAAGCAATCGATGTAGAGCGGCAAGAAAGGATATTTCTCGTACTCGAAGATGAAACTCTTGATAACTTTCTCCGCCTCGAGGTAATGGGCAGTGTAGGATTACCCAACCGCGTAGGAGAAAAGGGCGCTATGGCGGGTTGAAACGTTCTTGATCGACTCGTCTTCGCCCACCTCTTTCGCGTAAGCGTAGGCCTCAGCCGGCGCAGTTTGGCCTCGAAGAGCGAACTCTTTGCTGAACTCCTCAGGGGTTAATTTCGTATTCACGTCCTTCATTGTAACTTCTTCGCTCGGATTCGTCATTGCTCATTTGCTTTCCCGATCCCCGAAAAGCCATAAAAAGAGGGAAAAACGGTCATCGTCCGTTTCAAGGTAAAAAAAAGAACGCTTTTTGCGAGGGTCAATGCGAAAAGAAGGAATCCTTAACGGAAGGTGGCCGAAATCTGAAAAACCTCGTGGCCTTGGGAGGAACCCGCCAAATAGGCTTTCCCGTCTTTTTGGGCGATCCCGAGCGAAAGGAGCTCCCCTTCTTTCGCCTCTTCTTTGAAGGCGAGGGTCAAAGACGAAAGCGCCGCGCGCTTGAGCGTTTCGGAAAAGAGGTCGACGAACCAGTCGGCGTAACGGGTGTTGGTCATGTGCCCGTTGAGATCGAGCTCGGAATAGCGGACCTCCCGGGTCAGGGTCTTTTGAATGGGAAGCGGCTGGACGATCGGGAGGATCTCGTTTTCTTTTTGAAACGGAAAGGCCCGGATCACGATGCCGTAATCCCGGGGATTCACCGGCTTCCGGGTCTGGCGATCGATCAAGGTCCAAAGCGCCTCGGCCTCCAGATAGGTTTTGCCCAAGGGGCTCTTCAAGACGTAATAGCGCGGAAAAAGGACGTGCTCCCGTTTTTCGGGATAGGTGATGAGCCGCACGGCATCATCGTAATGGGGCAGTTCATTGATCTTTAAGGAAAGCCGGCCAATCACCCACAATAAGCCTTTGTCGAGTGTCTTCTCCCGCCCCATATGGAGCCGGGTGGTGTCGGCGATCGAAACCTCTTCGATCGACCGCAAAAGGGCGGAGAGTTTCACCCGTCTTTCCGCGTCGCAATCGGAGGCGAGAAGTCGCCAAGGAAGAACAAACATGCTTTAGGCCGCCTTCATTTCGATGTAGCGGACCACATCGCCCATCGTGACGAATCGGTTCATCTGCCGCTCTGAAATATTGATGTGATAAAGCGCCTCAAGCTTCGAGATAATGAGGACAAAACCCATCGAATCGATGCCGGTCTCGGTATTGATCACGGTGTCCATCGTCAAGGATTTATCCGCCAATTCCGGAAGGTAATCCCGGATCATTTTGGCTAAGGTATCAAAGATTTCTTTTTCTTCCATATTTTTAGGCTTTCTCCTCAATTAAGCGGTAACGGATGAGCTTGCCCGTCCGAGTTCTGGGAAGCGGGGTAGGCGAGACGACGATCGAGCGGATTTTGGTATAAAGCTCGCTCTCCAGGTTGAACTGGGCCACCGCTTTATCGACAAGCGCCCGCAGTTCCGGCTTCGGGAGATAGACCTTGAGGGTCAATTCCCCATTCTGAGCGTAGAGCGCGAGATCGAGATAGGTGCCGATCGCTTGAAGGAGCTTATTCTCGCCGAGGGCGCAATCGAACTTGGTGCCATTCGTCAGGACGGCGATGTCATCGACCCGCCCTAAGATATGAAGATTGCCCTCCGGATCGAGGAAGCCCCGATCCTCGGTCTTGAGCCAGCCATCCTTCACAACCTCCTCGGTCGCTTTCTCATTCTGATAATAGCCTTTCATCAGACCGGAGGAATGAATCGAGATCGTCCCGTCTTTCTCGACTCGGAACTCGTCTTCGGGACAGGGGCTCATCGCGAAGGGCTCATCGCTGTCGACCGAGATCGCGACGCCGGAAGACGTCTCGGTGAGGCCATAGCCAAAGGCCACCTTGATCCCGAGCGAACGATAGGCGGAAATGAAGGCGAGGCTCAACGGGCCCGCCCCGACCAGAACGCTCTTGAGCTCGGAATTGACCACCTTCTGGGAAAGAAGGAACGCCGCCAAGCTCGGGATGAGGGGCAAGATCGTCGGATGAAAGAAGAGGACATCGCTCGCCACGTTCTTCAGGCCATTGCTGAAGGCGATCGAGCCATGGTAGCAAAGAGGCCAGAGGAACGCGCAGACGAAGCCGAAGACATGGCTCAAAGGAAGACAGGAGAAAACAATATCCTGATCGCTGCAGGGAAAGCGGGATTGGCCGTTATAACTCGAATCAAGGAGCGAGGCGGAAGTGAGCACCACCGCCTTCGGCGACCCCGAAGTTCCGGAGGTGAAGAAAAGCAAATCGCCCTCCCCTTTATTTTTTGAGCGCTTTACCGGCTTCAAATGTTTCCGAATGCCATCGATTTCCTCTTTTTCAAAGGAGCCATCCGCGAGGAGTTCCTGGCTGTCGGAGAAGGAAACCATAAGTCCGATTCTCTCCACGCTCTCCATCGGGTCGATGATCAAAACCTGCTTGCCCGAAATGACCGCCGCAAAGATCTCCGCAACGAGCTCAGGCGACTTCTCGCCCACGATCGCCACGCTTGAAAACTCCGACCGGCGCATCGCTTTTTCTTTTTCATGGACCAACTCGGCCCATTCTTTGCCACCGCAAAAGGCGAGCTGCCCGTCCTTCCGATAACGGAAAAGATCACTTTTGTCTTCGGCTTCCAAGGCGGAAACCAGCTCCGAAAAACGAGTGTATTTCTGTGGGATATTCATCCCTTTAAATATAGAGGGAAATGCCCGCATTAACAAGACTAAGCGGCAAACGCAATCCTTCTTCCAAGTTCTTCTTAACGGTTTATAATGACACTGTTCGTTTTTTATAAGGAGGCCATTCATGGCAAATAGCGAAGCGAAAGCCGCTAAAGTTTCGAAAGACGTCCGTATTGCGATCATCGGCGGAGGCCCGGCGGGCTTATCCGCGGCGATGTATCTTGAGAAGAAGGGATACACCAATTACGTCATTTACGAAAAGAGCGATCATGTCGGTGGCAAATGCCACTCGCCCGTTCATGAAGGCAAGCGCTTCGAAGAAGGCGCCATCATGGGCGTTCCTTCCTATTACGCCGTTCACGATATCGAGGAGTTCGCGGGCGTGAGCCACGCCGACGGACCGAAGCTCAACCGTGATTTCAAAAACCTCAAAGGCGAAATCGTCGAACCGTTCAGCCCCAAGAAGTTCTGGAGACTGCCGCACCTTCTGAAGTTAAAGAAGCAGGTCAAGCGCTTCGGCGAGCTCTTGGAGACCAAATACAAGGGCTATGACGTCAATGGCCACCGCGGAGTCGCGGAGGGCAAATACATCGGCGATGACACCACTCCGGCGAGAAATCATATCGAAGGCGAGAACCCGAACCTCAAGGATCTTTGCCTCCCGTTCGATCAATTCTGCAAACTCAACAAAGTCCCGCTTGTCCAGGAAGTCTGGATGGGGCCTTTCACCTCGTTCGGCTATGGCTTCTTCGATGAGATCCCGGCCGCTTACGTCTTGAAGTACCTTGATTTCCAGACCTGCATGAACTTCGTGAAGTGCAACCTTTGGACCTGGAAAGAGGGCACCCAGTCGATCTATGAAGCCCTCGATAAGAAGCTTCAGCATCCGGCCCTCCTCAATAGCGAGATCAGCAAAGTGGTCCGCACCGAGAAGAACGTCACGATCACGGTCAACGGCAAAGAAGAGGTCTTCGATCGCCTGATCGTCACCGCGCCGCTTCAGTATTTCCCGGAATACGCCGATGCCACTCCCGTCGAGAAAGAGCTTTTCAGCAAGATCGACTTCGAGCGTTACGACGTTCTGGCTCTCACGATGAAGCCGGGCCAATATCCAGCCAATTCTTACTACATTCTCCAGAACATGGTTCCGAGCCGCTTAGGCCACTTGATGGTCTATTACCGCCGCTGGAAGGACGAGCCGAACATGCCGATCACCACTTACGCTCTCCGCAACCACGAAGGCATGAAAGAAGTGCCGTATGAGGATTGCAAGAAGATGGTGCTTGAAGACATCGTCACCTACAAGAATGCCTACGACAAGATGTTCGATGAGCATTCCTGGTATTACTTCCCGCACGTCTATTCGAAAGACTATGCCGCGGGCTGGTACGACAAAGTCGAAGCGATGCAAGGCGAGCGCTGCACTTACTACGCCGGCGAAATCATGTCGTTCGGCGATATGGATGAAACCTGCGAGTACTCGCGTGAATTGGTAGGCCGGTTCTTCTGATATGGCCTTCTACAAAGATCATTACGATGCCATCGTCGTTGGGGGCGCCCTCTCGGGCATGGCATGCGCTTTAACCTTGGCGAAAAAAGGCAAAAGCGTCCTCATTCTCGAACGTCATAATCTTCCCGGCGGCATCGCCACTTCCTTCGTCCGCGGCGGCGTCGAAATGGAGGCCACCCTCCACGAGATGATGTCGATCGGCCCGGAAGATCAGCCATTGAAGATTCGGGTTTTCTTCGACGAAATGGGCGTGAAGATCCATTGGCTCAGGGTGCCGGAGGCCTATCGCATTTCGGCCCCTTCCGAGAAGATCGATATCACCCTCCACGCCGGAATCGAGACGATGGCGAAAGAGATCGACGCCAAGTATCCGGGCACCTACGCGGAAGTGAAGCGCCTGATGGGTCTCTGCGCGACCGTCTACGCCTCGGTCAACGTTTTATCGGTCCATCCGATGAGCAAGCCGATGATGCTCCTCAAGCACAACGCTTTCGTCCGGACCTGCGGCTATTCGGCCAAAGAGGTCATGGATACTTTCAAACTTCCGAAAGAAGTGAAGGATATCCTCTCGGCCTATTGGATTTACGTCGGCAATAAGATCTCCGATCTGCCGTTTACGGTCTATGCCGTCCTCATGGCCGACTACTTCGAGGGCGGGAGCTACGTTTGCGAGCACTTCTCCTTCGAGATGGCGATGGCGATGGCGAAACGATGCGAAGAGCTCGGCGTCCAGACGGAATACCGTCAGGAAGTCAGCAAGATCTTGGTCAAAAACGGCCATGTTTACGGAGTCCGGACGAAGAGGGGCGATGAGATCCACGCGGATTACGTCTCCTGCTCGGCCTATCCCAACACCTGCTATGCCAAGATGATCGAGCCGGAGAGCGAAGTCCCGGCCGCGGCGATCCGTTCGGTGAACGCCCGCAAGGAATCGGTCAGCTGCTTCTCCGTCGTCCTGCTTTTGGACCAAGCGCCGGAAAAGCTCAACATTCGCGATTATTCGGTCTTCACTTGCGATGGGGATATGGACCTTGAGAAGATCTATGACCAGCTCAAGACGAAGGGCCCCTACGACTATCTGACGACCATCTGCCTCAACTACGCCAATCCGAAGGGCGTGCCGGAAGGGATGACTTCCCTTTCGATCACCACTCTGCCCCTTCCCGCAGGCTATCTCGACGTCAAAGCCGACGATTATTTCGCCCTCAAGCGGAAGATTGCCCGTGAGATGATCGAGAGCATCTCGAAGAAGCTCGGCGTGAACCTCTTCGACCACATCGTCGAAGTCGAGGTCGAAACCCCGATGACGATCGCCCACTACACCTCGGACTACCGGGGTGGCATCTATGGCTATTCCCATTCGATGGACGACCACATCGTGGCCCGTCTCCAGATGAGCGAGAGCGAGAATTACATCAAAGGCTTGGCCTTCTCCGGCGCCCATGCGATTTCGGGCGATGGGATGGCCCCGGTCATCACCAACGGCCGCAAAGCCGCGAAGACCCTGCTCGACATGATGGAAGAGGAGGGCAAGTAAAATGAAAGTCAAATCGTTTTTAACCGATGTCGGCGGCGCGGATCGCGTGACCAAACGCCGGGAGACGCTCTTTAAGGACGCCAGTCCCAAAGAGGATTTCTCCGACCCGATCAACGCGGTGGCGAAAGAGCTCCATCCCGATCCCTTCGAAGTCAAAGTGAGCAAGGCCGAGGACGTCTCCCCGACCGCGCGCAAATACACGTTCGTCCCGACGAAGGGCGTTCTTCCGCCTTTCCAAGCGGGCCAATACGTTTCGCTCCGCTTCCAAATCGGCAAGACCCTCACCTGCCGCCCCTATTCGATTTGCTCGGCGCCTTTCCAAGCCCGGGGCAAAGATCCCTTCTTTGAGATCACGGTCCGCAATGGCCGGGCCGATGGCTACGTCGCGAACTACATCTACTCTTCCTTGAAAGAAGGGATGACCTTGATCGCCTCGATGCCTTTGGGCCATTTCTACGTCGAGCCGCTTCGCGATAGCCAAAATATCGTGGGCTTGGCCGGTGGCTCGGGCATCACGCCGTTCTACAGCATGGCCCAAGAGATCGCCCACGGCACCCTTGATGCCGATCTGACGATCCTTTATGGCTCGGTTTCGACCAAGGACATCATCCTCAACAAGGAGCTCTCGGCGATCAAATCCCCGCGGGTCCACTTCGTGAACGTGATCTCGGGCGAGCCGGATTATCAAGGCGAAAAAGGCTTCATCAACCGCGACCTCATCAAGAAGTACTCGAAAGGCGATACGACTTACTTCGTCTGCGGGCCGCTTCCGATGTATCAGTTCGTGGCGAAAGAGCTGGCTGCGTTAAATATTCCGTTACGCCGGATCCGGATGGAGGTCTTCGGCGCGCCGAAAGACATCTCGAAGGCGGAAGGCTATCCGCTCGAAATGCTCGATAAGACGTTCCATCTGACCGTCGTCCGCGGCATCCAGAAGGATGTGATCGATTGCCTCGCGAAAGAGCCGCTTGCCGTGGCGCTCGAACGAGCGGGGATCACCTTCCTCACCAATTGCCGGAGCGGCGAATGCGGTTTCTGCCGGAGCGAGCTTCTCGCGGGCAATGTCTTCGTCCCGAAAGTGGGCGATGGCCGGAGAGCGGCCGACATCGAGGCGGGCTATGTCCACCCCTGTGCCACCTATCCTCTGAGCGACGTGACGCTCAAGATTCCGCTCTATTAATTCTTCTTTGAGAGCAAAGGCTTCCGGGCTTCGGTTCGAAAGCCTTTTTCTTTCATTCCTATCATTGACATAGCGTAAAGTTAAATCTATAGTGTTTTTGGACTTTTTTATGAACAACACATCAAATCATTCGCTTTTGAACGTCCGGGAAAAACAGCACGCCGCCACCCGGGATAAAATCCTCAAAGTTTCCTGGGATCTTTTGCTCCGGAATGGCTTTGAGAACGTCACGATGGACGCGATCGCCCGCGAAAGCGGCTGCTCCCGCCAAAGGGTCTATGCCTATTTCCAAGGGTTAGACGAGATCATCTACCGGCTCCAAATCGAGAATATGCGTTCCTCACTCACGGCCTTTTCAAGCGCCATCCAAAGCCAGGATCCTTCGCCTTCCGCCCGACTCCAAGAACTCGTCGAACGGACTTTCGCCTATCAGAAAGAGCATCCGGAAAGCAGCCTTTTCACGTCTTACTTCGATCACTATTTCTCCCACCGCCCTTCCAAAGCGGCTTGGCGTGAGGAATATCTTTCGCTTTTCCACGATGAGGCCTTTGGGCGGGAGGTCCCCTGGCTCATCAAGGAAGGGATCGCCCTCGGCGAATTCCGAAGCGACATCTCGATCGAGGAAGCTTCGAACTTCTGGAGCACGATGAACCAATCCTTGGTCGAACGGCTTTCGATTTGTTCCGTGAACGGCGAAGACCACAGCGAGGCCGAGCTCGATTCGCTCCGCCGCATCTATGTGGACGCGCTCTTCCGCTACTTAAGAAAATAAGTCCAAAAAGAAGGCAAAAAGACATGAAAAAAGAGGAAACGCCGGAGCACATCGAGAAACGTCATCTTCGCGAGCAGAAAGAGCTCCTCCGCCGCAAGAAAGACTTGGCGCGGCCGCTTCCGAAACTGTACCTCTATTACCTTTTCCTTATCGTCGGCTTAGCCTACATCGTCGACGAGATTGCCTCGAATATCGCCAATCAATTCCAATCGAACATCGTCAACGATTTCTTCGTGAGCAATATGGGGATGGAATACGCCCCAGGCTTATCGCTTTATCAGACGATCGGCTTCGTGGCGTCCATTCCTCTTTTGCTTGTGATCCTCTATAAGCCTTTGGCCGACAAATGGGGCCGCAAGAGCTCGGCAATCGTCATGACTTCGGTCGCGATCGTGGCCTACGCCCTCTTCTTCACCGGGTCTTTAGTCAAGTTCCCGCCGATGGCGATGGGCTTCCTCATCGGGGCCTTCGTCGGGGCGTATTGGTCGGCCGGCGACACGATCGATTCGATCATGATCGGCGAAAGCGCCCCGACCAATCTCCGGAACTCCTGCACCACCGTCGAGGCAATCGTCTTCTTCGTGGCGGGGCTCGTTGGCGAAGGGATCGCGATGCTTTGCCAGCTCTTCACCTCGGAGCGCTACCTCGGCCTCCTCTACTTCTTACTCGTGATCCCGGGTTTAAGCGTTGCCCTCTTCCTTCTCATCAAGAACGTCGGCGAGACCAAGGGAATGAACCTCGATACGGTGACCGGCGAAGAGTGGGAGGAGCCGAAGAGTCTTCAGAAAGAAAAATGAAAAAGGAGATAAAAAACATGAAGTGGAGTGATTTCGATCTCAAGAAAGACGAGAAGCCCTTAGACCATCTCGTCGAAAACGGGGGCTTCGCCCGCGTCTTCCGCGAACTGATGGTGATCGGCGATTCGCTCTCCAGCGGCGAATTCCAATCTTTCGAGAACGGGGTGACGGGCTACCACGACTTCCCCGAGTATAGCTGGGGCCAATACCTCGCCCGGGCATCCGGCATCGCAATCGATGATTGCTCCGCCGGGGGGATGACTTCCGAATGGTGGTACAACTCCTTTGCCAATGAGAACCATTTCTGGGACAAACGGCCTCAAGGCTACATCGTGATGCTCGGGGCTAACGATCTTGGCTTGGCCCACACCCCCCTAGGCAGCATCGAAGACATCCACGTCTCGGATAGTTTCCTGAACGCCCCCACTTTCGCGGGAAATTACGCCAAAATCCTCACCAAATGCCACTATCTTCAGCCGAAAGGCTATCTTTTCTTGGCAACGATGCCTCACTTCGAAGGCTGGGAGGACATCAATTCCATCGCCGATCCCCACGCCGAATTGATCCGACAAATCGCCAAACTCTATCCCCATTGTTACGTCCTTGATTTCAACAAGTACTGCCCGATGGTCCCGAAAACGACCCTCAAAAAACTCGCGATGGATGGGCATCTTACGCCCGCCGGCTACATGCTGATGGGCGAACTCATCGGCTCCTATTTGGATTATCTCGTCCGGCAAGACCCGGAACAATTCGCCCAAGTTGGTTTCATCGGGACGCCCTATTCGAATAGCCACGCCAAAGAATAAGAATGAAAAAGGCCATGAGGCAAAAATCCTCATGGCCTTCTTTTTTTAGTGAGCGTTCGCCGAATTGCTCGTGATATAGATCCGTCTTGTGGCCCAAGCGGGGTTATCGGTGATATAGACCCGTTTATCGGCAAACGCGGGATTATCCGTCACGTAGACCCAATCATCCGCTTCGGCGCCATTTTGGGTCACGTAAACCCATTCATCGGCCTGAGCGGAATCCTGAACGATGTAAACCCACATGGCGAAAGCCTCCTTAAGGAAAACAAAATCTTAATAAAAAGAGAATAGCAGGCCCAACGCCAACGAAGCGCCAAAGGGAGGGTGAATAAAAAGAAAGGGCGTTGGGGAGCGATAAGGCCTAAAATAAGACGTTATGGAAGAAGAAACTCACCCGGAAAACGCCCCCAAGAAAAACGGGATTGATTTCACGAGCGGGCCTCTATTCAAGAAGATGGTCCTTTTCACGATTCCCCTTCTCCTTCTTTCGATCGCCCAGATGGTCTTCTATTCGATCGACCAACTGATCGTCAGCAATTTCGGGGGCGGCGAGACTTCCTTCGCGGCCGTCTCGAGCAATAACGCGATCATCAACCTTCTGATCGGCTCTTTCTCAGGCATCTCAGTCGGCGCCAACATCGTTTTGGCCCGCTACCTCGGCGAAAAGAACGAAGCGGGCGCCCAGAAAGTCGTCCAAGTCTCGCTCATTCTTTCTCTGATTATTGGCACTCTCGTCACCGTGATCGGCATTCCTTTATCCCGTTATTTTTTGATTCTCATGAGCGTTCCTTCCGCGATTCTCGATGAGGCGACGGTCTATCTCCAATGCTGCTTCGGTGGGATGCCCTTCCTCATGATTTTCAACTTCGGGGCCGCCTGCTTCCGGGCGGTCGGCGATGGGAAGCGTCCGCTTTATGTTCTCGTGATCGCCGGGGCGCTCAATATCGCCCTCAATCTTCTTTTCGTCCTCGGCTGTGGAATGAAAGAAAACGGCCAAGACGTCCTTGGGGTGGGCTTAGCCACCTTGATCTCGCAAGTGATCCAAGCCCTCTTGATCCTGATTCTTCTTTATAAGAGCAAGAACCCTTATTGCCATTTGAGCTTCAAGAACTTCCGTCTCCACAAAGAAGAAAGCCGCGCCATCCTCAAAAACGGGCTGATGGCGGGCTTTCAGTTCTTCGTCTTCTCGCTTTCGAACGTCGCGATCCAGCGGAGCGTCAACTCCTATTCGGATGCCAATGTGAGCCAACTCGTCGCGATGAATGGCAATGCCGCCGCCCTCCAGCTCGAAGGCTATATCGCGATGGCCCTCAAGGCTTTTGGGGTCGCCGTGGTCGTCATGACCGCCCAGAATTTAGGAAGCAAAAACGAAAAGAACCTCAAAAAGATCCTGTGGATGTCCTTAACGACCACCACGGTGATCTCGCTCGTCCTCAGTGGGCTTGCCGTCCTTCTTTATAAGCCTCTCGTGGGCTTATTCCTGCCGGCAAAGGCTTTCTCCTCCAATGACGATTATCTGGCGGCGCTCGAAATGGCCCACCAGCGGCTTCTTTGGATCGCCCTCTTCTATTTCCTTGATGCCTGGATGGATAACACCGCTGCCTATTTACGGGGTTTGGCCACCCTTACGCCCCGACGATCGTCACCTTCCTCAGCGTCACCGTCTATCGTTTGGTTTTCATCTTCGCGATTTGGGGGAACGTCTCCTATTTCCACACTTTGCCCTGGCTTTGGTCGACCTGGCCGATCTCCTGGGCCCTCGGGGTCATCACCTATTGGTGCTTCCTTCCGAATTGGATGAAAAAGCCTTCCGCTCCTTCCGAGAGGAAGGCCCCAAAGAAATCCCGGCCGCTTAGTCTTGTTTCGCCCGTTCTTCGAGGGCTTTCACATACGCGTCTTCATCGACGGGGATCGTGACTTCCTTTTTCGTCCAAGCGGAGAAATAGATCGCATTGAGGAGCTCCACGTCCTTTAAGCCATCCTCGAGGGTGGCGAGCTCTTTTCCTTTGCCTTCGATTTGGCTCACGAAGGCCTTTAAGCTATGGAGCTGCTGGCCATAGGTTTTATCTTCCAAGAGGTTCTTCGCCCCATAGACGTATTTCTTTTCGGTTGAGGCCACGCCGCCATAAAGCTTCGCTTCCTTATTCGCCAAGAGTTCATCTTCGTGGAAATAAGCCGTCATCGCGGTCTTTTCGATGTTGAGACGGCCTTGATCGCCGCTCACGTCAAGGAAGTTGATCCCTTTGAGGTCGTGGAGCGAAGCGGTGAAAACGAAATCGAAGTCGGGATAATGGAAGATCGCCAAAACATCGTTCTCGCCATTCACTGCGCGATTCACGGTCTTAAGATGGGCCTCCACCGAAACCGGCAAACCCAAAAGCCAAACCACGAAATCAAGCTGGTGATGGCATTGGTTGATGAGACCGCCCCCGCCTTCTTTACGATACGTGCCCCGCCACGGGTTCATCCGATAATAGGAATCGGGGGCGATACCAATCCGAAATCTCGTAACGGCCCGAACGGATCGTCCCGATTTGACTGATGAGTTCCTCCGCTTTCTTATAGACGGGATTGCTCCGTTGATTGAAGGCGACCCCCGAAACAAGGTTCGGATATTCTTGGTGAAGAAGGACGATCTTCTCCGCTTCCTTCGCCGTGACCGCTAAAGGCTTCTCCACCAATGTATGGAGAGCATGGCTCAAACAATAGTTTCCGATTTCGACGTGGCTCTGGTGTGGGGTGACAACCACCACGGCATCGAGTTTTTCTTTTGCGATCATCGCGCGGTAGTCCGAATAAGCGGGAACGCCAGGCAAATGCTCTTTCGCCCACGCTAACGCGACGGGATCATTATCGCAAATCGCAGCGAGATGAGCGTTTCTCACCCGATGGGAAAAAAGATTCTGAGCATGAATTTTGCCCATGTTGCCAATACCGATGACGGCGAATGCGAGGGATTTCATCTTTAAATCATAGGCCCAAACGCCCCCTAAGGATACGAAAAGGACATCCACTCTTTTGCACCTATCGGGTTTCCGGAAAAAAGCGTCGCTTTAAAAAGGTTTTATTTTTCGATGTCCCAATTGAGCAAGAGGCGCTTATTCACATTCGGCGAAATCGTCTGATCCGCTTTGACGGAGGCAAGGATGAAGCTTTGGGGATCGAGCAGCTCCGGATAGGATTTGATCGTCGCACTAAGGTAACTGGCATCGATCAATCCGGCATAGGAGGCCACGGTATAAAGCTTCGTCTCATCGCTCGCGGTCCCATCTTCAAGCGAGACGGCAACGAGGCGGTTGCCCTGCTTATGCCAAGGCGCATAGGTGAGTTTGAGGCCCGCCGGCGCGAGGAATTGATCTTTGACGACCCCGCTGATGATCGGTTTTTCGAGCAAGGTTTTGAGCTGCTCCCCCGTGAGCGAATAGGTCGTAATGTAATCCTTGGCCCCGACGGACTTTTCATAGAAGAGCCGCGGATCATCGCTGATGTCGCCTTTGGAGAAATAACCCATGTTCGAGCGATAATAGCCACCGCTCGCGACCACCGCGACATCCGCTTGGGTGGCTGCCTTGATCTTATCCGCCATGTAATAACTCGTTTCGAGAACGGTGAAATCCTCTTTGGCTTCGCCGATCTTGTTATACGTCGCCACGACGACGCCCGCTTTCAAAGCGGCTTGGTAAGCCGCGTCCAAAGCGTTCACGGCATCGGCGACGCTCGTGCCTTTCCCAATCGATTCCGTCGCATCCCGGATCAAATTCTTGAGCGGAAGGACCAAATCCTGATCCGCCGCGAAATCAAAGACCGGGTGATAAGACCCGCTCTTGATAAAAGGAGTCAATTGGCTATAAAGGGTATTGGCACCGGTGTAATTGACAACGCTCGGGACGCCAACCCAGCCCGTCAGAATGGCGTCTTGGCCTTCGGTGGTGCTTAGATAATCCATGACTGAGAGATCGAAGGCAAAGCGCTTGGTGTCATTCTTGACGGCCTTCGGGATATAGAAAATGCCCGAGGAGGAATAAAGAACCGGCGAGGAGACGCCTGTCGAGGAGGGATAGCCGCCAAAGCCGACGTCGAACGGGCAGTTCTCGGTCTGGGCAAGGGCGAAAATATCCGTGGCGTAATCGAGCATCGCGATATTGCCGGCGAAGAAATCCTTCCGCATCGTCGTGAGACTGGCTGAGAAACTCGAGAGCGAATGAACGCCTTCATCGAAGAGTTTCTTCGCCATCTCGAACATCGGAGTGGCGTATTCGGCGAACGTGGCCTTGCCTTGGATGAGTTTTTGATACCAGGCTAATCCCTCGGGTTTCGTGAAGAGCTCATCATAGAGCATCCCTTCGAGGTTTCGAGCCAGCTGGGTCGAATACTTGAAGCAGGAATCGAACCGGGTGATGCCGGCGGCTTTGATGGTTTTCGAAAGGGCGATGTACTCGTCGGTCGAGGTCGGATACGTCCAGCCCTTTTCCGCGAAAAGGGTTTTGTTATAGGCGATCCCTAAGGCCGAAGTCGGCAGCGGAATCCCATAGACCCGCCCATCGCTTTTGATGGAATCGAGGACGGTCGCTTGATAATTCGATAAGAAGGACTGATCGGAGATATCGGCCCCTAATGAGGGGGCGTTCCAAGAATTGGCAACCACGAAATCGTAATCGTTTTTCTCCACGATGTCCCCCACCTTATCGAGCGGGATGCCATTGCCCGCGGTGTAGTTGAAATCGTAGATGAATTGCTCCGCCGGGAATTTGGCGTTGAGCGCGGCGATGAAGGAATCCCACTTCATCGGCATCGCAAAGCCGATCCGGATGATTTCTTTGCCTTCTTGGGGCGCGTCATAGGTGACGATCTCGTTACTCTTCATCAAAGCGGCTTTCGACGAGGAAACGCTGCTGCAGCTGGTCAATAGCCCGGCGAAAACGAGAAAGGCCAAGCCCACTCTTTTCGAATAACGATGCTCTTTTCCCATAGGATTTTCCTCCCTTTTATTGAATGAATTCGTGAAGCTTATTCGCCAGTTCGACCAGATTGATCGGCTTGGCCAAGTGGGCGTTCATGCCCGCGTCCAAGAATTCTTTGATATCTTCGGCGTAGGTATTGGCCGAGAGCGCGATGATCGGGATCTTTTTCGCATCGGGGTGAGATGAGGAACGGATGGTTTTCGCCGCCTCGAGCCCATCCATCACCGGCATCCGGAGATCCATGAGGATCGCGGAATAGGTGCCGGGCGCGGACGAGGTGAAGGCCGTGACGGCCTCCTGGCCATTATTGACCGCGTGAACATCGAGGGAAAGCCGCTCTTTAAGAAGCAGGATGACAATCTGTTGGTTCGTCGCGTTGTCCTCGGCCAACAGGATTTTTTGATGATTGAAGGGAACGAGCGCGGCCACGCTGGATTTCTTCGGAAGGCTATTACCGGTGGTCTCGAGCGGAAGCGTCACGAAGAAGGAACTGCCCTTGCCCAAGGCGCTTTCGACTCGGACCGAACCGCCCATGAGCTCAGAAAGGCTCTTGACGATCGAGAGGCCAAGCCCGGTTCCGACATAGGTCGAAGTCGTGCTCGATTTCTCTTGGGTGAAAGGCGTGAACATCCGACTCTTGAATTCCTCGCTCATGCCGATGCCGGTATCGCGAACCTCGAGAGTGACTTCATCGTGTTTCCCATCCAGAACCCGCTTCGATGCGATCAAACTGACCGAGCCCCCTTCGGGCGTGAACTTCATCGCGTTCGAAAGCAAGTTCATCAAGATCTCTTTGATTTTCATCGAATCGCCCAGGTAATCGGAGCTGAAAAGATCGGTTCCTTCCAGATGGAACTGGAGCTTTTTGCCCTCGATGACGGGCTTATACATCGAGGCAATCGTCTCGAGGAGCGCGTCCATCGCGAAAGCCTCATGGACCACGCTCATCTTGCCGCTATCGATCTTCTGAAGATCGAGCATGCCATTGATGAGTTCCAAAAGATAATTCGCCGATTCGCTGGCTTTGCCGATGAATTCGTTGACCTCTTCCCGGCTATGGCGCGGATCGCTCGCCAGCTCGAGCATGCCATTGACCGCGTTGAGCGGAGTCCGGATGTCGTGGGACATTTTAGCCAAGAAAGTCGTCTGGGCTTCGACGGCCGCGGCTTTCTTATTCTCTTCCCGCTTCCGGCGCAACCCACCCATCAAAATCAAAACCATGAGGCCCGCCAAGGCCGTGATGAAAATGAAGGCGAACGTCACGGTCAAGGTCATATTGAGATAGGTTTGAGCCGCAGTGAGGGTCAAAGGAACCGCCACGACGATATAATCGCTGTCGAATTGGGTGCTTTTGATCTCGATCATCCATTGGATGCCATTGACCGTCAAAGTCGCTTCAGCCAAACCGTTTTTCATCGCCGCGCGAATCCGGCTGATCTCGCTCTCATTAACTCCGCCCTGCTCCAACACGGCGAAGAAGTTATAGCCATGGCCGACCAATTGCTCCTCTTCGGGGCTCACGAAAATCGCTCCGTCTTCCGTGATCAGATAGCCCGAGCCCGATCCGTTGAAGAGAGATCGTCATGTTCTTTCGGAATTGGGCGGCGGTGACGCCGAGCGCGAAGGCGGAATAGGATGTCCCGCCCATCGTCACGGGGTCAGCCAACTCTTCGCCAAAAAGAAGATAGCTTTCTTCCATATCGACCAAGCAATGGCTCAGGACGACCGTCCCCGCGGCGCTACTCGCCAAATTCGTCTTGAAATATTCGTCGCTGAAAGTGCACTGATTTCCGGAGCTATCATAGGTTTTCCCCGAGGTCTCGATCAAGAAATGCCGATGATCGTTGCTATCGGGATAAACCGAGGCCAAATCCGCATAGGTCTTGGGCTTGAAGGCATCAAGGAAGCGAGCAGCCTCCTGAACTTCTGACACATAAGCGTCTTGAACGCTTTCGATATTGCGGGTCAGCTGAATCGTGATTTCCGAAGTGTAGTCCTCCCGTTCCGCCTGGACCGCCTCCCGCGAACGATTGTTGTAATAAAGGAATAAAGAAAACGAAGAGACCGCGACCGCGCCAAAGAGGGCGTAGAGCACGATCCGCACGATCAGACTTTTTGATTTTTTGTCTTGTTTTGGCATAGAGGGTAAAGCAACTCAACGCAAAAACGACTTAAACTATCTTTATAGTTTAACAAAAAGGCCGACCGCTTTCCATAGAAGAGCAAAATGAATAAGGCGTTTTGGATGAAGGCAAAGAAAAAACCCGTCGCATTATTGAGACGGGTTTGATGACGTTAAATCAGTCTTTCGGAGCCATCGTCCGGATTGCGATCTTAAGAAGTTCGGCAAATTCCGGAGCGATCTTCTGGCTGGCCTTAAGGACGTCAGCATCGTTCAGTTTGCCCGATGCTTTGCCGCACGCCCAGTTGGCGATCGTGGCAATCCCAAGGGTTGGAATCCCTAAATGAGTTGAGGCGATATCCTCGATCACGGTCGACATTCCCACCGCATCCGCCCCGGCGCGTTCCGCCATCTTGATCTCGGCTTTCGTCTCATACTGGGGGCCAGTGAACTGCATATAGACGCCTTCCGCCACATTGAGTTTGGCTTTTTTGGCTTCCTTCAAAATAAGCGCCCGTTCCTCATCGTCCCACGGATCGCTCATATCCGGAAAGCGCGGGCCAAAGGAATCAATGTTCTTGCCGATTAAAGGCGAAGGAACGTTGGTTGAAATGGAATCAGAGATCAGCATCAAACTCCCGGGGCCGAAAGAGATGCCGCCGCAGGCATTGGTGATGATGAGTTTCTCGATGCCGAGAAGCTTCATAAGCCGGATCGGAAGAACCACCTCTTCAGCCGAATAGCCTTCGTAATAGTGAAGCCGGCCCGCCATGATCACGAGCGGCACGCCTTCATAGGTTCCGAAGATATAGTGGCCTTTATGGGCAGAATTGGTCGTCAAAGGATGCTTCGGAATTTCATGGAATGAGACATCCGCCGCCACTTGAACGTCCTTGAGGAAATCATCAAGGCCGGAGCCTAAAATCAAACCGATTTTCGGAACGAAAGACGTCTTCGCTCGCACGGCCTTCGCCATCGCCTCGTAATCATTGAGTTCAAAAATCATAACCAAGGGTTTTCCTTTCTTTTTAGTTTAACCCCAATTCCGGAAGCAAAAAGGACTTTCATCGCGTCTTCTTTCGAGAATTAAGGAGTCACCCGCTCAAAAATCCCTCCCGATTCGGACAAACTGAAAAAGAGGAAGCCAACAGCCCCTTTGGCGTGCTAAAATTGTTGTTACGATTCGTGGCCTCTCCACACCGTAAAGGCAATCCTCAATGGATAAAAAAGAATCCCGCAGAAGACAAAAACGAGCTTTCGCCTAGTTTTTCCGCTGCGGAAAAGGCCAAACTCCAAGAACACAAAAATAAGCAAAACGAATCGCTGATCAGCAGCATCCTTTCCACCACAAAAACCGCGATTTTCTGGAAGGACATCCATCGGCGTTTTCTTGGTGTGAACAAAGCCTTTCTCGAATACTATGGTTTCCCCGACGAAAGCGTCCTTTTGGGCAAGACCGATGAAGACATGGGTTGGCATCCGAATCCCGGGCCCTATAAAAACGATGAGGAGTTGGTTCTCGAAACGGGCATCAGCACCTACCGCGTCCCCGGAAAATGCATGGCAGAGGGCGAGCTCCGCGATATCGTCGCGAGCAAAGCCCCTTTGATCGTCGATGGCAAGATCGTCGGATTGGTGGGCAGCTTTGATGACGTCACCAAAGAAAAGCGGCAAGACGAGGAAATCCAAAAACTCAACGCGGACCTCGAAAAAACGGGTCGCGAGCCACGATCAGCTCATGAACGTCTCCGATATCGTCATCATGACAGTCTCGCTCCCCGACTACACCATCAAGGAATATAACGAGGCGATGTGCGAATTGATCGGTCTTTCCCGGACCGAGTTCGATGGCCAATATCACGATCGGATCGAAGAATACTTCCAAGGCGCTTACCGAAAGAGCTTCGAGGTTTTTGCCACGGCGGTTCAAGAGGCAATCAAAGCCAAAAAGAAAGCCTTCACGATCACCCTTCGAATCCCAAGCGCTCGCGGTCCCCTTTGGGTCACCGGCGCTTGCTCTTTCTCCGATGTCACGCCCGGAAAAGAGCCGAGTTCCGTCATCGTCATCTACCGTGACGTCACCGATCTCATCCTATCCAAGAACAAACTCGTAGAAGCGGAAAAAGAAGCGCAGAAATTCAGCCAGATCGAAGAGCAAAACGCCCGGATGAGCCAGATGATCAACGGCGTCCCTTCCGGCCTCGGCGCTTTGAGGATTCACGAGGGCAAGCCGAGCAAGACCCTGCAGCTCAATAACTATTTCTTCGACCGGGTCGATCTCAAAGCCACCGGTGAAAACGGCCAAGTCGAGACCGAAAAGATCACCCAATGCCTTTTTCCGAAGGACCGGACGGCCTTCAAGCGCGCTTTTGCCCATCTTCTCTTTTATAAGAAGGAAATGAGTGACCAATTCCGGGTCCGCTCCAAAAAGGACGGCACCTATTTCTGGGTCACGGTCCAAGGCTCGATCGGCAAATTAGGGCCGGGCGAGGAAGTCGCCTATTTCGTTTTCACCGATATCACCGAAACCAAGAAAGCCGAAGCGAATCTCCGGGCCAGCCAGCTCTTCTATCAGGAAGCGGTTCGGGCCGCCAAACTCACGACCTGGACCTACGACCTCAAAACGCATGAAATCGTGATGAGCAAGGACCCCAAGGCGGATTCGTTCCAATGGACGAAACTCAAACGGATCGCGAACGTCCGCGATTCGATCATCGACCAAATCGAGGAAGAGGATCAGCCTGCCGTCCTCAAGATGTATGAGGAAGTTAACGCTGGCCATGACGCCAGCTCTGAATTCTGGTTCAAACCGCAAAAAGGCCGGGAACCCCGCTCCGAAAGAATCGCCTATTTGATTCAAAAAGATGAAAAAGGCAATCCGACTTACGCGATCGGCTTAGGCAAAAACATCACCGCCGAGCGCAAAGTCGAGGAACGCTATGAACGGGAGCTCGGCTACCTCCGCGACACCAATGACAATAACTTGATCGCCAAAGGCCACTACAACCTCACCAAAGACCTTGTCCTCGAATACACCACTAAAAACGATTCGCTCTTCAAGATCAAATCCAGCGCGACGTATTCGGAAGCCATCCAAGCGTTTGCCGGGCTCCCCTACACTTGGGATGAACGAAAGCAAATCGCGGATAAGCTCGACCGCAGCAATCTTTTAAAGCGTTATCAAAACGGCCAGATGACCGATAGCCTCATGTATCGGCGCCGGCTCAAAGGCCGCTCCCGGTCTGGATTTCGATAAACATCCACACCTATATGATGCCCGAGACCGGAGACGTGGAGCTTTTCAGCTATGCCTACGACGTGAGCGACAAGATGGAAAGCGAAGAGATCATGTCCCTCGTCGCCGGGGCGAATTTCGATTACATCGGCTTCATCTTCGCCGAAACCAACGAATTCGAATTCATCAAAAAGAGCAAATCCATCGTCTTCCCGGAGATCCGGGCCATCACCTCTTATAGCACCTGCTGCGATTATGTCCGAGGCAACTTCGTGAATTCCGAGGAGCGGAATCAATTCAACGAGACCGTCTCGCTCACGAACATTCTCGAGGGGCTCAAAAAGAATGAGCGCCACGTCGCGACCTACCGCCGAGAAGAGAATGGCAAGATCTCTTGCAAACAGCTCAGTTACATTTGGTTCGACAAAGCCGCTCAAATCATTTTGGTAGTCCGTAGCGACGTCACCGCCGCCTATGAACGCGATCAAAAGCAGCTTGCCCAAATCGAAGCGGCCAAACTCGAAGCCGTCAAAGCCAATGAAGCCAAGAGCGCCTTCCTTTCGAGCATGTCGCACGACATCAGGACCCCGCTCAATGGCGTGATCGGCTTCACCGATCTTGCCTTAAGAGAAGGCGACTCCCATAAGAAAGATGACTATCTCAAAAAGATCGATTCCTCAGGCAAACTCCTCTTGGATTTGGTCAATGATACCCTCGAACTCTCCCGGGTCGAAAGCGGCAAGAGCGTGAATGAACCCGAAGCCTCGGATCCCGAGGAAGTCATTCCTTCGGTCGTCACGGCCCTCCGTCCTTCCGCCGAGCTTAAGCGCATCAGCCTGGAAGCGGATTACACGAACTACCCGAAAGAAGCCCTCTGGTGCGATCGGCTCAAGATTCAGAAGATCGCCCTCAACCTCCTTTCGAATGCGATCAAATACACCCCCGAAGGCGGCCAGGTGAAAATCAGCTTCGAAAATGGCGTCGTGGGCGGAGTTTTAAAGCGCCTCGTCTTCATTATCGAAGACAATGGCGTTGGCGTGAGCGAGGAGTTCATGGCCAAGATGTACGAGCCTTTCAGCCAAGAAAAACGTTCGGAGGCCTCGAAGGTTCCGGGCACGGGGCTTGGCCTTGCGATCGTCAAGAAATTCGTGGCGATCCTCGGCGGGCAAATCGAGGCCGACAGCGTGATCCACCAAGGGACGCGCTTCCGGGTTTCTTTGCCGATCAGTGAAGTCAAAGAAGGCCAAATCAAGAAAGAGGAGACCGCCCTCGATCTGGCCGCCCTCAAAGGCAAGAAGATCCTCTTATGCGAAGACAATGCCCTCAATAGCGAGATCGCGGTGATGCTGCTCCAAGAAAAAGGCCTGCTCGTCCAAGTGGCCGAAGATGGCTAGATTGGTTTAGATGCCTTTAAGAATTCTGTTCCTCATACCTTCGATGCCATTTTGATGGATATGCGGATGCCCCATATGGATGGGCTCGAAGCGACCAAGGCGATCCGCGCCCTCGAAAGAGAAGACGCCAAGCAAATCCCGATCATCGCCATGACTGCGGATGCCTTCGAAGAAAGCGTCAAAGCGGCCAAAGAAGCCGGCATGGATGGCTACGTCACGAAGCCAGTGATTCCCGCCAAGCTCTTCGAAGAGCTCTCCAAGCACCTCAAATCCTGAAAAATCAGCTGTTTTCCTTAACGCGTGTAAGCGGAGTCATTCCGATTTCGTTCGTTATTCCTTTCGGGATGTGGTATGCTTCGTTGCCTCAAAAATGAAAATCACTGAAATCAATCTCTCCCAGGAACTCACCGAAGCCCTCACGGAAATGGGCTACGACGAGTTCACGGCCATCCAAGAAAAGACACTGCCACCCCTCCTTGAGGGACAGGACGTTTTAGCCGAAGCCCCGACCGGGACAGGCAAAACCGCCGCCTATTCGATCCCGATGCTCTCGAAGCTGAATTTTTCCTCTTCCGCGGTCCAAGCCCTCGTGGTCTGCCCGACCCGCGAGCTTGCGATCCAAGTGATCCAAGAGCTCACCAAATTCGGCAAGCACCTTCCCAAATTCGCTTCTTTGGCCATCTATGGCGGCCAGAAAGTCTCGACCCAATTACGGGGATTGAAGAAGAACCCCCAAGTCGTAGTCGGAACCCCAGGCCGGCTCAATGATTTGATCAGCCGCGGCGTTTTAAGCCTCGTGAAAGTCAGCTATCTTGTCCTTGATGAATGCGATGAGATGCTCGAAATGGGCTTCATCAAAGACGTCAATAAGATCATCGAGAAAGTCACCTCCCCGCACCAAACGGCCCTTTTCTCCGCGACGATCTCGCCCGAGATTCAAAAAGTCGCCGAGCGTTATCTCAAGAAAAACGTCTTCCGGGCCGAGATCAAGCGGACCCCCACTCAAGAAAACCAAATCGCCCAAAAGTATGTTTTGCTCACGGAAAACGACAAAAAAGAAGCGATCGTTGGACTCCTCACCAGCGTCTCTTTCACCCGAGCCTTCGTCTTCTGCCGAACCAAACATAAGGTCATGCAGATCGCGAAACTCCTCCAAAAGGGCACGAGCCACGCGGTTGTCTCGCTCCAAGGCAACCTCTCCCAGAATAAACGGGACAAGGCGATGGGTGCCTTCCGTAACTACGATGCCAACGTGATGGTCGCGACCGATATCGCGGCCCGCGGCATCGACGTGAATGACGTCGACCTCGTCGTCAATTACGATATCCCGGAGGAAGATGAGTTCTATCTCCATCGGATCGGCCGGACTGGCCGGGTCGATAAGAATGGCACCTCCTACACCTTCATGACGAAGGAAGAGCTGCCCCTCATTAAGAAATACGAACGGATGACCCATTGCCCAATTGAGGCATACGTCATCGACAAAGGAGACGTTATGAAGAAATACCTCGAAAACCTCGAACCGAATCTCAAAGACGACCTCACGAAAGAAAAAGAAGCGATCACGGAAGCCTGCGAAGCCCTCTCCAAAAAGGAAGGCCGCGAAGTCACCCCGATCGAACTGGCCGCGATTCTTCTCAAAGAAAAGATGGCGGATCCCGAAGAGAGCGTCCCTTACGAGAAGGATTATTCCCGAAAGCACGACGCGAGCATCGAGCGCAACAAGGAACGAAAAGTCTTCAAGATTGATCCGGCCAATCAGCGCTTCTTCATCAACGTCGGCTTCGAGGACGGGGCCAATGAGCAAACGCTCAAAGGCTTCATCGTCCAATCCGTCAAGACGCTGAAACTCGCCGATTTCTCGGACATTTACCTCAAAGGAACGTTCTCGTTCTTCGAAGTTCCGAAGACCGCGAGCGATGATATCGTTACTTCCCTTGAAGGAACGAACTTCAAAGGCAAACTCGTCCACGTCGAGAAGACCGAACGCCCGGAAGCGGGCGCTGAGAAAAAGCCCTATAAGAGCTATGGCCATTCCGAAGAGCATGGTGGCTATCCTAAGAGCTACCACCACGACGAGCATGAGGGCGGCTATCATTCGGAGCATCATGAGGACTACCATTCGGATAGCCACCACAGCTTCCACAAAGGCTATCACGATAAGCGTCATTAAGAATTAAGCGGGGTTCGCCCCGCTTTTTCTTTTCGTAAAGGAAAGCGTATCATTCCTTTTACAGGGGCAAGGAGATCAAAAAATGAGTTGGAGAGAGCTTGCCCGCGGAGAAGAAGCCTTAGCGATTGCCTACGTTTCAAAAGAGCCGGAAATCAACCTTTTCATCAGCGGCGATTTACGGAGTTTTGGAATTGATGGGAAGCACGTCCGGGTAAGGATTTACGAAAAGGAAGGCGCTTTGGCGGGGATTTTGCTCCGCTACATGGACCGCAATTACGTTTTCTATACGGCGGAAAAAGACTTCCCCTTCCAAGATATCGCCGATTTGATCAAAAGCGAAAACCCGACCCTCGAAGGCGTTTGCCTCTCGGGCAAAGCCGAAATCATCGCCCCCGTCCAGCCGTTCTTAAAACCCTTAACTCTCGAGAACACGATGATGGCGCGGGCCAATGCGGCTAGCTTCAAGAAAGTCAGCGCCGCGACTTATGCCGGCCTCCGCCCATTAGGGAGCAAAGAGGATTTCGAAGCCCTCGAAGAACTCCAAAGCACGATTCAGGAATTCTCTTCGTCCAAACGCTCACGCCAAGAGGTCGTCGATGGCTTTTTGGCGGCCCATCACCGGGGTGCTTTGGCCTATGGGGTCTACGTGAATGGGCTCCTCGTCTCAGCCGCTTCGACCACCGCCGATACCAAAGAATCCTCGATGCTCGTCGGGGTGTGCACCCGGGAAGGCTATCGGAACAAGGGCTATGCCTCGCTCGTCGTGAGCCAGCTCCTCAAAGCATGCTTCGCCCGGGGCGAAAGTTTCGTCTGCCTCTTTTATGACAATCCTTTGGCCGGGAAGATCTACCATTCCTTCGGCTTCAAGGACATCGCCCCTTACGCGATGCTCCACTAAACAAAAAAGGCAGGAATTCCTGCCTTTTTTTCATCGTTTGAGCCGCTTAGTTCTTCTTGCGGAGAACCCGGTTATACCCCTTGCCCTCTTTGAGGCAGCGGTTGACCCGGGCCAAAGTCGCGGAGGAGATTTTGGTTTCCTTCGTGACGTCTTGATACGTCTCTCCGGCGATCAGAAGCTTCGCCGCATGGAGGCGGGACGAGAGCGAATTGAGTTCTTCGACGGTTAATAGATCATCCAAAAAATAACGGCAATCCTCGACGTTATCGATGCTGACGAGGGCTTCATAGAGCTCCGTGAGCTCTTGTTTCTTGGTCTTCGGATCCTCTTTCATCGTTTTCCTCTTTCTGACTTTCGGAAAGGAAGGCTCTGAGCTCCTCGCTTTTCGGGCTAAGGAGAATCGAGCGGTTTCCTTCTTCTTTTATCATACCATCTTCGAGGAAAACGATGCGATCCCCTACCGCTTGGGCGAAGGCGATCTCGTGGGTGACGACGATCAGGGTATGGCCTTTCTTTTTAAGATCAAGGAGGAGCGAGGCCACCTGATTCTTGAGCCGGGGATCGAGCGCGGAGGTCGGCTCATCGAAGCAAAGAATCTCGGGTTCAAGAGCCAAAGCTCTCGCCAGGGCGACCCGTTGGGCCTCGCCTCCGCTCAAAGAATAGGGATAATCCTTCTCTTTGGGCGAAAGGTGGAATTCCTCAAGAAGATCCTTCGCCTTCTTTTCGTCGATGGTCTGGCTCTTCTTCCACTCGGAACGAAACGCCTTCGTTCTTTGAAAGAAAGGAAGCGAGCTCAAAGAGGCTTTGAGCGCTTTTTTGCGTTTTAGCCGCAAGGGCAAAAGAACGTTTTCAAGAACATTATGCTGAGGAAATAAGCCAAAACCTTGGAAGACCAAGCCGAAATGGGAACGCTTATTGGCCTTTTCTTCGGAGGTGAGTTTCTCGGGGGCGGAATAAAGCGATTGGCCCTTGAGGGCAATCTCCCCCGCATCGGGGGTTTCAAGGAAACAGAGGATTCGAAGCAACGTCGTTTTTCCGCTGCCCGAATCGCCGATGATGACCAAACTCTCGCCTTTTTCCACGCTTAAAGACACCGAAGAAAGAACGGCGGTTCCTTTAAAGTTCTTCGACAGATTTTTTGCTTCGAGATACGCCATATCTCAGGCCTCGAAAAAGTCCAAAGACTTTTCGGTTTTATTGAGCAGCAGGGAGAGAATCCCGTTGAATAAAAGATAAAAGGCGCCCGTATAGAAAAGAACCCAGATGATCGCATAAGTCGCCACGATCTTCTGCGCGGTCATGAGGACCTCGCTGATCGCGATGACCCGGGCGAGGGCCGTATCCTTCACGAGCGAGATTGTCTCGTTCGATAACGGCGGGAGGATCTTTTTGAGAATCGGCAAAAAGAGGACATGGCGGAACGTCTCGCCCCGGGAGAAGCCCAACATCAAGGCCGCGTCTTTCTGTAACGGAGCGACGCTTTCGTAGCCAGAGCGGAAAATCTCGGAGAAATAGATGCCATAGTTGATGCTGAGGGCGACAAGAGCGGCCACGAACCGGTTGGTCGATTGCCATTGGAATAAGAGGCCTGGCACGTAGAAAATCACGATGATCTGAAGCATTAAAGGCGTTCCTCGGATCACCCAGACGAAGCCTTTCATAAAGGCGTGGAGCGCCTTGTTCTTCGAAAGGCTCATCCGGCAGAAAAGAAGTCCTAACGGAATCGAAAGGACCCAGGTCAAAACGAAAAGCAGGACCGTGATCCCAAAACCCTGCAAGAGTTCTAATGTGACTTCATTAAAAGACATCCTTCACTCCATGTAGGCAATCGGAGCGAAGATGGTGTAGCCAATCACGAGATTGCCTTTTTTAACGATGGCATCCCAGCTCGAGGTGTCTTGGATATCGCTATAAGCCGTGAAACTCGCGGGGGCGACTAAAGCATCGGTGAGACCGTACTTTTTGGCGATCGTCGAGGTCGTGCCATCGTCATAGGCGCTCTTGAGGGCCCCATTGAGTTTGCTCACGAGGGCCTCCTCGCCTTTACGCGCTCCGATTCCGTAATATTCGCTCGAGGCCTGATAGTCCGAGACCACCTTGAGGCTCTTCCCATATGAGGAGGAATCGGTGAGGTAATACCCCGCCATGACGCCATCGATGATCGCGAGATCCGACGTCCCCGAAAGCACTTCGGTCAGGGCGGTGATCTGATCCGTCACTTCGACTTTGCTCGAATTCTTGAAGGCGATGTCCGTGTCGAAGGCGTCGCTCCCGGCGCTTCCGGCTTCGACCGCGACCTTATAAGAAGCGGAGCCATCGATCGTGCCAAAGGCGTTCTTCGCCACCACGACTTGCTTGTTTTCAAGATAAGGAACCGTGAAGCTGAGAGCCTCTTTCCGTTCCTCGGTGATCGTGAAGCCATTCCAGATCAAATCGATCGCCTTGCTCGAAAGCTCGATTTCTTTTTGCTCCCAAACGATCTCCTGGAACTTGGCTTCCACTCCAAGCTTCGCCGCGACAGCCTTGGCCAAGTCGGTATCAAAACCCACCAGGGTCTTGCTCTTTGTGCAACCCGTCACCCCTAACGAAAGGACGGAGGCAAAGAGGCACAACGTCAGCATTTTTTGATTTTTCATAGGATTTCCTTTTCGCTTTAGTCGGCTAAAGCAAGAGGAATTATTACTTTAGTGCGCTAAAGTGTCAAGAAGAATTGTGCCTTTCGCTCTGAAACCTCTTTCTTCAAGCCTCTTTTCCGTAAGGAAAGCCCAAAATTCCAAAAATAATCATTTACATTCCGCCCAAGGATGTTAAATTAGCAACCGTGCTGAGAACAAAACAGCACATTTCGTCCACAAAGTAGAGGCGTGGCGTTTCAAGAGTAGCGAGGCTGAGCGGAAGGAAATCCGCGATGATGCCTTAGCGAAAGGGGAATGTCACCGAAGAGTCGTCCTGGTTCCTTCAGGAGGATATCTGGGCGAGGGCATAAGATGTCTTCGACTGTCACCGGGCAAATGCCGGTGGAGAGCTATCCTTGTGTCGGTTGCGTTTTCTTTTTTCGGGCAACCTCACAAAGCGGTAGCAGAGTCTTGAGAAAGACTGCTGCCGTTTTTTCTACTTTACTGGGCCTTTCGCTAGGAGGAACACATCATGAAGCGAAATGCCTATCTTATCCCCGTTGCCCTACTGGGCATCGTGCTGGCAGGTTGTGCCGGAAATTCGAGTAATGACGATACGCTGAAGGTGGGACTCGAATGCAATTACGCCCCCTTCAATTGGACGGAGAGCTCCGCCAATGACTACACCCTTCCGATCGCCAATCACGCCGGGAGCTATGCCGATGGCTACGACATTCAGATCGCGAAGCTTCTCGCTGAGAAAACCGGCAAGAAAGTCGAGATCGTCCAGACCGTTTGGGAGTCGCTTGTCCCCGATCTCCAATCCGGGAGCATCAATTGCATCATCGCCGGCATGACCGACACGGAAGAGCGCGAGAAATCGATTGATTTCACCAATGAGTACTATCGCTCCGAATTGGTGCTCGTCACCAAGAAGGATGTGGCGGACGCCCAAAAGAGCGCCCTCGATAAAGACGCTTTCAAAGCCTTCGTGAATGGCAAGCAGATCGAAAGCCAAAATCAAACCCTGACCGATGACATCATCGGCAGTGTCTTCGTCAGCTTTGGCGCCATCCATAACACCCCGGTCAGTTCCTTTGCCCTCGCGGCGACCGACGTCGTGAATGGCTCGGCTTTCGCGATGACCGCGGAATTCCCGGTCGCCGAAAGCATCGTCGCCTCGAATCCTTCTTTAGGGATCGTCCACCTCGATCAAACGATTCTCGGCGATAACCTCAAAGACCTCGGCGTCTCAATCGGCGTCAAGAAATCCTCGGCCCTCAAGTCAAGCTTGAATGACGCCTTGGCGAGCATCAGCCAAGACACGCGGACCACGCTCATGGAAGGGGCGCTCACGCGTTCCAGCGGGAAGTAACGATGAATTCCTCAGACATCTCGTATCTTCTCTCGAACTATTGGCGTTATTTTCTTTTAGGTACCCTCTCGACGATCATTCTCTCGATCATCGGGACCTTCGGCGGGCTCTTCCTCGGGATTTTCCTCTCGTTTGGTGAGGCGATCAAAGTGAAGAAAGACGCCAAATGGTATCAAAAGGGATGGCGCTACGTGATCAAAGGCATCTCCCATGGCTATTCGATCCTGATTCGGGGAACCCCGATGATGGTTCAGGCCATGATCTTCAAATATGGCTGCCAAGCCTTGGGGGTCAACTGGAACTCGATCGCTCAGGGGGTTCAGGTTTTCGATGGCTGGTTCTACGCTGGCATCATCGTCATCACCTTCAACACGGCCGCTTACATGGCCGAGATCGTCAATAGCGGACTCAATGGCATCGACAAAGGCCAGCTCGAAGGGGCGGCCAGCTTAGGCCTCAGTCCCTTCCAAACCCTGATGAAGGTCTCGCTCCCTCAGGCAATTCGGAACTCGATTCCGACGATCGGGAACGAGTGGATCGTCAACATCAAGGACTCCTCGGTCCTCAACGTCATCGGCGTAAGCGAGCTTTATTTCATGTCGGGCCAAGCCGCGAATAAGAACTACATGTTCATGGCGGCTTACCTCACGATCGCTCTGATCTATCTCATTTTGACCTTGTTCACCACCGCCGCCCTCAAGCTCGCGGAGCGGAAGATGGATGGGAAGAGTTTCAAGATTCCCTTCTTCCACTACCGCGCCAAAGGAGAAAACGCATGAATAACGTCCTTTTATCCTTGTCCCACGTCTCGAAGACCTTCGATGGCGTCACTGTCGTGAAAGATGTCTCTTTCGATGTCCACGAGGGCGAATGCCTGGCGATCATTGGCTCGTCCGGAAGTGGCAAGTCGACCCTTCTCCGCTGCATCAACCGGCTCGAGGAACCCTCGGGCGGCGAGATTCTTTTCGAAGGGAAATCGATCAAAGAGTACCCCGAGAAAGAACTTCGGAGCCAAATCGCGATGGTGTTCCAGTCCTTCGACCTTTTCGCCAATTACGACGTCTTGGGCAACTGCGTTTTGGGCCAACGCCTCGTCTTGACGCGCTCGAAGAAAGAAGCCGAGGACATCGCCCTCAGCCATTTGAAGGAAGTCGGACTCATGGATAAAGTCCATGCCAAGATCGCGACCCTTTCGGGCGGGCAGAAGCAACGGGTGGCGATTGCTCGGAGCCTTTCGATGGATCCGAAAATCATCCTTTTCGATGAGCCGACCTCCGCGCTTGATCCGGAGATGGTCAACGAAGTGCTTTCCGTCATGAAGGCCCTCGCCGAAAAAGGGATGACGATGATCGTCGTCACCCATGAAATGGGCTTCGCTAAAAACGTCGCAGATCGGGTCCTTTTCTTCGATGGCGGCGTGATTCGGCTCCAAGGCGATCCGAAGACCGTTTTCGAGGATACCGAAGACGCTCGGCTTTTGACTTTCTTGGGCAAAAAGGCCGGGAACTGATCCTTTCCGAAACTTTACGAAAAGGCACGAAAAAAGTGCCTTTTTTATCGGAATGTAAGCACTATCACGCGGAAACTCTCCAATAAACTTGCGGTTTCGGGAGTTGAGATTATGATGGGGAGCTTCAAAGAAGCTTCACCTCAAAAAGGGAAACGAAGCGCTTAGCGAAAATGAAAGAAAAGAGAAGCCTCATTCTTATCTCGAGTTTGGCCATCCTTACCGTGGCTCTCTTTTCTTTCGCTTCCGTGGGCTTTGCCACTTGGAATTATGTGGGTGCCGTCGCCGATGAAAGCGCGACGGGGAATGCCGCCGCGGTGAGTTGGAGTTTCCCCACGGCCACAAAAGACGTCACCGTCGTCCCGGGCAGTTCCAAAGACCCCAATTATGGCGATTGTGGCTATTACGACGATAAAGGCAAGTTGATTTCCAACCCGAATTTCACGATGAGTTTCACGGTCGACACTTCGACGGGCAATGCTACCTTGACGACTCTCACGAATTTCAATAACAGCGCTTATTCCGTCGTTTTGCCGTCCTCCATCACCGATTCGGATGGCAACACCTATCCGGTCACCGACTTGGAAGGCGATGGGGTCGGCAATATCTTCCGGGGCCAAAGCAGCTCAACGAACTATGCCGCTTCGGTCCATCAGATCACTTTACCCGACACCTTAACCACGATTGGCGCCGACGTCTTCAAAAACTGCGTCTCGCTTTCCTCGATCAGCTTCCCTTCGAGCCTCACCACCCTCGGCGTGAGCGCTTTCCAGGGCTCGCAGATTTCCTCGGTAAACCTCGTCGGCACGAAAGTCACGGAGATCCCATCCTATTGCTTCGCCGATTGCTCGACCTGCCAAACCGTGACATTACTCGGATCTTTGGTTCAAAAGATCGATGATTATGCCTTCTATAACTGCAATATGGGCACTCTTTCGCTTCCGAGCACGCTCCAAAGCATCGGAACCTATGGCCTCTATGGCGGCTGGTGGAATTATAGCGGAGCCACCTATAGCGCCGCAGCGAGTAACTTCGCGAGCGTCACCCTTGGGACCGCATGGACTAAAGGCACTTCGGTCACCATCACGGGATCGGACAATAAGGCGTATTCCGCATCGGTTACGGCAGCTTAAGGAAGACCTTCCCCCATCGGAAGGCCTTTTTTGAAAATATTGTTTTTATACTTATGAGTATTATACTTATGAGTATATAAAGGAGAGAAGTTATGTTTATCGGGAGAAAAAGAGAACTGGAAGAACTTGAGGAACGCTATCGGTCTCCCGCTTTTGAATTCGGACTCATTTACGGAACGAGACGAATTGGAAAAACGCGATTGATTGATGAATTCATCGAAGGAAAGCGCGGTTTCCGCTTTCAGGCGAAAAAAGATAATGCCTATGGAAATCTCCGCTCTTTTTCCCTTCAGTTGAACCCCTTCACCGGCATGCCAGCCTCCTTTGTCTATTCTTCTTGGGAGGAAGCATTTAACGCCATCCGAGAACTGAGTAAAAACGAACGTTTTATCCTTTCGATCGATGAATACCCTTATATTGTCTCCCAAGAGCGATCCTTCCCCTCGGTCCTTCAAGACTTCGCTGATCGCTCCGCGAAAGAAGGGCACTTGATGCTTCTCCTTTCGGGCAGCAACCTTGCCTTCATGAAGAAAGAGATTCAAGAAAGCGGAGGCGAACTCTACAAAAGAAAGACTTTCGCAATGGAAATCAAACCCTTGCCTTTCAGCGAGGCCAAATCCTTTTTCCCGTGGGCGAACGCCGTCGAAAAAGCCAACTATCTTTCTTTGTTCGGCTTTTCCCCCTATTACCTCGCCCTCATTAATGGCAAGGCTTCTTTTGAAGAAAATATCCAAAAGCTTCTTTTCAATCCTTTCGGAACTTTGATCGATGCCCCCGACGACGTGCTGAGCGACGGCATCCGTGAACCAAGCCTTTATAACAGCATCCTGAAATCGATCGCGAATGGAAATCACCGAATCCGGGATATCGCCCAGAATATCCACGAAGAAGAAACCAAGATTTCAAAATACATCGGGGTTCTTCTCGATGCGGGAATGGTGAGCAAGCGCCCTTATTTTTCCGGATCGAAAAACGAGGTTTTCAATGAAATTGGCGACCCGTTGTTGGCTTTTTATTATCGGTTTGTCTTCGATGAACTCCCACGAATCCAAATCGGACTGGGTTCCCAGGTTTTTGAAGAGGAAAAAGCGGAAATATACCATTGGCTTTCTCAAGCCTTTGAAGGAATGGCCAACCATTTTCTCGAAGAGGAGAACCAAAAAGGAAAATTCCTTGCCTTCTATCCCCCTTTGACTCGTTTCGTCATCGATAATTCGGCTTTGCACCGCTCGGTGGAATTTGACGGGATCTCCGCCACGAAAGACCACGCTTTATTTGTGGAATGCAAAGACCGAAACGCCCTCTTGGATCGAGAAATCGTTCGCCGGCTCATGGAAAACGCTTCGCTCCCGCAATTTGCCCCCTTTTCAAAAAAAGAGTTCGCTTTGGTGAGCAAATCTGGATTCACTCCCGAAGCAAAAGGCCTTGAAAGCGAGACTGTCCATCTTTATTCTCTCGAAGAAATGATGGCGGAGTAGCCCCTTCTCAAGTCAACGTTTCCTCTCGGGGAAGGAATCGTTTTTCTTTCCTTTTCCGCCGACTTTCTTGGGCTATAATACTTCCCGTGAGTCCCGACAAGAATAACTTCAGCTTCACGAGTCCGATCAGCGAATCCTTTTGTTTGCCGAATGGCGCTTTGAGGATCGCCTCATTCCTTCGCTTGATTCAAGAAACATCGATCGGCGGCAGCGCCTTTTTGGGCGATGGGGTCGAAACCTTGAAGGCAAAGAACCTTTACTGGGTTGTCATGAGCTACCACTTCGTTGTGACCCGTTGGCCTTTGGCGAACGAGAAAATTACGATCGAGACCTATCCGGGCCTCACCAAAGCCTTCATCTACCCCCGCCACTATGTCGTCTATGATGAAAAGGGCGAGATCATCGTTCGAGGCATCTCGCTTTGGGCGGTGCTCGACCATCAAAGCCACAAGCCGACGATTCCGCCGGCAAACGGGGTGGCGATCGCCCCAGTCCATAAAGAGGGCGAACTGCCTTGGCCTCCCCGCCAAGTCTTGGAGGGCTTGAGCGTCAAAGAAAACCGCCTGGTCCGCAATAGCGACCTCGATTTCAACGGCCACATGAACAATATCCGCTACGTGGACTTCGCCCTCGATAGCGACGATTTGGCTTTCTACTCCTCCCACATCCCGAGCGAATTTCAAATCACATTCTCCAGCGAAACGACTTTGGGCGCGACGATGGAAATCGCCTCAAGCCTTACGGACAGCCTCCGGAATTACCAAGGAAAAGTCGAGGGAAAATCCGTTTTCTCCCTCAGCGTCCGTTTCGCGAACTAAGTCGAATTCCCCCTTCCCAAAAGAAGGGGGATTTTTCTTATGCCTTAAAAAATGATCGTTTGCCCTTGATGAACAGGAAAAGAGGACTATACTCATTTGGTTCTAAAAAGAACCTTTTATGAATCTCAACAGCGAAATCCTCACCCTCCTCAAAAGCGTATCCGAAGGCTACCAATCCCAGCTTGGCCTCCTTTCAAAAGACGAGAATCTCTCCGCTTTGGAAGGGACGATTCTCTCGTTTCTCCGCTACAACGAGGGATTGGATGCCCCTCCCGACATCGTTCGCCTTCTCCATCTTTCCAAAGGCGATGTCTCGATGGCGGTGACTCACCTTGAAAAAGCCGGCTATCTCTCGAAAACGAAAGATCCTGAGGACAAGCGAAAACAACACCTCACCCTCGAAAAACAAGCCGACCCCTACCTCCAAAAAGTCGATCACATGAGACAGCACTACTTCGCCCAAGTCTTCCAAGGCTTTGACGAAAACGATATCGCGACCTTCAAACATCTGCTCGAAAGGATTTCTACTAATGTCAGCACCCACCACTAATATCTTAGGAACCGGCAACGTCAAAAAGCTTTTGTTCCGGCTCTCGATTCCAACGATCCTCGCCCAGCTCATCAACATGCTCTATAACCTGGTCGATCGGATTTATATCGGCCACATCGAAGGAACGGGAGCGATTCAGCTCACCGCTTTAGGCATCTGCACGCCCCTCATTCTCGGGGTCTCGGCTTTCGCCTACCTCGTCGGGAGCGGAGGCGGACCAAAAGCCTCGATCGCCTCCGGTGAGAAAAACGATGCCAAAGCCGAGAAAATCCTGGCGAATTCCGCCGTCCTTTTGACGATTCTCGGCGTGATTTTGACGATTCTTCTCCTTTGCTTCAATAAACCGATGCTTCTCGCCTTTGGCGGCTCGGAGAACACGATCGGCTACGCCCTCGATTACATGAACATCTACGCGATCGGGACCCTCTTCGTCGAACTCACCCTCGGGCTCAATTGCTTCATCGCCGCGATGGGCAAGACCACCACCGCGATGCTCTCGGTCTTGATTGGCGCCGTCCTCAATATCGCGCTCGATCCTCTTTTCATCTTCACCTTCGGGATGGGGGTCAAAGGCGCGGCTTGTGCGACCGTCATTTCTCAGGCGGTGTCCTGCGTTTGGGTCGTGGCCTTCCTCTTTTCGAAGCGCAGCGTGTGGCGGCTCCGTTTTTCCCTTATGGCTCCGAATTGGGCGGAAATCGGTTCTTTGCTTCTTTTGGGGAGCGCGACTTTCCTGATGCAGATCAGCGAGAGCATTTTGACCGTTTGCTTCAATTCCTCGCTCCAGAAATTCGGGGGTGACGTCGCGGTCGGAACGATGACGATCCTCTTCTCCTTGGTTCAACTCTCTTTCTTGCCTTTGACGGGGCTCGGACAAGGCGCCCAGCCTTTGATTTCCTATAACTACGGCGCCAAAAACGCCAGCCGGGTCAGAGAGACCTTTCGTTATCTTTTGATCGTGAGCGTCTCCTTTTCGATGATTTCCTGGGCGTTTCTCATGGCCTTCCCGGAAGGTTTGGCCCATATCTTCACTTCGGACGAGGAACTCCTCAACCATCTGGCCACGCCGGCAAGGATCTATGGCGCCTCGATTGGCTTATTCGGGATTCAGATCGCCTGCCAGCAAACCTTCACGGCGATCGGTGACGCCAAGAGCTCTTTGGCCGCGGCGATCATGCGGAAGTTCATTCTTTTGATCCCCCTCATCTACATCCTGCCTTTGATCTGGACAGCGAATCAGGAATACGCGGTCTATCTCGCCGAGCCGATCGCGGATTTCTTGGCGGTCTCTTTCACCTCCGTCCTCTTCTACGTCCAGTCGAAGAAAGCGCTCAAACGCATTGAAAAATCGCCAAAGAAAACGGGCGAGGAGAGCAAAGAAAAAGAGATGCTTTGAGGCATCCCTTTTGAGCAAAAATCAAATGGCGCTGAGAGACGAAGCGACCGTGCTCCAAACACTATCGGCTTGATATTGGCTGAGGAGCGAAGAAGGAACTTTGATCGCAATCGTCGAAGAAAGATTCTGCAAAGTGCTTTTCGCCACGCCCACCACTTTCTCTGAGTTGAGAAGGGTGATTTGACTGAGCCCGTCTTTGAGCGCGAAATTCGCCGAGAAATTCACGCAGGTCGCGGGAAGGGTGATCGCCGGAATGCTGGTGTGCTTATAAAGCGGATCCAAATAAAGGTGGGGCGCAGTGTCCTCGAAAATCAAAGGATTGGCGAGACTGATGCCGGAAATCCCCATCGGAATCAGAAGCGAGGCCGACCCCACTGAGGTCGTATAAAGAAGGATCCCATTTGCCCCCGTGTGGTATTTCGAACTCGTGGAATCGATGTCAAAGGACGTCAATCCGCTCAAATTATAGGCGCCCACCCCCGGGGTGAGATCCAAGGAGACGCTCCCTGGGAATTTGAGCGAAGTGATTTTGGCATTCGGCGTGGAAAAAGCACAATTGGCGACCCGTTTCGTCGATGAAGGAAGAACGACGGCGCCGCTCAAATCGCTCGAAAGGGCATAAAGGGTGTTGGCATCATCGAAGAGGAAGCCGTCTTTAAAGGCGATCTGGCCTCCCGTGGCCGGGATCACTTGGGTGAAATGGCCTAAGGAAGAAGACGAAAGGGTCGTTAACGAGGCGTAAGATGAAGCTCCGTGAGGGCATCGCTCGCGGCAAGGGCCTCAAAGCCGGTGACGGGCCAACTATTGGCCGGGGCGGGAAGGGTGCTCACATGCTCGGGGATCGTGTAGGTGATCATCTTCGAAATCGAAGCGACCGAAGTGATGACGACATGCTGATCGTCGGTGAGCCTCACATCCACGTCATCGTAGTAATAATGGGCTTTGATCACGTAGGTGAGATCGAGCGAAGCGCCTTGATAGCTCACTTTCGCGGTGAGCGGCACGGAAAACTTCGTTTGGGTGGCATCGAAGCCGCTCACCATCGCCGAAGTGACCTTGGCGACTTGTTCATTGTTGTTATTTTCGATCACGAACTGATCCTCGTTGAAGGAGGAGGCGAAATCGACCTCGTTCATTTTTCCATCGGCCGTGACGACGCTATAGACGGGGGCAAGCGACGAGCTGGAATCCTCTTCCACGCCCACGCCGCACCCAGAAAGGGCGAGGGCCGAGACGACAAGCGGCAAGATCAATTGTTTTTT
>DAIQMS010000011.1:0-38669 GCA_036788815.1 Bacillota bacterium
CGATCCCTCTTTAGCCAAACTCGTCGATGAAGGCAAAGTCGAATCGTATCAAGGCGATGCCCTCAAAAAGAGCGTGGCCCTCCTGGAAAAACTCTAAAAATAAAATCCTCTCGGAAAACCAAGAGGATTTTTATTTTGGCCTTATTTCTTTGCGAGATCCGGGAGAATCGTCTTCATCACGGATTTACGGGTCACGATGCCGATGAACACGCCATCATCATCGGTAACCGGAACGAAGTTCTGGTCGACGATCTTGTCATAGAGTTCCTGAATCTGGCAATTGACCCCGACCGCTTGGATATCGCGCGAAGCGGGGATGTCTTTGAGGGCCATCTTCTCGAGATCGGGGAAGGAAACTCGGTTCTTAGTAAGGTAATAAAGGAAATCGCCTTCCATGAGAGACCGCTCATACTTGCCAGTCTTCCGGTTGATCACCGGGATCATCGAATAGCGCTTTCCTTCGAGTTTTTCGAGAGCTTGTCGCACGGTAAAATCCTCAAACAGGTAATCGACCTGGTTTTTGGGGAGAAGCAAAAACAAGATATTCATACTCTTTATTTTAATCGCTCTAAAGGCGAGAACAAGAGCGAATCCCATCCTGAAAAAGCATTCCCAAAACCTTTCGATCCTCCTAGAATGATGACATGGCCAGACGAACTCTCCTTAAACTCGATGAACGGCTCCTTTCGTGGGTGATCTCCGAAGGAGCGGCGAAAGGCATCGAAGGGATTTCGACTTCCCGGATCGCCTCCCAACTCCGGATCAGCGAACCGACGATCTTTGTCCACTTCGGAAGCAAAGCCAATCTCCTTTTCGAAGCGGATCGTTCTTCCTTACATACCCTCTACTCATCGCTTGTTCCCTCTTCGGAGGAAAATCCCCGAAAAAACGCCATCGATGCCCTTTTATTCCTTGCGGCAAGAGCCCAAGAAAACCCCAAAGAAGCGGCCTACGCCTACCTCTACCACACCCTCTACGACCTCACGTCTTTCGAGACGGAAACCCAAGCGCTCATCGCCCTCTTTAAAACGCTCAAGCCTTTTGAAACGAACACCAACACTCTCTTACTTCTCGAAGACACACTTGGGGATTACGCCTATCGGGCAAGTCAAAAGAAAATCGGCTTAGACGAACCCCAAGCCGAGAAAATGCTGAATGGCTTATTAATCCTTCTAGGTTAAGGAACGTAGAAATAGCCGCTCGCGCCGACAAGAGCCAGGATGAAGACCCAAAGAATCACCATCGGAAGGAAGAGAATGGTCGCGAGCAAAGAGCCCTCGCTTGCGAGGTCTTTTTCGTTATTGAACTCCAAACAATAGGCGACGCCGACCGTCACCGGCGGAACCGACCACATGAGGACCGTGCTCTGAACCGTGGCGAGGGAAATGAGCATCGGGTAATTGGCGGCTTTGGCGATCGCCTCCAAAAGATAAAGGATCCCTAAGACCAAAGCCGGAGCGATCACAATCTTGGCAAAGGCGAAGAACCAGGCCAATCCATTTTTGGCCGCTTCGCCCAAGCTCTTCTCGCCGAGGGTTAACCCGATTGCAAGATAAATAAGAGGTGAAGACAAGGCACCCAGCACTTTGAGGGTCGTATTGATCCAAGGAAGCGAGACGTCAAAACGCCAGAAAGGCACATAGGTTGGGGTAATCGCATCATTCGGGCTGAGCCAATCGGTCCGTAAGGTCCACCAATTCGCCTCGGTGGAACCCGGGATTGCCTGAAGCGACCAGAGAAGGAGGCCCAAGAAAGTTCCGATCAGGATCGGATTGAGCAGGATCTTCTTGGCGATCGCCTTCTTCGAGGTCTCCTCGGGGGCGATTTGCTTTCCGCCAATCTCAAGATAGACATAGGAATAGACAAAGACCCGGAATGCGATGTTAAGAAGATTTGAATCATTGAAAGCTTGGGAGCCATAAAGCGAGATCAGCATCGGCTGGGCGAAGAAAGTCCCGCTGCCAAAGGCGAATAGAAGGGCTAAGATCTTGCGGCGGTTCTTGTCTTTGACGAAAACGAAAACGCCATGCCCGATCAGAATAAAGAGAACATAAAGGGCAAACCCGAGAAAAAGATTCACGATCGTGTCAACCGCGCCGCTTTGGGTGAAGTCGGTCATGAAGGAGACGAAGGCGAGGCAAGGCAAAGCGATATCCAAGACGATCTTGGTGAGGACGTCCGAAGCGGATTTCGGAAGTAAATTCCTCCGGGCGAGGAAATAACCGAGGAAGATCACGACGAGGCAGGTCACGACCGATGAGTAAAGCGCCGTGGAGGTGAGAGCCTTCATTAACCCGTCCGAAAGCGTGCTGTCGAAAGTGATCATCCGAAATCCCCCGCAAAAAAGCCAACCGATCACCCCGATCCTCCGTTTCAGGAGGGCTTTGAGGCGACCACAACGTCCTTAAGTATAGCAAAAGGCGCGACGGGGCGTGAAGAAGACTTACTCCGCAACCGTTTTCGTTTTCGCTTGGCTATTCAAGAAAGAGGTTCCGTATTTGGAAAAGGGGATCCGATAGATCGCGAGGTCATTGATCGCGTGGGCCAGCCATAAGGGCAGGCTCTCGCCGATCTTGATTTCGAGGATTGCCATCTTCGGCTCAAGAAGCGGTTCGCCTCCCGGTTCATTCAGATGGAAGTTTTCCCGCCGATAAAGGATGTTCGTGTCGATCGTGACCCGGCAGAAATTATCCATCGGGCGATTGACAAAGGCCATCCGGTCATATTGAATCACGCTCTTGGGCGTGATCGCCCCGTGGCGGGCGATGAAATCCTCGAGGGTCGTCAAAAATCGATCGTGCTGGAATTTGCCATTCCGTTTCGGGACGATTTGATGAAAGACGAAATCCTCATATTCCTTTTCGCTCAGAATGATCCGGTTTTTGAAGACGTCGCTTTGGTATTTGTTTTTGAACTCAATGAAGTAGATCGGGTGCTCGCCGCCATAGGAACGAAGCCGCAACTTTTCTTTGTAGGTCGGGTGATCGACGCTCCGCTCCACCACCCCGTTTTGAGGATCGTCGAAATAGATGGTGTTCGCCTGATAATGGCCATTATGAAGAGCGTAGGGATCGACATCCAATTTGAGGGAAAGACTCCGGGCTAATTCCGGAATCGCCTCTTCGTGGATCGGGTATTTGTTCTCGGCCCGGCAAAAGGAAAGGATCTCGCCCATAAGAATCACTGCCTTTCGGCGTCCGAGACCACCACTTCGAGATTGCCATTATGAAGGCGAACTTCATCCATCAAATCCTTGATGCTCTCGCCCTTCTTGAGTGAGACGTCATAACGGATTTCATAAAGTTGGCCATATTCGACGGTCCGAACTTCTTCGAGCTTATAGGTTTGGCAATGTTTGGCAAAGACACCTTCGAAGATGCCTGACTGGTTGAGATCCTCTGGCACCCGGATCCGGACCGAAAGGATGCCACCCATATCTTCGCCGAAACGGAATTGGTGAAGGACGAGAAGCAAGATCACCACACCCACGCAGCTGAGGGCACCATAGAGGACATAGCCAATGCCATAGACGATGCCCAAGACGCTGGCCAGAACCAGATAGACCATGTCTTCGATCGCCAATTTATCGCTCCGGAACCGGGTCAAGGCCACGCCGGCCGTCAAAACGACGCCAACCCGGATCGTATCCGAAGTCTCGAGTTCGGTATTTCGAATGTTCAGTAAGCCAACCAGGGCCGCCATCGCGATCGGGACGATCAAGATCGCCAACGGCATAAAACGGACATAGGCATAGCCCTTCTTCACTTTCTTATAAACCAAAGCGAGAAGAAGACCAGATGCCAATGCCACAACGAGGCAAAGAGGGTAAGCCAACCACGTTTCTAAAATATCATAGAAAGATTTGAATGCGGTCATAAGCGAGCCTCCTTGACCTTTTCTACTTTATTAAGGAAGAAGGAACCCGTTTTGTTGGTAGGATGACAAAAAGAGTTCCCCATTTTTCGTTTAAAAAACATTTACAATTTCGAAACTTCGGGCAAGGCAAAAGACTCGTACCTTCTAAGCCCTAATATTTTGGCTGATGACATCGATAGTTTCCTATTCCTTAGAAAAATGAATACCGGAAACCAAGGCTTGACCGACACATTTGTATACCCCTAGAAAAAGCGACCACTATTAAAAGACAGTTCTTTTTTCGGGATAATATTTTTTGTCAAATAGCCGATCCTTCGTTTTAGTGCGTGTATTGAGCCATCGTCAGAATGCCCAATTTCCATGTGCCTCTAAGAAAACGATCGGAAAGCAAAAATAACACCAACTCTTTCTACTTCAGGAGAGGAGAAGCCTCACGCCAAACAAGGCGGGAGTACGCACAAAAGTCGATTCGATTTTCGTCTTTATTCAAGGGAGGGCCAATTAGGCATGAAAAAGACAAATAAGATTTTGACGATACTCGGATGTGCAGCATTAGGATTAGCAGGAATCGGTGTGGCAAGCACGCTATCGAGTAAAGCGGTTCAAACAAAGGCGACTTCTAACACCCTTGTCATTAATGCGAGTTCTTTTAGTGCTGCTTGGAGCGGGAAAACTTCGACGTCTTACGCAACTTACGATTGGTCTAGCTCTGGAAGCGACAGCGCCTCATATTCCGGAAAGGCGAGCACTGTAGCTTATGATGGCGCGACAAAGGCCACAAGAACTTTTATTCAGTTGAATAGTTCCAAATATCCATATTTATACAACATTACAGCTGTTTCTTATATCACCAACATCACCATTGTGACCGATGCAGCTCAGCCAAGCGCCAGGACCGTGACTCCTTATGTATCCACTTCTGCAGCAATGGTTAATTCATCTACAACCGTAGATGGAACCGCTTTAGCTGGCAAAACTGCAACCGCTAGTGCTAGTGCAACTCTCAGTTGGGATGTTAGCCTGGATTCAGGATATAAGTTTTTCAATATCGCTGTTAGTGGTGCTACTTATATTGACTCTATCACAGTCACTTTTGCCCCGATGCCAACATATGACCCGGTCGAATCCTTTGGAATGACTCCAGCCACTTCAAACATGACAACAGGCGATACTCTCCAACTTGCTTCTACGGTTTTGCCTTCAACCGCCAAGCAAGGCATCGTTTATTCAAGCAGTGATACAAGCGTCGTTGGTGTCGACAACACCGGTTTGATAACCGCTTACGCCCCTGGTACTGCGACGATCACTGGAACCACAGCAGGCACAACCTCTTCTTCAGCCACCATTTCGAAAACCTGCGTTGTTACCGTGACTGACAACACCATCACCACCACCGAAGCAAACACAATCGTTACAGCTTTAGCGGATAACACTTATTCTGACAAAATTTACAAGATTTCTGGCACAATTAGTTCCGCAACCACGGCTAACAGAAGCTACGTCGTTACCGATGGCACAACCCCCATTACGTTCTTTGGATCCTATGACCAATTCGCCACGAATGATTTTATTGTTGGCGGTACCGTAACAATGCGTGGCTACTTGCAAAAATATGTTAAGTCAGGGACAACCACGATTGAGCTCACGTATCAGGGCTCTGTTTCCTTGACTTTGGTTTCCTACTCAGATTCCGTAACTGAATTTGTTTCTTGGATAGCAACGATCGGTTCAGGCGATTCTCAGGGAATGACAAACGCTACAACTTGTTTAAGCAATTATCAAGCTGGCAAAACTAAAGTAAAGGCTATGGACACCAACGCACTCACCAAACTGCAAACAAGCACTTTGACCGATGTTGTAGCCGCCAAGACGAGATATCTTAATTGGTGCAATGCAGTTGGCGATGCTACGCCTTACGAAGGAACGATTATTAGTTCTGCCAATCCTATTTCAATCACTTCCGAAAACGATTATTCCTCTGTTTACTACATCACCGGCGTCTCAATCTTCGCCATTGCAGTTGGTGCTTTCTTCTACTTCCGTAAAAAGAAGCAAGCCTAATTCGTCTTTGTCTTGATCTACTAGGCCTCAGGGAAACCTGAGGTCTTTTTCTGCGCTTGACTTCGAGTAAACTCCAAGGAGTAACGTTAAAGCGAAAGAAGGATTTCTTTTATGTCCATTGTCTATTTCACCAAAGACATCTCTCCTAAAGGCCTTATGAAGGCTTACCGTGCTTTAGAAATTACTCTCCAAGGCAAAGTCGCCGTCAAAATCTCCACCGGCGAACCCGGAGGCCACAACTACCTGAAACCCGATCTGATCAAAGACCTCGTCACTTCCTTAAAAGGAACGATCGTTGAATGCAATACGGCCTATGAAGGCAAACGCCATCTCAATAAAGATAGTTGGCAAACCTTCAAAGACCATGGTTTCACCGCAATTGCGCCCTGCGATCTTATGGACGAAGAAGGCGAATTAGCCTTGCCGGTTGATCGGGGATTCCACCTCAAAGAGAATATCGTGGGCTCTCACTTGGCTAAGTATGACTCGATGCTCATGCTCTCACACTTCAAAGGCCATGCAATGGGCGGATTGGGAGGCGCGCTAAAGAATATGTCCATCGGCGTGGCATCCGCTCGGGGCAAGGCCTTGATCCATTGCGTGGGCGATCCCGACTTCTCCAAGATCTGGACAGCCGATCATGATGGCTTCCTCGAGTCGATGGCGGATGCCGATCAATCGGTGGTCCACTACCTCGGGAGCAAGAACCTCGCCTATATCAATGTTGCCAACCGTTTGTCCGTCGATTGCGATTGCGATTCGAATCCAGCCGAACCCGAGATGGCGGATATTGGCATCTTCGCTTCGCTTGACCCTGTGTCAATCGACCAAGCCTGCTACGACGCGGTCGTGAACTCAAAAGATCCGGGCAAGAAAACCTTGATTGAGCGGATGGATTCCCGCCACGCAATCCACACCGTCGAAAGCGCGGAAAAATTAGGTTTGGGCGAACGAACCTACAAAATCGTGAACCTGGATTAGAAAGCATCTTCCTTCTCAAATCCAAAAGGGGTGCTATCCTTTTAGTGCGAAAGAAGGGCAAAGCTCATGTTATTCGGAAAGAAGAAAGAAGTTTATACCGCCAAAGCCAAGGTCTCAGGGATGATGTGCCAGATGTGCGTGAAGCACGTCACGGATTCCCTCAGCGCGGTGAAGGATGTGAAGAAAGTCGTTGTCTCCCTCTCGGAAGGCACCGCCGTAATCACCTCATCTCGTCCTTTGACGGAGGAGGAGATCAAGACCGCCATCACCGCATCCGGCTATGGCTACGAAGGCCTTCTTCAGTAAAAAATCTCCGGCAAAAGTGGGCTGGAAGGCAAAAGCCTCCCAGCTTTTCTTTATCCCCCAGCGTTTGCCTTCTCCTTCAAAGCGTGTTAACGTGCTTAGGAAAAGAAGCATAATCCCATGGCTACATTCCAAGACAAAGCCGAGTTGATCAAAGCTACTTGCTTAAAAGAGACCTCGAGCGATCCGATCGCGATCGCCAAGCATCTCATGCACCTTCCGGGCATCAGCATGCACGGGCCTGAGCACCACATGCTCGATGGCTCCGCTTTCTTGACCGCTTATAAGAATGCCGGAGGCGAAGTCGATCTTCCTTTGGCTCTTTCCAAACTCGAAGAACGAGGAGCGATGATGCCCGGCGCCACCTGTGGCTATTGGGGCGTCTGCGGAAGCGCGGCCTCCGTTGGGGCGGCTCTTTCGATTCTCCATGGGACCGGACCCTTAAGCGATAATGAAGCCTATAAGGATAATATGCGCCTCACTTCGGCTGCCTTAGCCAAGATCGGTGAACTCGGGGGACCGAGGTGCTGCAAACGGAACGCCTATCTTTCGATCACGACCGCTGCGGAATTCGTCAAAGAACACTATGGCATTACTCTGCCGATTGCGCTTTTCAAATGTGAATTCTCGCCAATGAATCCGACTTGTCTCAAAACCAAGTGCCCCTTCTATCCGGGCGTGAAATAAGCACTTTAATAATTATTTCCTTTCCCGTCGACGGCCGTTATAGAAATAAAAACGTTCCGAAGGATTCTTTTTGAAATGCTCGCTTCGGCGGATATCCCCGAGGTCATAAGCCAAGCCCCGCCACTTGATCTCGGCTTCGTTACGCCGCTTCTCTTCTTCGCCATAACCATAGAAATTCCGGACCGCTGGCTGATAATTCAAGGGTCCGAGGTTAATCGTTCCCGTGTGGCGATAGGGATTCCGAGATACGCTTTTGAGAATCTCTTCTTTCGAAGCAAAAACGCCTTTGCGCTCATCCCCATAATAGATCGCATCGACTTCACGGCCATTCGGATCAATCCCTCGGAAAACGAAACGCTCAAAAAAGGGAACGACAAAGCGCCGAGCGGCCAAATACGAGGCGGCTTCTTTGAAATAGGAATTGCAGACCCGTCGTAAATCATTGGAAGTAAAGCGGGTGGGGCCGCTCCCATCGAGTGTCCCATCCCCATAGTGGAAATAGACAATCGTTTTCAAGATGTGTTCGGGAATCCCCAGGGAACGGAAGAAAGGAATCAAAGTGCTTAAGGATTCTTCATGAACGGAAATCGAACGGCCACTTTTGAGAGAAACATACTTTGTCTTATCACCTAGGCGAATCACAAGGTCAGGCTTTTCGTGGGGATAGCCTTTTTGGCACGATAGGATGCCTTCCGAATCGGGAAATAAACAAAGAATCAAACTTTTAAGGGATTTGTTCAAAGAGCCTACCTCCCTCCCGTCAAGGGCAGCGATGATCGCTTTCTCATTTTCAAGGCCGGGATTTTGCATGGTTTATCGTCTCCTCTCATATATCCATAGACAAAAAAGAGCCACTCTTGCCCCATAAAATGAAAAATGGGCCGCCAAACGATGACCATTATCCACCCCAGACGACGAAAAAAGCCCTCTTTGTGAGGGCTTTATTTTGTCTGGGGCGGATAATGGGAATCGAACCCATGCATGGCCGGTTCACAGCCGGTTGTGTTAAACCTCTTCACCATATCCGCCAGCGGGTTATAGTCTACTCAACTCCGCGCGAATCCGCAAGTGCTTTCAAAGCCGACTGGCTCCTCTTAGATGCCTCGATCCAAAACGGAAGCTCCCGTGCCTTCACCAAATTCGGGAGTTTGCCATTCGGGACGTTTTCATAAAGGGCAATCACTTGCTCAAGCGGAAGCCAAAGGGTCTCTTTGATCATCTGATCCCCATCGCTCACGAAATGGCGGCACAGATAATCGCCTTCCCTCAGGCAGATGAAGTAATGGTTATGGTTCTCGCGGCCGATCAGGTTGTAATAGTCGTCAACGAATCCGAGCTCATCCAAAACTTTTACCGAATAACCGAGTTCTTCTCGGCATTCGCGGACCACCGCAATCTCCGGCGTTTCCCCTTGATCCACTCCGCCGCCCGGGGTCTCATAATAATCATAACTTCCGAAAAGATCTTTCCGAACGATATGGTGAACGGCAAAGTGGCCGTGCCCGTCGCTCACAAGCCCGCGCGCAATCTCACGAACTTCTTTAATCTCTTGGTGAGGGTATTCCTCATCCTGCAAGTTAAGGATTATTTTCATAGCGTTCTATTATCTACCCTTGAAATCCGCTTGAAAAGGGAGACAATATCGCGGTATGGCCATCCGAAATCGTTTTCTTGCCTTCTTCTATCGCCTCATCCTGCTTGGGATTGGTGGGTATGCCACCTATCTTTTGTTTTCTTTCCGCTCGCTCTCGCCGGAATGGTGGCGCGGTTTTTACTATTACGATTGCCAAACCTTGCTCTTTGCTACCGCGATCGTCTTCGCCGAAGTGGTTGCCAATGCGATTGGCCTCAATAAGAAGACGAATGGCATTGTTCCGGGCGTCTGGAGCCCCTTATTCATCGCCAGCCTTTCCTTCACCTTGTTCGATCTAGCCGGTTACGCGATTCTTTCTTCGTCAACCAATAGCGGATTCTTTGCGGCGACGGACATCAAAGTCATGCTGCTCAGCAAAATCATTTTCCCAGCGCTTCTATTAGGGGATTATCTCCTCTTTGGCGAAAAGGGCACCGTCAAATGGAAGCATCCGATTTTCTGGAGCCTCTATCCCCTCTTCTATTTTGCCTTCTCACTTCTTGTCAAAGCGGTATGGCAACAAGGCTTTTCCGCCGTCAGTTTCTTCACGCCCTCGACCTTCCAAACCGGAGCCGATGCTTTGACGGGCAACGGCGGTTGGAACGGGGTCGTCCTCTCTTCTTTATTGGCCTATCTTTGCTATTTCGCTCTCGCCTATCTTTTAGTCTTCCTCAATAACGTCTTCGCCGGGGCCTATCGAAAAAGGACTCCCTCCGACGTCATCTAACGAAGTCCTTCTTATCCAAATGATAAACGGCCACGGTGGCCGTTTTCTTTTTGAGCGGCAGGTCCTCTTCCTCATCATGGTCAAAAAGGAAGCCCTCGCGCTCAATCACCCGCCGGCTCCGCGTGTTATGGATATCGGCTTTCATGATCGCGTAAGCAAAGCCGGCTTCATCAAAAAGATAACGGAGGACCGCGTGGAAGGCCTCTTTCATATAGCCGTTGCCCCATGACGCCCTTTCGAGGCAATAGCCCACTTCAAAGCCGCCTTCCTCATAAAGGTTCACGACGTCGATCGCGCCGATGATCCTGCCCCCGAGCGTGATGAGCCAGTCATAATGATGGGGCTCCGTTTGCTCTTTGATCTTCGAGGCCAAAAAGGCCCGCGTGTCTTCCAAAGAAGGATGAGGATTCCAGGTGAGATAACGCGTCACTTCCTCATCGTGGCAATAGGAGGAAAACATCCCTTCTTCGTCCCCCGCTTGATAAGGACGGAGCAGGAGGCGATCGGTGAAAAGAGCTTCCGCATTGAGTTTCATAAGGCGGATTATAACGGAAGGCGAAGAAAAGTCACGCGTTAACGCGGGCTAAGATGCCCTCTTGAGCGAGACGGACGCTCTCATCGTCTTTGAGGGTGAAGAGTTCTTTAAGGTGCCACTGGCCCTCTTTCTTCACCGAAAGAGCGACCTTTTGGAAATGCCCATCCTTCAGATACTCCTTGATGAAGTAAAGGGTGTCCTCTTTCTCAAGGTAGGCCGCATAATCCGGCGTTTTGATGATCTTCGATGCCTCGCTGATTCTTGAGAGATAAATCGTCGGCCATTTTGAGGCCATCTTATCAAGATCTTCCGCGAGGAGATAGATCCACACCTCCTCTCCGAAGTCTTCCTTCAGCGCTTTTTCGACCGCTCGATTGATCCTGCCGAGCTTGACCGGTTCTTGATCCATGGATGAAGTTCCTCCACATATCCATAGACATTCTTTTGGCTAGTGTGCCCCATAAGTTGTATTCTTGTCTCATGATTCATTACGACAAAAAAGACGAAAACTCGTTTGCCTTAGGCACCACTCTCAGCTTCGAGGCCCTTTTAAGAGTCCCCGATAAGGTGCGCCGCCTCTATGTTTCCCCGAAGCAAAATCGGGACGAAACCTATAACAAGCTCAAAGCGTTGGCCGCGCTCAACAAGATCCCGCTCATTGAGAACAACGAGAAGATCTTCCAAAGCCAGGATAAAGACAATGTCATGGTGATCGCCGAATTCGAGAAATTCGAGACCCCGCTTGATCCGAAGAAAAACCACGTGATTCTCGTCCACCCTTCCAATATGGGAAACCTCGGGACGATCATGCGAAGCTCCGCCGCCTTCCAGATGGGCGGGCTCGCGATCATCACCCCGGCGGCCGATCCCTTTGACCCCAAGACGATCCGCTCCTCGATGGGCGCCGTCTTCTCGCTTCCGTTTTCGACTTTCCCGACCTTCGAAGACTATCTTAAAGTCGCGGGCAACCGCCACCTCTATCCTTTTATGCTCCAAGCCAAAAAGAGCGTGCGAGAAGCGAAAAAAGAAAAGCCTTATTCCCTGATCTTCGGGAACGAGGCTACCGGACTTGATCAAAGCTTTTTTAACGTCGGAGAGCCACTCATCATCCCGCAGTCCTCGACGATCGACTCGCTCAATCTCGACAACGCAGTTTCGATTGCGATTTTCGCGTTTCTCGACTGATTATCCCCTGCAAAAAGCCTTTATTTCTTCTCCGAGAGGGCCATGACACCGCTTAAGGCGCCACTGATCGTGGTCTCTTTTGATTCGTGGCCATACTTATCGACGTCGGCCGCGTCACGAAGCTCGTGCGTGAGACAAGAAGGACCGCCGATGCAGCCCCCGGTGCAAGCCATGCCTTCGATGAAGTTATAGGGCGCATCAGGCGACTTGAATCCGTTGAGAGCGACCTTGCATTGATCGAGCCCCGAAACCGTCTTTGGGACGGCGACGAAGGAAGACCCCTGTTCTTTAAGAGCTTCTTTGACCGCTTCGGTGAGGCCGCCGCTCCGGGCGAAAATCCGGCCATAGAACGAAGCGTTATCGAGTGGCGACTCCTCTAAGGAAGCCAGATCGATGTCTTCGGCATCGAAGAGGGCTTGGAGTTCCTCGAAAGTGATCACGCAGTCGACATAGGGCTTGCTCTCCTCGCGGAACATCTCCATCTTCTTGGCAATGCAGGGTCCGACGAAGACGACTTCGCAATCGGGCTCGAGCTCCTTGAGATAACGGGCGATCGTCGCCATCGGCGAAAGATTGCTCGAGATCTTGTCTTTGAGCTCGGGGAATGAGGTTTCGATGTATTTCTTGAAGGCGGGGCAGCACGAGGAAGTCAATTGGCCTTTCTCGGAAAGCTCGCGCGCTTCTTCATAGGCCACCATATCGGCACCCAAAGCCGCTTCGACGACGTCATGGAAGCCGAGCTTCTTGATGCCCGAGATGACCTGCGGAAGTTTGGCGTAATGGAATTGGCTCGAGATCGAAGGGGCCACCACCATATAGGCGTGTTCTTGCCCTTTCTTCGAGCGTTCGGCGATATCGATGCATTTGAGGATATAGCTCTTGTCCATGATCGCGCCGAAGGGGCAGGCATAGGAACAGGCGCCACAACGGGTGCACTTGCTTTCATCGATTGAGGAAATCCCATCTTCGCGTTTATGGATCGCTTTGATCTTGCAAGCGCTCTCGCACGGGCGCTGGTGATTGATGATCGCGCCGAAGGGGCAGGCTTTCGCGCAAAGCCCGCAATTGACGCATTTTGATTTATCGATGTGGGCATGAAGGTGCTCGTCAAACGAAATCGCCTTCATATGGCAAGCGCCCAAACAACGATGGGCCAAGCACCCGCGGCAGGCATCGGTGACTTCCATCCCGCCGATCGGGCATTGATCGCAAGCCGGCTCGATCACTTCGAGGATGTTCGGATTGTCTTTGTCGCCACCTAAAGCGAGCTTTACTCGCTCAGCCGCGATCGCCCGTTCCTTGTAAATGCAGCACCGCATCGTGGGTTTCGGACCCGGCGAGATGATTTTCGGAATCGAAAGAAGATCCTCTTTGAGAGTGCCTTTCAGATAGCTTTTCGCGACCTCTTTGAGGACGCGGTATTTGAGTTCTTGGACTTGGGTGTCGAATTTGATCATGGGGTGCTCCTTTATTAGAAATAGGCGACTTTGATGTGTTTGCCCATCTTCTGCAGGGATTTTGTGAGCGAAGCGACGAGTTCCATTTTCGTGGAGATCGTGATATTCAGCCGCGGATCCTGATGGGCCGGATTGACCGCGCAGCCGACGTAGAAGGAGATATCGGTCGCTTCTTCGAAGAGCTCTTGGGCCAAGAGGGAAGCCCCATCTTGCTTATAGCTCCAGTCAAAATAAGCCTGATTGCCGTCAAGATAATCCTCGGCCAGCTTCACTACCTTATTAAGGGTAATGACCCCTTCGGTCACGAGATCGACTCCTTTGATTGTCGAAATCGGCGGAATCTCGGGGTCTTCGTAATCGAGGCTCGTCTCTATTTTCTGGTGGAGGAAATTACTGACCACATGGGCGCTTGTGCCGCCCGAAACCAGGTGTTTGCCCGCTTTCGAGAAGAAAAGCGACATGACTTTCGGGTCATCTTCCTTCCGGGTCGCGGGGCCGATGAGGAAATTCACATTCGCCCGGCTTCTTCGTCGCAAGGTGAGGACGGTCGCGTCATCGCCCGGACGGTGATTATACAGGGTATTAGCCCGTTCGAGAAGCAAGGTTGATAGGCTCTTGGAGGAGATGCTCTTGGCGTAGATGCCTTCCAAATAGGTAACGATCTCTTTTCTTGTCCAGCCGAAGTTCAACGATTCGCCCACTCCGGCATAAACCACTCCATCGCTCAAAAGAACCAGGGTGTCGAAGTCTTCCAAGGGGACGACCGCGCTTGCGATTGACTTGCCCTCGATTGAAACGCGTTCATAGGAAAGCGGTACTTCCTTCCCTTCATGGAGGAGGATCGGCTCAGGATTGTCGTAGTTATAGATTGAAAGGGTGAAGTCGGGATTCGCATGAACGACGGTGAAGGTGCTATAGGCCACGTTGCCCCGGTCTTTGGCGACCGGAAGCGTCCGGACCAAAGAAGAGACGGCTTCTTGAAGCGAAAGCCCACCATCGATCATCCCTGAGAGCATCGTCGCGGTCAGGGTCGATAAAATGTTGGCTTTGACGCCACTTCCAAGCCCATCCGCCAAAACGAGGGTCAAAGACCCATCGTCTTTCTTCACGAGTTCCACGTGGTCGCCGCAAAGCTCCTCCCCTTGCTTATTGAGGGAGAGGTAGCCCACGTCGTATTCGCTATTGCCCTCAATCATCTTTGTCCTCTTTCGAGAGGGTGGCCTGAAGTTTGGTGAGAGCCAGTTTCGTCTCGGCGGTCGATTCGCCTAACAAGGAGGCAATTTCCTGAACCGCCCGCATGTTCTTCTCGATTACATCGCTCGTGATCGCCGCGGTCTCTTTGGCCCGGAGGGCGTCATTCTGGCGCTTCTTCTCTTCCAAGGTCACGTCCCGATAGACGCCAATCAAAATGTGAAAGCGGGAATCGTAGGCGATCGTGGCGGAAAGATACTTCCCATAATCGGGGAGATACATTTTCTTTTCTTTGATCGGAGTGCCTCCTAGGGCAAGCGAGAAGGGCGAAGGATCCAAGATCGAATTGACGGGCTTCCCCAAAAGGTCTTTCGGAGTTGATACACCCACAAGTTCGGCCATCGCGGGGTTTGCAAGCTGAATCGAGAAATCCTCGTTGAGAACCAGGATCGGGTTGATCGAGGCTTCGACGATGTTGTTCGAGAAGCTCTTGGCTTTTTCCATGAGGAAGGGCAGGCACATCTCCAGATTCGCCTTCCCATCGAGGACGGCGATCGCCTTATCCCGGCAGGTGGGGTAGCCGCAGCTCGAGCAATTGAGCTCGTCTTTGGGGCTTGTTTTGCCGATTGAGCGAAGGACGCCAAGGATCTCTTCCTCGGTATGTTCTTTCTTTTGATGGGCGAAACCCGGCATTGATTTCTTCAATTCGTCATTCGTGTAAGGCCGAACTTCATAGTCTTCTTCGCCCGCGCTCATATTGATCGCCAAATCGGCGGCCAAAAGCGACCGTGACGCTTCGGGGATGGCGGGGCCATTCACGCAGCTCCCGGAACAGGAGGACATTTCGATGAAGGCATGGTGGACCTTGCCAGCGAGGATGTCTTTGATCGCCTGGATGCTTTCGCCCAAGCCAGATATCTCAAGGTAATTCATTGATGGATTGTCTTTTTCCATCGTTTCGAGAATGCCCCCTTCGACCGGGAAAAGACGGGCTTTTGACTTCGTGAGACGCTCAGGCTTCGCAACTTGTTTCGGAGAGATGCCCTTCTCTTTGAAGAAACGCTCAAGCTCAAGGAAAGTCAAAACGCAATCGGTGAGACCCGGATACATCTCGATTTCGTTCTTCTTGCTGATGCAAGGCCCCAAGAAGATCACCTTGGCGTTCGGATGGCGTTCCTTAATGTCTTTGGCGTGGGCGAGCATCGGCGAAAGGACCGGAGCAAGGTATTTCGCCGCGTCCGGATAATGCTTTTCGATCAAAAGATTGATGGAATGGCAGCAAGTCGAAATGAGAACGTCATATTTCCCGCTGTCGCAAAGAGCATCGTATTCCTTCTTCACGATCGTAGCCCCCACCGCCGTCTCTTCGACATCCGCAAAGCCAAGCTGGAGCAAAGCTTCCTTCATCGAGGAGAATGAGGTGCCAGGGAAGGCGGCTAAGAACGAAGGGGCCAGCGAAGCGATGACTTCCTTGTTTTTCGATAAAAGTTCCTTCGCGGCAGCGAGATCGTCACGAATGATTTTGCAGGATTGGGGGCAGACCAAAAAGCACTTGCCGCACAGGACGCATTCCTCGGGAATGATCGAGGCTTGTCCGTTGAGAAACGAAATGGATTTCGTCGGGCAACTCCGAATGCATTTATAGCAACTCCGGCAGTCGTTTTGTTTGCTTGTTAAAGCCGTGCTCATGATCAGCCTCCTCAAAAATTTAGATCGATTACTTCACGCGCGGCATGATCTCTTTGTCAAAGAAAGACGGAACGCTGCTCGGAGTAAGTCCGGTGATCACGTCCTCGTCCACTTTGACGGAGACCCCGTCGTAGCCGCATTTGCCAAGGCAAAACGCGGCTTTCAGCTCGACCTTTTGCTCGAGGTGCCGTTTCTTCACTTCTTCGGTGAAAGCCTCAATGACTTCGTGGGATCCTTTGAGGTGGCAGCTCGAGCCGACGCAGATCGCGATTTCTACCATAATTAATTCCCCTTATAAGCATCGCGCATAATCTGTTCCATTTCACGCACTAATGGTTCACGGGGGTTCGCCGGCGTGCATTGGTCTTCGTAAGCGAGGTAGGCGATCTTCTCGAGATTGCTCTCCCAAAGCTTCTCGTCAGGGACCAACGACTGGAAGTTCATATCGATGCCGACGTCTTTCCCAAGCGCCATGACGGCGTCCGCCAAAACGTTGGTCGCTTCTTCGGGCGTCTCGGCCTTGAGGCCAAGCATCTTGCAGATGTCGAGATACTTCTTATCGCACTGGTATTCCTCATATTTCGGCCAGACTGCGAGTTTGGTCGGGACTGAGCCATTGTAACGGATCACATGCGGGAGAAGGATCGCGCAGGTCCTCCCGTGGACCAAGTGGTATTCGGCCCCGATCTTGTGAGCCAAGGAGTGAACCAGGCCCAAGAAGGCGTTCGCGAAGGCCATGCCGGCAATCGTCGCGGCGTTATGCATCTTCTCACGGGCGAAGAGATCGTTTTTCCCATTCTTGACGGCCCTCGGGAGATAAGCGAAGACAAGCTTGATGGCCTCGAGCGCCAATCCATCGGTGTAGTCGCTCGCCATGACCGAGGTATAAGCCTCGATCGCGTGAGTGAGAACGTCCATGCCAGTCTCAGCGGTCGATTTTGCCGGAAGATTCGTTGTGAATTCCGGATCGACGATCGCGATCGATGGCGTGAGCGAGTAATCGGTCAAAGGATATTTCTTCCCATTGGCTTTGTCGCTGATGACGGCGAAGGGCGAAACCTCGCTGCCGGTTCCCGAAGTGGTCGGAATGCAAATCAGTTTGCTCTTGCGCCCGAGTTCCGGGTATTTGAAAGCCCGTTTGCGGATATCCATGAACTTCTGCTTCAAATCGTCGAAGTTCACTTCCGGATGCTCGTAGAAGATCCACATTGCCTTAGCCGCGTCCATCGAGGAGCCGCCGCCGAGAGCGATGATCGTATCGGGTTTGAACTGATTCATGATCGCGACGCCCTTTTGGACGGTCGTGATATCGGGGTCCGGCTCGACTTCAGCAAAGAGCTGATAGGTCACCGGATTCCTTCGGAGGTTGAGTTCATCGATGATCTTGTTGAGGAAGCCGAGCTCCACCATCGAGTGGTCGGTGACGATGAAGACCTTGCCGACGTCCTTGCACGAACGAAGATATTGGATCGAGTTACGTTCGAAATAGATCTTCTGCGGAACCTTGAACCATTGCATGGTGTTTCTCCTCTTGCCGACTTTCTTGATGTTGAGCAAATTGATCGCGCTCACGTTGCCGCCGACCGAGTTGTGGCCATAAGAGCCGCAACCAAGGGTCAATGAGGGCAAGAAGGAGTTATAGACGTTGCCGATGCCGCCGAAAGTCGAGGGCGAATTCCAGATGACGCGCAAAGCTTTGACGTCATGGCCGAATTCATCCGCCATCGCCTGCTCTTTGCAATGAATCGCGGCGCTATGACCAAGCCCGCCGAATTCGAGCATTGCCTCAGCGAGGGCGAAGCCTTCCTTCGAATCTTTGACTTTGTAGAAACCCAATACGGGTGAGAGTTTCTCGCGCGAAAGAGGTTCTTCGGGGCCGACCTTCGAGAGTTCGACGCCAATGATCGAGGTGCCTTCCGGAACACTGAAGCCGCTCTTTTCGGCGATCCAACTCGCTGACATGCCTGCCACGTCCGGATTCAGTTTGCCATTCTCGACGCCAGGTTTGCCGCTTTCGACGCCAAAGAGGAACTTCTCCAAGAGGTGTTTTTCTTTCGGGGAGGCGAAATAGACGCGGAAATGCGCGAATTTCGTTTTCATCTCCTCGTAGATCGGCTCATCAATGAACACGGCGGATTCGCTCGCACAGATCATGCCATTATCGAAGGCCTTGCTTAAGACGACGTCATTCACCGTCTCATCTTGATCGCAAGAGGCGTTGATGTAGCACGGCACGTTGCCGGCTCCGACACCTAACGCGGGTTTCCCACAGCTATAGGCCGCCTTGACCATCGCGTTTCCGCCAGTGGCTAAAATCGTCGAAATACCCGGATGATTCATAAGGGCATTAGTTGCTTCAATCGAAGGATTTTCAATCCATTGAATGCAATTCTCCGGCGCTCCGGCGGCCACCGCGGCATCTCGCATGATGATCGCCGCTGCTTTGGAGGATTCCTGAGCCTTCGGATGGAATGAGAAGATGATCGGATTCCGCGTCTTGATGCAGATCAAAGATTTAAAAAGGACGGTCGAGGTCGGATTGGTGACCGGAGTGATTCCGCAAACGACGCCGACCGGCTCGGCGATCTCGGTGATCCCTTCGACCGGGTCTTCCTTGATGATGCCCACAGTCTTCGTGTGACGCATATTGTTCACGACATACTCGCAAGCGAAGAGGTTCTTCGTGGCTTTGTCCTCAAAGACACCCCGATGGGTCTCGTCGATTGCTTTTCTCGCCAAATCGCCGTGGTGATCCAGTCCAGCCACCGACATCTTGGCGACGATGTAATCGATTTTCTCTTGATCAAAAGAAGCGAATTCGGATAGGGCCTTCAAGCCCTTTTCGACCAAGCCGTTCACTTCAGCTTGGGCGGGCGAAATCTCTGCAGAATCGACTTTCTTCTCGGATTTTTGGGTCGCTTGAAAAGAAGCTCCCGTTTTTGAGTTTTCCATTTATTTTATTGCTCCTTGGTCAATAACTCAGAATTAAGGCGATGCGACAAGACGGCTAATGAGGATGCAAGATTAACGTTCTCAATCACCACGTTATCCGGCACATTGATGTGGGTCGGGGCGAAGTTCCAGACCGCAAGGGCCCCGCTTTCGACCGCGATGTCCACCACGTTCTGAGCCACTTGAGCCGGAACGGTGACGATCACGATGTGGGCGTTGAGCCGGGGGAGGAGATTCGGTAGTTTGTCGAGGGCGAAGATCTCTTTGCCTCCGATCGTCGTCCCGATTTTGTTCGGGTCGACGTCGAATCCCGCGAGGATCGATAGACCCATCTCCTGGAAATTCGGATAATTGAGGAGAGCGCCACCCAAGTGGCCGGTTCCGATGACCACGGCGGTCGTCGAATCGCGGTAGCCAAGGAAGCTTTCGAGCGTATCGATGAGCTGTTGGAGGTTCCGCCCCTTCTTCGGACGGCCCGCCTCATCGCTCACGGCTTGGAGGTCTTTGCGGATCTGCTCTTCGCTATAGCCAAGTTCTTTGGCGATCTTCGGTGAGGAGACATCTTCCACTCCTTGCTCCGCGAGCTGCTTGAAGTATTTGAGATAAATCGGATAGCGTTGCAATTGGTTTTTCGAGAAGCTCTTCATGAAACCTCCATTCGGTAATCTCTTACCGACACTAATATAGCAAAAAAGAAAACCGAAAGCAATACTTTCAGTAAATTTTTATCGGTAATTCAATTTTGTCCGATTACAGGTCGACTTTTTCGAAGGATTTTTCACCCTTCTTTTCACCGAAAATCGTGAGGCCGATATAAAGGAGGATTCCCCCAAGCAGGACACTTCCCTCGACAATCCAATAAAGAGGCGCGCTCTTGTCGTAGTTCAAGAGAATGACCGTCATCGTCTCGGCACCGATTCCTAGGCCCAAAAGCAGCATGGAGGCGAAGAAGGTAACGAGCGGGGGCCAGTTGACCTTCTGCGGGTTCTTGTAATACCAAGGAAGAAGAATGGCATTGAAGAAGCCCATCGCGAGTAAAGTGTAACCGTACCCGCCCAAGGAAGGCTGAACGCCCAAGGTATAAGAATACTGGCCTGGGTCGCTCGTCTTGTAGCTCGCTAAAAGAGGCGGGTCGAAAACAAGAAGTTTCAATAGGGTAAACGGAATCGAGAAAACGAGCGATCCGAGTTCGAGGATGCTCAAAAGATAGGTTTTGCCTTTCACCACATCGCCCTTCCGAATCGGGAGCATTGCGGTGTATTGGATGTCTTGATCCGCCAAAGCGCGTGGGAAAATCGTCATCAGGCCACTCAAGACGTAAACCATCGCAATCATGCTCGGCCATTGCGGAATGATCACCAAAGCGGACATTAAACAAAAAATCAACACCTGCGGGTTCGTGCAGAGGGTCAGTTCCTTTTTGATCAGGTTCTTCATTCGGCGTTCCCCCTTTCGAGCGCGATCATGATTTCCTCCAAACTCGCGGGGCGGGTTTGAACGTTCGGAAGCGAAATCAGGGTGCTTGAAGGCGCGACCGCCTCAAATTTGCCCGCGTGGCTCCGGACGTGGAGGAAAAAGGAATGGTCGATCGGGAGGTCTTTGTCCTCGCCGGAATAGAAGGTATAGGATTTCTCAAACTGATCGACCGATTCACTCACGAGGATTTTTCCCTTTTGGATGTAAGTAATGTCATCGGCGCATTTCTCGAGGTCCGAGATAACGTGGGTCGAGAAAAGAATCGCGTGCTCGCCATCGGAGACGATCTTGAGGAAGATATCCAGAAGCTCATCGCGCGAGACCGGATCAAGCCCGGAGGTCGGTTCATCGAGGATCAGCACTTTGGCCCCATGGCTCAAGGCGAGAGCCAGCCCATATTTGACTTTCATGCCACTCGAGAGATCTTTGATCCGCTTATCTTCCCGGATGCCGAAGTCGGCGAGATATTCCTTATAAAGGCTCTGATTCCAATCCGGATAGAAGGAGGCGGTAATCTTGCTCATCTGCCCCACTTTCTTATTCGGATAATACTCGACTTCGCCAAAAAGAAGCCCGATCTCGCTTTTGGCTTTCTCTTCGATCTTGCGGATTTCCTCGCCCCGATAAAGCACTTCGCCCGAGGTTGGAGCGACCAAGTTATAAATGCATTTCAGCGTCGTGGTCTTGCCCGCGCCATTCCGCCCGATGAATCCCATGATCTTGCCGCTTTCGAGGGCAAACGAAACGTCTTGAAGATCAAAAGACGGGTAATGTTTATAGAGATGATTGATGCGAAGAAGTTCCATAAAAAATCGGGAGAAGTTTCCCGAATCTATTATGGGCTAATTCCTGAGGGGTGGGAAGCGAAGAATCATCTCAGGCAAAAAGGGCGCTGATCGAAAGGAAGAGTTTCTCGGCATCGGGGGCGAAAAGAAGCCCATGTCCATCGTCCGTGAATTCGTGAATATCCGCCTTGGGCGAATGTGCTTTTAAGAACGCCTCGCTCTTTTTAACGCCGACAAGAGGGTCCTTCCCGCCAAAATAGGCGGTCACGGGGCAAGTCAAAGCAGCGATGTTTTTCCGGCAATAGCCCTGCAAAGAATTCAATTCCGCCACGGATTTATAGGGGATTTTCGAATAGCAGACGAGTTCGGCCCGCTCTTTCGACATCCCCATGAGGCCATGCCAAACATGGTAGATGCCAAAAAGGGAAAGAAAACGGGCGACGTAGAAAATCGGATGGGCGTAATAAAGGGGGCAGGAAATGAGAACGAGTTTGACGTCCGGATGTTTCTCGGCTAAAGCCAGCATCACCAAAGAGCCCAGGGAGTTCCCGATCAAGGTGATATCCGAAGTCGTCTTCTTGAGTGCCTGATATGCTTCTTCACCCTGAGCCAGCCAATCCTTGAGCGTGGCCTTCTTCAAATCCTTCGGTTCCGCGGCATGGCCTTTGAGGCAAAGCCCCACCGCCGTCACGTCGTTCTTCTTGTTGAGATAATCGGCCAAGCGATAGACTCCGGCGGCGTTTCCGCCAATCCCATGGACCAAAATCACACCTTTTGAGGAATGGCCGACCAAGGTGAAACCTCTCCGGATCCGGCGGATGTCGTCTAAGCTCTCTTCTTCCATTAACGATGCTCCGCGAAGAAGGCGATCGTCTCTTGGAAGGCCGTGTCTTTATCGACGTCGAGGGTGATGACGTGCGAGCTACTTTCGAACATCTTCCCTTTCTTTTCCGCGGAGCTGATATGCTTCAGGATATAGTCTTCGGTCTTCGGATCGACCATGGTATCCGCTTTGGATTGGAAGAGAATCGCCGGCTGATGAATCACCTTGAGATTCTTCTTCACAACTTTCTGAAGTTTGGTCATTTGAAGCGCGGCCGGAACGCTTGAAGCGCCATAGCCTGCCGCGAGATAAGGCCGATTCTCCTCAGGCATCATCGGGAAGGAGTTCGTGAAAGGAAGATGCTTTTTGAACGGTAGCATAATCCACGCGAAATACGTTGATTTCTCTTTATAAATTAGAGCCGGGGCCAAAAGCGAAATCGCTTTGATCTCCGGATGATGCTCCGCCATATAAAGCGAGAGGAGCCCGCCCATTGAAAGGCCAAGGAAATAAACGCCTTGGTAATCGCCCTTCCGCTTCTCGTAATCCTCCTCGACGCTCCGAATCCATTCTTCGTAATGACATTTATCGAGATCCTCGATTTGGGTGCCATGTCCTTTCAATAGCGGCACCGAAACGGAATAGCCGGCCTCATTGAGGGCCTTGGCCGTGAAATAGTGCTCGGCCGGCGAACCGCCGAAGCCGTGCACGCAAATGACGAGAAAACCGTTATTGCCCGGGAAGAAATAACCTTTTTTCAGAACGTCAGGATTTGATTCCATAAAAAATCTCCGCATCCATTATAGGCGCGATGTCCTAGAAATAGCGGAGACTTTTTAAGAATTATTAATCGAGGTCGGCTTTAAGCGAATCCAGCCACTCGTCAATCGTGGGCTTGGCGGCGGCGAGATAAGTTCCATTGAGAGCGGTCCCCTCTTTGACGACCGCTTTCGGCGCCGAAGCTTGGATATCGGAAAGGCTATAGAGGCTCCGCGAGCCTTCGTGCGTGCAGAAAGTAATGATCTCTTTGCCCGCGAGATCGTATTGCTCAAGGAAGGAAAGAACCAACATCGGGCAGGTGCCCCACCAGTTCGGATAGCCCAAGAAGATCACGTCATAATCCGACATAGCCTCGACTTTTCCTTTAACGGCCGGACGGGCGTTCTGCTCTTTTTCTTCTTTCGAAAGCTTCACGATCTCGTCATAGGATTCCGGATAAGCCACGAGCGGTTCGATCTTGAAAACATCCCCACCGACTTTTTCTTTAATCCAACCCGCGATTTTGGCGGTGTTCCCTTCATCGAGTTCTTTCTTATGGCCATTGACAAAATTAGCCCCTTCTTTGGAGAAATAAGCGATCAGAATCCGTTTCATGTGTTTTTACCTCGCCCATTATTTTAATGTCTTTCGACAAGAAGGGGGAACGAAATGCAAAAAAGCCACGCCGCGTGGGCGTGGCGATCAAATCTCTCTGCTCGATCCTAGGGGCGTCTGTCTTGAGGCATCTCCCTTGCGCCAAACCCAGAAACCAGTTCCTGGCCTTAGCCTGCAGTAGAAACACATTCGGCCTGATTCGTTTTTCAGGCGAATCGCGCTTCCTCTTCCGGACGCGGAGAACAAACTCGTTTCGGGGTTTCCTTTTTCATTGTTTCCTCAAAACGTCTAGGGCTCACTTACCATAAGTGCAGAAATAAAGCTCTTTGTCTTTGGCCTTGACGCTGTTGTCACAATTGCTGCAAATCTTTCCGGCAAAGGTAACCCGATGAAAACTGCCGAAATGTTCATAATGATCACAATGCCCATATTGGCCGACCGGAGGGTATTCTTTTGCCAAGGTCTCCGCGCTAGAGCAGCTTCCCCCGCTGACGTTATTGAGTTCTTCGTCGCTGAGTTCCCCTTCTTCGGCGTGCAAAGTTTTGTAGTATTTCTCGGCTTTGGCATCATCAAGCTTGAGTCCTTCTTTATTTGCCAGCGCCTTCAGCTCTTTGACGGAACTGGCTTCCCTCGCTCTTTCTAACAGTTTCTGATTCATCAAAAATGTCCTCCTGTTATGGGATAGCTCGATATTCCTAATTATGAAGAAAGACGATTGCGAATCAGGAGCCCTCTTTTTCACTTAGCGAGCCTTTTCTGTTTTTTTCACAGAGGCCTTGATTTTACGTTTACGAATGAGAGGCTTCGCCAATCACCATTTTCGCTTACTCTATAAACAAGACTGCAAAGCACAAAGAAAGCCTTCAGTTTTTGGAGGACTCATTCTGAGCGTGAGCTTTCTTTTCATCTCTCGTAGAAAAAAAGAGCGCCGAAACGCTCGATTTTGAACCTAGGATTGGCAGGACGTGTCAGTTGCTGGACGAACACCTTTTCAGCAAAAAGACATTCAGAAGAATGATTTGCAATTTGCGTCTGTCATCTTGTGCAAACCAGCTTTGATCGAATTCGGAATATTTGAGAAACCTTTTTTCTAGCAAAAGCCGATCTTATCAACCGTTTCGGTGATAATTTAGAGGGTGTTATACTTACGGTCGCTTTTTTTTGCAGAAAAATACCGATAATCAGCCTTTTTATTCGATACTTTCTTTATTTATGATGCTTTTGTGAAGGCAAGACAAAAAGTCAAGATAATATCGAACGTTTTCGAAACCAGGCGACCGTAAGTATAACAAGGCCATAATTTACGTGTTTGGGTGAATTTTCATGAATTCATAGACACACCGGGAATGCCTTCTCATGAAAGGGAAGCGAGTTCTTCGGCAAAGCACGGGACCATGTAGAGCGGCAAAGTTAGGAGCATGCTTTTTTCATCGTAGCCGTAGTTATTCTTCGAGATCTTCACCGCCAGACCTCGCTTATTGTGGTTGCGAAAAGCCTCAAGAGAATTAAGAGAACCTTTCCCTTTCTTGACATCGATTGGCACAGCCAAACCACCTTTGTTCACAACGAACTCAAACTCATGGTTTTCTTTCCCTTTCCAAGCAAAAAGCGGCACTCCCACTTTCGTGAATTCCGTCGCGATGTAATTCTCAAAAAACACTCCTTCGAAATCGTTGCGAGAATTAGGATCAATGAAATTGCCCATGTTAATCTGACTTTGTTTTGCGAGTAAGCCATTATCAAGCAAATAGATTCGGTAAGTCGAAGCGTCTTCCTCTCGAAAGGGAAGACTGATCTTTTCTTTCAAAGTAAAGCAAGGCAAGCAAACCCCGGCTAGCCGCAACCAATCTAAAGGCATCGAAAAATCGCGAGAACGATTCCCTGTTTTCATCTCTTTAAACGAAAAGTTCTCGTTATCCTTGTTAAGCTGCCGATACGCCGAAGAAAACATTTCGCGAGTTCGAAGAAGGGATTCGGATGAAACCTGATAGAGGTCCATGTCCGCCAAATAATCGTTATAGATGTCGTTTTGCTCTTCCCGAGCCTTGATTAAAGAAGAGGAAGAAAAATAGGCTTGAAGAACGGCGGGCATGCCCCCAATTAAAAGAAATTCATAAAGAAGGTCCATCGCCTCCTCGTGAAGCCCGCTCGACAAAGGTGTTTTCTTTTGATAAGCCTCTTTGATTGCTTCCTTCATCTTGGGGTTTTTCGCGGAAAGGAATTCGCCAAAGCCAAGCGGAGACAACATCATTTCATGGACAGAACCAACTGGATAGAAAAAGTTTTTTTCGCCTGGCCCCCGTTTCTTGCGCTTGATTTTGATTCGAACCATGCTGCCGGTTTCGATAACGGGGATCTCGGGATGGTCTTGCATAAAGTATTTGAGAGCGGTCACGATCGGAAGGCATTCTTGAACCTCGTCAAAAATTAACAGGGTATCTTTCGAAATATCTTTATTAAACCGGGCCGAAAGATAGGTCAGAATTTTCTCGGGGTCGACCGTAGAAGAAAGAAAGGAATTGGCGGCACTATCTTTTTTCAAATCAAGATAGATGTATTCCCCAGGGAAAAAGCGCTTAGCAAAAAGGTCCTCGGCTAAGTAGGACTTTCCGCATTGACGAGGCCCAAAAATCATCAAGGGTTTTCTCAAAGGGTCCTTTAACCAGGCTTCCAAATCGGAAAGTTTATCACGTTCCATGCGTCTTTCTCCTCGCTTTTATTATAGTCTTTTAGAACACTTAAGCCATAGTTAATTGCCACTTTTACGTATTTTTTTAATTAGTTAATTGCCACTTTTACTATCTTTTATAGTTAATTAATTGCCACTTAAAATCGTAGCGGAGGGTTGAAAGCGGAAACGAACACGTTACAAAATGAGGATTAACGCGATGGATTCTAACGACGGCCAAAAGAAAACCGGCTCATTTTGAGCCGGCTAATCTTTGCTTCTCGAAGAACTTTTGGAAGTCATCGAGATTGATTGTTGCGACGAATCCTTGCTTATGGAAGTAAAGAGTTCGCAGGTAACTAATTTGGCAGGGGCGGAAGGAATCGAACCCTCATCAAAGGTTTTGGAGACCTCTGTTCTACCACTGAACCACGCCCCTAGGCGCGAGGTTCATTATAGTCCTCGGGCAATCTTGCTGACAAGAGACATATCGACTTGACCTGCATATTTTTCTTTGAAGAACTTCATAACGGCCGGCATGCTCTTATCCGTCAAGCCAGCGTAGATCGCGCGAACGTCCGCTTCGGCCATCTGTTTCGGGATAAAAGGCAAAAGAGCGGCTTTTTGCTTCTCAAGTTGGGCGACCGTATCGGTGCGGCCCGCTTGAGCGAAGGACGCTTTTTCCTCATCAAGCTCCTTGTCGACCTTTTTCACGATGGCCACCACATCGGCATCGGTGACCTCTTTCCCCGAGCCATTCGTTTTGAGTTCGGTGTATTTCGAGATTACGATCGAAAGCGCGGCCCGCGCATCCGAATCGTGGGCCTTCATGGCCTCAATGTTCGCTTTCTTGATTTGATCGATCAGCATAAGCAATGACCTCCTCAGGTTGTTTTTTACGATGCGGGTGACGGATTCTATGCGTCATACGCCTCATAGCATAGTATAGCGGCAAAATCTCAAGACGGCCGACGAACATGGCGAAGGAAAGCACCCAGAGAAGCCACGGATAGCAAGCGGGATTGGCCGCTTTGTAAGCCGAATAGCCAATGATATCGATGCCCGTGCCCGAAAGGGCGCTCATAAACTCGTAGTTGGCCTCGGTCACGCCAATGCCCGGCATGAACATGAGGATCATCGCCCCGCCCAAGAAGAAAACGAGATAAAGCAAGGTGTAGTTATGAGCTTCCGTCGAGGCAGCGCTGTCTTCTTCCTTAAGCTCACCCAAACGATAGATCGGATTCGGGTTAACCTGCCGATCGGAGGCGAAATGGTAGCGAATCGAATAACGGAAATCCTTAAGCAAGATGGCGAAACGATATTGTTTGATCGCACCCGAAGTCGAGCCGACTCCACCGCCGATGCCCATCAGAAGGATTCCGCTATAGACCGCGACTTCGCCCAAACGGGTTAAAGAGGGGAAGTTCGTGAAACCGGTCGTGGTCAAAGAGGAGACGACATTGAAAACGTTGTAACGAAGCGACGTCCAGAAATCAACGCCGGTCGCGGCGGTACCCGCCGCATTCCGATAGAGGTAAAGACTCGAGACGGTGCAGCCCAAGGTAAACACCAAGACCATGATGATCGCGAAGCGAATTTCGATATCCTTGAAGAACTCTTTCCAATGGGCCGTCAAAAGGAAAGTGTGGAGCACGAAGTTCGTCGCACCCAATAGCATCAAAACAATGGTGATGATATCGAGCGCAATCGAATTGACCGGAAAGAAATTTCCATCAAGATACTGGCCGTCGACCCCTTGGAAATAGAAATAGCTGGTGCTCCGAGTCCCGAACCCGCCGGTAGCCAAGGCCGCGGTCGAATGGCAGAAAGCGTCAAATGCCGGCATACCCGCCAGCCACAAAGAGAGCGTGCCCACAATGATATAGCCGGCATAAATTGAGAAGATCAACTTCGCGCTTTTGCCAAGGTTCGGCATTAATTTGTCGTTATGACCCTCTGCGAAATAGAGCTTGAGGTTGTAGCGGTCGCTGATGGCCCCAGCCACGATGAGAACGAGGCCGACCCCGCCAACGAACTGCATAAGGGCCCGGTGAAGCAAGAAGACATGCTGGGCGACATAAGGCGTTGTTGCATCAAGATAAACGCTAGTCGGCAAAACGGTAAGGCCGGTGGCGGAATAGCCCGACATCGCCTCGAAAAAGCATTCGGAATACGTCATTCCCAAAGAGACATCGCTCTTCCAGGGATTGAATAAAGGAATCTCGGTGAAATAAAAGGGAAGCGAACCCAGCACCACCGCCGTGAACCAAAGCAAAACCAAAAGAAGCGCATCGTCGTTGCGAGCGAAATGGCCTTTCTCCCTTCCAGCGATGAGGCCGAAGAAGAGGGCAGCTCCTAGGACGACGCCAATTCCGGCTGGAATGGCGAAATCGAGCGCCACTACCCATTCGCCCGGATAAAAGATCGCCACGAAAAGCGGCAAAAGGGTAATCAGACCTTCGAACATCAAAAAGATGCCTAAATACCCAAAAACCAGTCGAAATCCCGTGGCTTCTTTGTGCTTCATATTCATCCTTTATTGCTTCTTCGCGCGTTCCTCTTGCTGAATGAAGGCAAAAATGCGCTTTTGATCTTCCGGGGCGCAGACGATAAGGAGCGAATCCTTCGGTTTAATCTCGACTTGACCATTCGGGATTAAGACCGTGAAATTGCGGTAAATCGCGGCGATTGAAGCGTATTTCGGGAAGTCGATATCCATAATGCGTTTATTGGCAAGACGGTATTTCGAAAGAACTGGGATTTCCGAAACGACAATCTTATCGTTCTCGAGGGTCAAAGTCTTGATCAAGGATTCCATCGATGATTCACTACGGATCGATTGCGCCAAAAGATACGTCGAAGAGATGACGGAATCGATGCCGAGTTTCTTATAAAGTTCGACGTTGGCGGGGTTATTGACGACGCAAATGCATTTCTTCACGTTGAAAATTTTCTTCGCCAAGATGCAGGAGGCATAGTTATCGGTATCTTTTTCGCTGAGGGAGATAAAAACATCGGCATCGTGAACGCCCGCTTCTTCAAGGATGAAGTTACGCCACGGGTAACCGACTAAGACGGAGATATGCTCCTTATGGGCGATTTCGTTCGCTAAAGATCTCGAGGAGTTAATGACAATCAACTGATTGTCCTTGCTCTTGAACATCCCGATGATGAACATGGCTTGTTTGGAGCCGTTCGCAATCACGATCTTCATTTGCCGTCTCCTTCCATCGCCGCGAACTTATCGATCGAAAGCTCGAAAGGATAAATGGCTTTGATTGTGGGCATTCCGGAAATGAGGGGCGATTTGTCTGGATCGTCGAAACGGACGTAAATCTCGGGGACCTGATAGATGGTTGCGCAAAGGTGGGCTAAGAAAAGATTGAGGTTATCGTCTCCAGTGCAAATGGCGACTTCGCGGGCGGTCTCGATATAAGCATCTTCTTCAAGAAGGGAGACGTCGGTCGCATCCCCTGTGACCTTATAGCCGCTGAAATTGTCGTCGAGCCGTTCAAAAGAGGAAGCGAGCGGATCGACCACGATGACGTTTTCGCCGCGTTCCGAAGCGAGGTTGGCCACTGAGGAGCCGAAGCGGCCGCAGCCAATGACAACGATTTTATTCTTTATGGCCATGATTGTTACCTTCCGAGATTATACCTTGGCCCGCCAAAGGGGGCAATGTGCCATCCAGCTTGAGGGTCTCGACCACTTCCACTTGGGGTAAACGTGCGGTGATTTCCGCGTATTTCGCCTTTGTCATCTTCTTCTTAAGACCCTTCCAGCCGACCGTCGCATAGGTCTCGAGGCACCAGGCGATATATTCGCGGGTGGCTTCTGTCATATAGTAATGAGGCGAGCGGGTTTTGAAATACTCCAAAGTCTTGGCCGGATTGAAATGTTTCGGATCATAGGTCTTCGATGCCGAAAGCATATCGCAAACGTATTCGGTGGCCCACACATAAGGCATGGTCTTGATCAAGACCCGGCCCATGAAGAAATCGGTCCAATATTCCCAATGATGCGGATTCCGCCTCGTGTGATGTTGGCAGATCTTGGAAAAATAACCGTTATTGATACGCTCTTTGTAGACGGGCGAATAGGATCCCGCATAATACTTTGCCGACGTCCAGAACTCAATCGGGGATAACTTTGAGAGATCGTGGCGAAGGGCATGGAAGAAAATGCCCATGTGAGCGGCATTTCGAATCACCTGATGCCGGTGCTTCGTGATCGTGACGAAATGCTTAAAAGGATGACTCATGAGAGTAACTCCGTTAAAACCTTGCCGATATCCTCGCGGAAAAGGTAATCAAAACTCGGATCGAAAGAGGTCGGTTCTTTGTTGATCATGATCCGGGTCGTGCCTCCGAAATAGTTGATGAGACCAGCGGCCGGATAGACATTGAGCGAGGTTCCGCCGACGATGAGAACATCGGCATAGCGAAGCTCGTCCACCGCTTGCATGAGCATGTCTTCGTCGAGCGGTTCTTCATAAAGGACCACGTCCGGCTTGAGGATCGCCCCGCATTCCTTGCAGTGCGGCACCCCTTTGGGGGTCAAATCCTTGAGATCGTAGAATTTTTGGCAGCCCGTGCAGAAATAGCGGCGGGTCGAGCCATGAAGCTCATAGACCCGTTTGCTCCCAGCGTCTTGGTGAAGGCCATCGATATTCTGGGTCAGGATCACGATCGTATGGCCGGCTTTTTCATAGTTGGCCAAAGCAAGATGGGCGGCGTTCGGTTTGGCCTTTGGGGCCACCATCGTCGACCAATAGAAATCGTAGAAGGTATCGGTATGCTCTAAGAAATAACTATGGGAAAGCATCACCTCATAGGGAACGCCATACTTCGAACGAACATTGTAGATGCCCTGAGGCGAACGGAAATCGGGGATGCCGCTGTCGGTTGAGACTCCGGCGCCACCGAGGAAGACGATGCGGCGTGCTTTTTGGATTGCCGCTTTAGCCAAAGCGAGATTCTCGTCCATGCCGAACATTATAAACGAAAAGACCCCTTATGGGGTCTCCCAAATATCGCTTTTGCTCACAAAGCCCGTTTGGGGTTGTCCAAAACGTAATAGCAATCGTCTTCTTTCGTCCCATAACGGGTCACATAAACATCGTGGCCCATCAGACGGAATCCGGCTTTCTGAATCACTCGTTTTGAGCGCTCGTTCCGCGCAAAATGGGCGCAGACGAGGAAATCGAGATTGAGCGTGGAAAAGCAATAATCGATCACCGCCCTGACCGCTTCGCTCATATAACCCTGCCCCCACTTGTCTTTGGCTAGGACGTAGCCCAACTCCCGGCCTTGAAGGGCGTCATATTCTTTAGGAAGAGGGCAATGATACTCTTCAATCCCGAGGCTCCCGACCACCCGGGAGGTCTTTTTCTCGACGAGGGCCAGGGTCTTTTTCTCCGAAATAAAAAGCTGGAGCACCCGGGAGCTCTCTTCGATCGAGCCATGATGAGCCCAGCCCGCCCACTCCCCGACATCGGGGACTTTGGCGTAGGCGTAAAAATCCGGAAGGTCCGCTTCGATGAAAGGCCGCAAAAGAAGCCGCGACGTTTCTATATAGAGTGAAGAAACATCGATCGGCGCGTTCATCCTTCGATGCCTTTGAAAGCCGAGAGAAGCTGCAGATTGAGCTTGACGAGTTGCTCAGGCGTCTCTTGGAAGCCCCGGGAAATCCAGACTTCGACGAAGCCGCATTCCTCGGAAACCAAGCTCTTCCAATAGTAATCGCGGTTCTCGCTATTGAATCCGGCGGCAATCGCCAGATTCTTCAAGAAAGCGGATTGGGGAAGATAAGCGCAGAAACTGCGAGTCAAAAGATGGTAGATCCCCTGCTTTTCGAAAAGAGAGAGGATATCTTTGCGACTGGCGCAGAATTTGAAGAACTGAAGCACGTAATCCCCAAACGAGGTCGGATTGGTGTTTTGGATGTATTCGTTCATCCGGGCATAAACGGCGAAATCGATGACGTCATCAAGCGAGTCGAAATCCCTGTAAAAAGTCTTGCGGGTCAAACCCGCTTGGGCGCAAACCTCGCTGATCGTGATATCGGAATAATTCTTTTCGCGAAGAAGGGCGAAGAGAGCCGTTGCGGTCTTATCGAGGGACCGCCAGACCCGTGGATTCTTTGAACGATTGAACATGAAGGTGACACTTCTTTCTATGTGTAACTTTAGCACACTCTTTTCCGAGATGAAACTATCGTCATTCTTGCAGAAGGACTCTCTTGGCTATCCAGGAAAGGAATCCTTGGCCCGATCGAAATAGTAGCCAAAACCATAAAAGAGTGATCCGATCGAACCATAAACGATGTTCTCCCAATCGGTCCAACTCGAGGTTCCGCTCTTGATGATGGCCAAAACAAGACCGGTCAAATTGATGAGAACGAGGAGCGTCAACACCAAAGCGAGGATGAAAACTTCGTTCGGGTGCTCCCCCTTGCTGGCGTATTTCATCCCAAACGCCCCGGCGATGAGATAAAGGAAGAACCAGGCGATATCCGCCGCGAAAGAAAGCCCGCCGTCAATCGAAGAGAAAAACACCGAGGGCGCGCTCACGAGGATCAACCCGACGGCAATCCCCGAAAGAATCGCGAAAGTGAAAAGGAGGAGAGCTCCGATGAAAAGCGAGATGCGACCAACCGATTTCATGGTGAATTCTCCTTTCAGGGTGAAGGCTCGAAGAAGCCGCGCTTTTAGGCGCGGCTCAGGGTTCAAAATCAAAAACGAGGCGGCTTTTGCGGACTATTTCGCGTGTTTGCGATCAAGGAAGTAGCCGAGCACATAGAGAATGCCCGGAACGCCACCATAGACCAAGCTCGACCAATCGCCCCAAACGAACCGCTTCTCAGAAATGGCCGTGGTGATCGCCCCGATCAAGTTCAGCACGAAGAGAAAAAGAATCAGGATCGTCAGCACTTGGACCCAGCCCCGATGATGGCCATTGAGGGAATAGATCATGCCGGAAATGCCGCCGCAGAGATCAATGATGATCCAAAGAATAACGATCGCCAAAGCGACGATTCCGACATAGAACGGCTCTTGTTTGAAGAAGACCTCAGGCGTTTTGACACAGGTCGAAATCAACGTGGCGATGCTATAGATCGAAGAGGCGAAGAAGAGCAAACCGCCGATGAACAAAAGAATCTTTCCGATGGTTTTCATAAATTTCCTCCGCGGGCTATTTTACATCGCTTTCCAAAGTCTTGCGCAATTCTTCGACGAGCTCTTCCATCCGATGGACGACGCTCAAGAACGGCGCTTTGCCTGTGAGATCGACCCCAGCCGCTTTGACTTCGTCGATCGGGAAGGTCGAACCCCCGCTCTTCAATAAGCCGACGTAGCGTTCGAAGGCCTGGGGCTTCTTTTCTTTGACGTTTTCGTAAAGGAGCATCGAGGCGGTGAAGCTCGTCGCGTATTGATAGACATAGAACGGAGTGTAGAAAAGATGCGGGATATAGGCCCAGACAAAGGGCTTCAGCTTTTCTTCGGTGATATCGATGCCGTAGTAGGTCTTATAGAGCTTCGTCATCTCGTCGCAAAGGACTTGATAGGATAAGGGCTCGCCCGCTTCGGCTTTCTTCGCGATCTCATATTCGTATTGGGCGAAGAGGGTCTGGCGGTAGAAAGTGCCGACGATCTCATCGATCGCTTTCTGAAGGAGGGCGATCTTCGTCTCCTTATCGAGCGTCCCGCTCCGGAGGAGATAATCCAAGAGGTTATGCTCATTGAAGGTCGAGGCGATCTCGGCGGTGAAAATCGTGTACTCCTGCTTCATAAGAGGCTGCGATTCCATCGAATAAAGGGTGTGGATCGAATGACCCGATTCATGAGCGACGGTGAAGCAATCATCAAGTTCCCCTTGAAAGTTGAAGAGAATGACCGGATGGAGCTTTTCTTTGCCATCGGCATAGCCGCCATTGGAATAGGCGCCGCTCCGCTTCCCCAAAGCCGGATAGACATCGACATAGCCCTCTTCAAGGACGGTATGGGCCTTCTTTTGGAAGTCCGCTGGGAAATCCTTGATTGAAGCGAAGAAGAGATCCTTTGCCTCTTCGTAAGTGTATTTTTTGTTCGAATGGGCAAGTTGGAGGAATCGGTCATAAGAACGATGCTTCGTCAAACCTAAATACTTCGTCCGCAAAGCGTAGTAATCATGGAGCGGCTGGGCATTTTGCGAAGCCACTTCGACGAGATTGAGAAAGACCGAAGTCGGGATTTTGTTATGGAAAAGGTGCTCTTCGAGAATCGAGGAATAGCCCCGGGCCTTCATCTCGGCGAGTTCGGCTTGGACCGCGTTATTATAGATTTCAGCGTAAACGTTCTTGTGCTCGTCATAATAGGCGTAGAGCGCTTCGAAGATCGCTTGGCGGTCCCCCGCATCTTTCGTCGCCGCAATAAGGCTCGTCCAGTTGCTTTGACTCACTTCGACTTCGCTCCCATCGTGGAGATGGGCCTTCTTCGGGGTGTAGTCGCCGACCGAGAGCATCGAATAGAGTTGGGAGCCTTCTTCCGTCAAAGGCGAGAAAGCGGAGACCAGCTTCTCTTTATCGGCGCTCAGAATATGGGACTGATCGAGAAAAAGCTTCTCAAAGGAATAATCGAATTCCTGCAGTTCCGGGTGTTTGGCGATGAAGCCCTTGATCGTCTTTTCGCCGATTGAAAGGAATTCCGGATCGGAGAAGGAAAGTTTCTCTTCGAAATCCTGAACCGCGAGCTGAACCCGGCTCTCGCGCTCATTGCCCGCCACGTCTTTCTTATTGAGGTCGCTTGCGCAGCCGGAATAAAGGAAGAGTTTGGTCAGTATCTTCTGGCTCTCCCGCTCGAGGAGCAAGAACTCGACGAAGGAGCGCTCTTCTCCTAATTTTCCTTTATACGATGCCATCTTCGGGGCAATCTCGTTTTTGAACTTGGCTAAGTCCGCGTCGAAAGCCGCTTCACTCGGATAGATAAACCGCAAATCCCATTTATCGCTCATGGATATCCTTTCACGAAGGAACGCTGTCCCTTCCCTGATGAAAAAGATTATCGCATTTTTCCTTTCGAAGGTTAACCGCGGAATTCATCCTCTATAATGGAAGGCGATGAAAAAGAAAAAGAATTCCGAAAAAGAGGCGGAGGCCAAAGCCTTTGAGAGCCCCTCCCCTTTAGCGAAACTCGCCCAGGATTTCAAAACCCTCGACGAGGAAGACCCTCTTTGCGCCAAAAAGAACGATGGGACCGATTAAAAAATCCCGCTTGGCCGAATTTTAAAGTCTTTTCTACAAGATAGAAAGCTTTATTTGAAAATCAGGTGAATCACAAACGTCACCAGAATCAAAGCGACCAGAATCTGGTGAACGAGAATCAAGGTCTTGCGGCTCGGGGTTTTGTTTAAGATACCAGCAAGCCCAACCCCGGAAAGCGCTAGAAGCAATCCCACAAGGATATAGCCCGTCACAAAATGGCGCCAGGCCGGATTCGTCAGATCGAACACCAGCGAAAAGTGAACCGAAAGAAGTGCTAAGGCAAGGCAGCCGACTGGCCCATGGAGTTGATTGAGAATTTTGTAGTACGGTGCCAACTTCATTTTGGTCGCCGGAGTCGTCTTTTTTGAAAGGAAGATGCAGCGAAAAACGAAAAGGAGAAGCAAAAACACCATCGAACCCGCGGTGATCCAGCCCAAGGCCTCCCCGCCTTCCCCGACGTTCATCGGAGCGTGAATCGTGTACGTGAAGAAAAGAACCAAGGCCGTCACAAAGACCGCGCCCGCAAGCGAATAAATCGAAATTTTGGCCGCTTTCATAAAAAATATCCCCTTTATTGAGATCAAAAAAGGGAAGAATGTGAGTCTTCCCTAACGTTAGTTACTTTTTCTTGGCTTCGAGCTCTTCGAAGAGCTCATGGACTTCTTTTTCGCCTTTGAGGAATTGCTCGGCCTCTTTGGGATCGAGTGCCCGCATCAAGGTGATCAGTTCGCCCATGTGGATCTTTTCCTCATCCCGGATGTCCGCTAAGACGGCCTTGGCTTTCGGATCGTCGGTCGCCTGATAATGGGCATCATAGAGATAGATGGCCTCGAGTTCGCCTGCGATATCGAGACGAAGAGCTTGGATTAGTTCTTCTTTGTTCATTTTCCGCTGAACATTGGCATTGAAAGGATCGGCAAAATTCGGCATGGTGTTTTCCTCCGCCATCATTCTACGCAAACCCGTTAAGAAAAGGAATACGGATGCCTTTTTTTACCGCTTCTTAACGATAGGAGTAACGCTTCTTGAGTTCGGCGTTCCTGGCTTCGTTCGGGATCCCTTCGAGATGAACCATCGAAAGATGAACCTCATCGCGCAGTTTGACGATGGCCAAGGATTTCTCCAGGCTCTTATCCGGGTAGTGCGGTTCGCCAATCCGCAAGGTGATAAGCGGCTCTTTGGGGAAGAAAATCTTCGCAAAACCCGTCCGCTTTCGAAAAGAAAACACGAGGGGGAAGACCGGAGTATCCATTTCGTAAGCCAGCCGGAAGGTCCCGTTGAGGAACTCCCGGATCGGGACGTAATAATACCAGCAGGCCGCTTCGGGATAGACATGAAGCCACTTCTTCTCTTTGAGGACGTCCTTCATGCACTGATAGGCTTTTTCGAGACCACAGGGCGTCTTGACGACCGGGAAGCCGCCAAAAGCCTGGAACATCGCCCCTTGATTCGATTCGAAGCCATCCTGCCAAACCGGGAACTCCGGAACCCGGAAGTGACGAATGGTGGTCACGGCGACGCAGTCGATTGGGAAAACGTGATTGGCCACGGTCAGAAAACCGTTCTTAAGCTCGCGTTTGTGGGTTTTCAAAATTCTTCGGCCTTCAACTTTGAGGTGATAACGAAAATAGACGACGAAATGGCCCACCACGATTCCGGTCAAACGAGTAAAGAACCGCCGAAGTTTGAAAAAGAAGGTCTTGGGGCGATAAATTGCTTTGGCTTCTTTCTCATAGTCAAAGCTCCGACATTTCTTGGTCGGATAGACATCGCCATGCTCATTCTTCGGGAAAGCCTTGATCGGCGTAAAGGGGATAAATGGCTCATCCAGGGTCAGATCGAGATCTTCTTGTCTCATTGCCCGGAATTATAACACGTAAAGTTTTTCTTAACGATATATCTTTCAAAGGCTCGATGAAGCTTCCTTTTCAGGGCAGAGCTCCTCTCGGAGGCGTTCTCATCTACCCAAAGGAAAAGCCGAAGCCAAAAAACCATAGCCGATTTCGATTTTGCCATTTTATCCGGGGTGATCGTCGAAGTAATTTCGATCTTCCGATCTTTGACGAAATAGCCAAGCCCCGCGACGATAGCTGAGGCTAAGCAAAGAACTCCGGCGGAAATAAAACCTGGGCCTAACGTCGTCTCGCGGGTGTAACGAGCCAAATAATAAGCCGAGGAATTGGTGTAATAGTACGTATCGCCAATCAACGTGTAACGCGAAAGAAGAAACTCATTTTGAAGGAGATAATACTCCGAGGTGTAGGGAGTCACATTCCCAAAGCCGTTCTTACCTAAGACGATAAGGGTCATCTTATTGAGGTCTTCCGCTTTGAAACTGGGACCAACTCCTTCGAGTCCTTCGTCCCAGAGTCCTTCGGAGCTACCCGCTAAAGAACGCGGATTGGGCGCCTGGCAAGAAAGGAAAAGAATCCCGGCGGCTAGGAACAAGCCTACGCTCAACCAAAATAAAACTTTTTTGAACAGTTTATTCGGCGAAACGAAGAAAAAGGCACAAAAGGACAAAAAGCCCGCCAAAAGGATAATCCAGCCCGCCAAAGCGATGGGGTTGGGCAGGGATCCTTCCAAGCCGAAAATCAAACAATAAGCCATCACATTGGCGAGGCCAGAAACACCCGGAAGAAGCAAAAGAAGAAAGGCGGCGAAAGCAAAGAACAAGGCCGAGGTCTTAAGAAAACTCCCCCAAGTGAAAGAACGAGCGACTTTCTTTTGAGGCGCCGTCACCCGCTCCGCGCTTTCTTCGCCATCGATCAAATAGGCGACCTCCACCTGAAGAACTTTCGTGATCAAGGAGATCGTTTGGAGCGAGGGCTCATTCTCACCGTTTTCCCATTTGGTCACCGCTTGCCTCGTCACGTTGACGGAGGCAGCCAACTCCTCTTGGGAGATCCCCGATTTTTTTCCGAGCTTTTTTGAGATTGTCTGAAAACATGGCCATAGTTTAGCATCCTCGTTTAGGCAAAAGTGGATATTTCTCGTTTGCAAAATGGCAACGTTTTGTTGCAATG
>DAIQMS010000012.1:0-34910 GCA_036788815.1 Bacillota bacterium
GAAGAATGTCATCATCTTGGGCGGGCTCTTAATGGTAGCCGCCTTGACCGCTTGCCAGGGGACGGGAACCAAGTCTACTGCCGGTTCCGTTGCCTCGGCCGCTGCCTCTAGCGAAGCCGAATCGACGGACATCTTTGTCCAGCTCGTTCCGTCGAACAACGCCACGACGCTTCTCTCGAATGCGACCAAACTTGAACCTTATCTGACCAAATACGTCGATAAGAAATACACCTTCCACGTGTCGGTCGGCACTTCCTATGGCGCCGTCAACACTGCCGTCGAAAACGGCAAACTCGATGCTGGCTTCTTGACCGCTTCGGGCTATGCTCAGGCTTCGATTGAGCATCCGGGCAAAGTCGAAGTCCTTCTTCAGGCCCTTCGCGCGGGCTATAAAGTCCAGGCCGATGATTTCAAAGGCGATTTGTACGACACGGCCCTCCGCGAAAAGCAGCGGAAAGCCATGAACGGCGAAATCGCCCTTGATGGCACCGCGATTACTTCCGCGAATACGTCGAGCGCCTACGTTTATAAAGGCGATCAATCGATGTCGTCTGTCAGCTTCTATAGCGGCATTGTCATCTCCCGCCGCGATTCTTATGGATCGACCTTAACCGGCGCCAAGACTTTTGATACCAATCATGATGGCACGATCACGATTCAAGAACTTCATGATGGCAAGGCCAAATTTGGCATCATGGGCTCCACTTCGGGCTCGGGCTACATCTATCCGACGTATATGCTCTACAACATGGGCTTTACCAAAGGTTTCGTCACTGCTGATCAATATGATGCTTTGAGCACCGAAGATCAGGCGAAAGCTTTGATCGGCGTTCCGGAGACCGACACTTCGAAAGGCTATCCGGGAATGGTCAGCGATCTCATGAACGGAACGATTGATGCCGGCTGCGGATTCATGGATATCCGTTATGGCAGCGCCTATGTTCAGAAGACTTCGACTTTCTATCAAGATGATACGTTGTTCACCAAGTCGTATACCGTCGCGATCACCGATCCGGTCGTGAACGATACGGTCTGCTGCTATTCGGGCATCTCCGATGGCAAGAAGGAAGCCATTAAGACGGCTTTCAAAGCTGCGGCCGCTGATGGAACGACGAGCGATGTGACGACGCCGGCCGGCATGCTCTATCAGATTTACAGCCACACTGGCTATAATGATGCGAAAGACAGCGACTTTGATCCGGTCCGCACGATGTATAAGTGGCAAGCCGAACACAACCTCTTATAATTGCCGCTTCGATTGCTGATTCGCTAACAGCCCAGCGCTAGAGAGAAAACCGATGATTGAATTAAAAAACGTCGACAAAATCTATCCAAATGGTTATAAAGCCCTTTCAGGCGTTAACCTGACGATTCATGATGGCGAGTTTGTTTCGATCATCGGTCTTTCTGGCGCCGGGAAGTCGACTTTGATTCGCTGCATCAACCGGATGCATGATATTCAAAGCGGTGAAATCCTTGTCGATGGAGTCGACATTTCCAAACTGCGCGGAAAAGCTTTGCGGATGGAACGGCGGAACATCGGAATGATCTTCCAATCGTTCAACCTCGTGAAGCGCTCAACGGTGTATCAGAACGTTCTCGCTGGTCGTGTGGGTTATCACAATACCATCGAGACTCTTCTCGGAATCTATTCCAAAGACGAAAAAATGCTGGCTTTGCGTTCGCTTGATAAATTAGGGATTTTGGACAAAGCTTACGTTCGAGCCGATCAACTTTCCGGTGGCCAGCAGCAGCGGGTTGCTTTGGCCCGGGCTTTGACCCAGGAACCGAAACTGATTTTGGCCGATGAACCGGTTGCTTCCTTGGATCCGATCACCACGATTTCGGTCATGAATGACTTCACTCGGATCAATAAGATGGGCATCACCATCTTGGCGAACATGCACCACGTTGATCTCGCCAAGAAATACTCGAGTCGCATCATTGGCATTCGGGCTGGGCAAATCGTTTTTGACGGCAAGCCTTCCGAAGTTACGGACGAAGTCTGCATTAAAATCTATGGTCGCAGCCTCAACGGAAATGAAAAACTTGGCGTGATCGATGATATTCCGGATGATCCGGTTCAACCTGAGGCAAAATAACCATGGGCGAATCGCTTCCCTCCACATCGAAAAAGCCATCGCTCAAGGAACAAATCCGAGCGATCAACGAAAAGATTTGGTTTTACGATAGCCAAATCGATATTTCCGTTCAGCACGATGGGTCGATGGTCCGGACGATCCGGAAAAAACGGCCTTACGCCATTTTCATTGCCCTCTTTTTGATTGTTGGCCTTTTTATCGCCTCATGTTTCTTCGTCCGCTCCGATAATTTCAACTTCACTTGGGAAGGCCTCAACAACATTCTTCACGAACTTTACGTTCTCAATCCTGATAGTTACCGATCCTTGCGGACCACGGATAAGTGGTGGGAGTATATGTGGACGACTGCGGTGCCTGTCATTTGGCAAACCACCGAAATGTGCTTCATCGCCACGGTCTTTGGCGCCCTTCTTTCGATTCCGATTTATTACTTGAGCGCTCATAACGTCGCCCAGCACGCCTATGTTTACCAGCCAGTTCGCATCGTTTCCGATTTGGTTCGCACGATTCCGACGATGACCTTCGCCATCTTCGCCACCCTGATTGTGGGGCAAGGCTCTTTGGCCGGCATCGTGGCCATGGTGATTTTCACGATTGGAATCATGTATCAGCTGATGTATGAGTACATCGAGACTTTGGAGATGTCACCTTTTGAGGCAGCCCGTTCTTCCGGCGGGGGGAAATTGCAGTCGGTTCACTTGGGCTTGCATCCGGAAATCAAGCCGATGTTCTTCGCTAATTTCCTTTATACCTTCGAAATCAATATCCGGGCTTCCATCATCTTGGGTTATGTGGGCGCGGGCGGCTATGGTTATGAGCTCAATGAGCGCATCACCGCTGAGCAATATGACAGAGTTGGCTGTCTTCTCGTTCCGCTTTTCATCTTGGTTTTCACGCTTCAGGTCGCCAGCAACATCGTTTCGAGGAAAATGAAATGAGCGCCAAGAACATCACCCTTATCGTCGCGGCGATTGTCATTGTCATCTCGCTCGGCTGGCTTTTGGCGACTGCTTTCTCGCGCAGAGATCCGGTTCAGGAACGAGCGGGAGGGAAATCGAATGGTTTCGTCCGCCTTCATGAGTTCATCTTCGGAAGTCGGAAGGCCCAGAAGTTCGAAGGGCCGGAGGAGGCCTTTTATTACGCCCCTCGTCGCTGGCTTCTCGATGTCTTCTTCCTTGCTTTGCTGATCTTTATTCTGGTTTATATGAATTTGGATTTGGCCCTTGGCAACAAATTCAGCAATCTTCATCCGAAGTGGTCGGATATGGGCGATATCCTGAGTAAGCTTTTTCACCCGGATTGGAACTATTTCTTCGGTGTTGGCGTCGATTCGATCGGCGCGGCTTATTCATTTGACGTCTCCGTGGTTTATCAGATTTTTCAGACCTTCGGAATCGCCTTCATCGGAACGCTTGTTGCTTCGATCATCGCTCTTCCTTTCGGCCTTTTGGGCTCCCATAAGCTTTTTGGCAAATGGGCCTGGGTCAGCGACATCTTCCTGATTTTGATCCGGACCTTCCCCGAGCTCCTTTTGGGCATGATGATCGTTGCGAGCGCCGGCAGCAACGCCATGGCTGGCGTTTTGGCTCTCTCGCTTCATGGCATCGGCATGATCGGAAAACTTTACGCCGAGCAATTTGATGATTTGAATTTCGAAACGCTCGAAGGCTTGAGCGCCGCTGGGGCGACGGCCTGGCAGAAAGTCCATTTGGGCATCATGCCGCAGGCTCGGCCCGGTCTTTATTCGGTTGTTCTATATCGTTTCGATATCAACATTCGCACGGCGACGATCCTTGGCGTTGTTTGCGGAAACCAATGCGGCATCGGCTTCTCCTTGGCGAGTCTTAATCTTTATACCGATGCCTCGCGGCTCGGCGCTTGCTTATTCGGTGTATTGATTCTCATTGTTGCTGTGGATTTATTCTCAAGCTGGCTTCGTAAGAAACTTGTTTAATTTAGACATTGTATGAAAACGCTTTTCCTTCTTTGCGGCATCCCTGGTTCGGGCAAAAGCACTTGGGCGAAAGCCTACGCCAAAGAGCATCCGAACACTTTTATTTGCGATACGGACGAAACCCGGAAGAAAATCACGGGATCTTATTTGATTTTTCCCGAGCACATGGAAGTCATTTTCGATGACTTGATTGCTCAAGCGAATGCCATTTTCGCGAGCACAGCAGGGGATTGCACGGTGATTGAGGACGCTGCATTCTTAGATAATTACCGGCGGGAATATTTCATGAAGCGGCTCAAAGGCTATGACCATTCGATTCTTTTTATGGTCAAAATGAAGGATTATTCGCCTTGCTATTTGCGGAACCGGAACCGGCCCAAAGAGAAATGGGTGCCCGATTCGGTGATTGACGACATGATCCGACGTTACGAGGACCCGACCCCGGACGTGCGGAAACTCTTTGATGAAGTCCGCGTGGAGTGGTGGAACTGATTCTTTGCTTATTCGTTATTTTTTCTTTTCTCAAGAAGGTCTAAGATAGAGCTACATATGGAAAATAAAACTCCCGAAGAAACTTCTTCGACGCCTGTTCTTTCAGGCGGCCCTTCTGCCGAGAAAAAAGCCCCTCTCAAGCTGAATTACAAACGAACCTTCACCATCGGTTTCGCCTTCTTCGGGATTCTGCTTCTTTGGCAGATTTATAACCTGACGTGCCCCACTTTCCTCACCCAGCTTTTCGATACGGCCCTCTATCCCGAAGTCACGGATTGGAACGCCCTTAAAGCGAGCAACCCGGATCTCTATACGTCTTATGTTCTCAACGTCCAATATATCGTCGGCATCATCATGGCGATGGATAACATCGCCGCGTTGATCATGCTGCCGATCTTCGGCCGGATCTCCGATAAAACCAAGTCGCCGCTCGGAAAACGCATGCCCTTCATTTTGATTGGCACCCTCGTTTCGGCGATCATCGTCCCCTTCATCCCGGTGGCCTTCTTCTATGGCAGCATCCCGGGATTGATCGTCACGATGCTCCTCGTCATCTTCTTCATGATGATGTATCGTTCGCCGGCGGTCGCTTTGATGCCGGATATGACACCGAAGCCTTTGCGGGCCAAAGCCAATGGCGTCATCAACATCATGGGCTATATGGGCGGCGCGGTCGGGACCGTTCTCTTATTGATTCCGTTCTTCCAATTGACCACTTATCTCAATGCCAGCACCAAAAACATCTGGGAGCTTGAGATTCCTTATCTCATCGTCTCGCTCATGATGATCGTTTCGGTCGGCGTCCTTTTCTGGAAGATCAAGGAAAACAAGATCGAAGCGGAGGTCGAGCCGGAGATGCGCCGAGGCGAAGAAGAAGCCGAAATCGTCGATAAATTGACGGCTAAAGACGAAGACGCCCCGATGACGAAAGCCAACAAGACGATGCTCATTCTCATCCTGGCGGCCGAGGTTCTTTGGTTTATGTCCTTCAATTCGATCGAGACGTTCATGGGCAACTATGTCATTTACTTCTTGGGCGCCAAGAGCGGTGCGACGAGCATTCTTTCGATCGTCGGCGGCGCTTGCTCGGTCATCGGCTTCCTCGTGGCTGGTCCCTTGGCGGATAAGATCGGCCGTAAATGGACGATTACGAGCGGTCTCATCCTTTGCCTTCTCAGCTATTTCTTCATGTGCTTCGTCGGCCAGTCTTCCAGCACCACGGTCGTGAGCGGGGTGACCTATCACGCCCTGCCGTGGCAGTTCTATATCATCTACGTGGTCAATGGCTTTGGCGGATCCTTGATCCACAATTGCTCGTTCCCGATGGTCGTTGAGCTTTGCACCAAAAAGAAAGTCGGCCAATTCACCGGCTATTACTACGCGGCGTCGATGCTTGCCCAATCCCTGACCCCGATCTTGATCGGTCTCATCTTCCTCAAAGCCCAGGAATGGATCGCCCTTCCGATTTATGCCACTTCGCTGATGGGGGCTTCGCTCATCGTCTTCCTCTTCGTCAAGAACGCAAAAGCCAAAAAAGTCTCGAATTCCAAAGGGCTTGAATCCTTGGGCGGAGATGATTGAGCCATGCCCGCCATCATCACGCACTACACCTTTGCCAAAGAGGTGATGAAAGAGCCGTCTCGCCTTTATAAAGAAGCTCTTTATGTCGGAGCCCAAGGCCCGGATCCCTTCTTTTTCTTCGGCCAATACCCTTTCAAAAAACGGGAGCATGCGAAGGAAGTGGATTCCTTTGGCACCGCCCTTCACGACATGGATATCTCGCCGGTTTATCAAGCCTTGCTCGATTACGCAAATGCCTCGAAGGATAAGGAGCTCCTTTATTCCTACATCGAAGGGCTTTTCCTCCATTATTCCCTCGACCGCGAATGCCATCCCTACATCTTTTCGAAAGCCGGTTATGCCTCGGAGCCGCCGGCTCGGAAGAAGCATTATTCGGCTTCCCATTGCCGCTTGGAGAGCTATCTCGACATCCTTTTGGGCAAGAAATACGGCACCTTCACCTATCACACAGATCGGCTTTTGGCTCTTCCCGAGGATCAGCTTCAAGCGATTTCCGCGATGTGGTCTAAGGTTAACGCGACCACTTTGAAGAATCCCTATATCGACTCCCAAGCGTTCGCCTCTTCACTCAAGGACTACCGCAAAGTCATGCATTTCGTGAATAGCCCTCATCGGTTCAAGCGCTTTCTCATCGCTCTTTTGGTGGGCAAGGATTCCCAGCCGTACTGCATGAATTTCCCATCCCATTTCTCGAAGAGCGAGCAAGCCTTAGATTACTTTAACGAAAAGCATGCGGCTTGGCCCGCCCCGGCTACGGGTCAAATGCGGACCGATTCCTTCTTTGATGATTGGGCCAAGGCTCAGGCGGATTACGAAAAAATCCTGCCCTTATTGGCCAAAGCCAAGACAGGGGCGAAGATCCTCCCCGAACTCACCGCTTTCGTCGGGGACATCGATCACGATGGGATCCATCCCTCCGAGAAAATCACCTATACCGCGGTGATTTGGACGGAAAAAGAACGCCAATGATCCCCTGAGGCCTCTTCGGAGGCCTTTCTTTTTACGGAAATAAATGGTCAATTTTGGTCTCTTAAGCCTATGAAATAGGCTTGATTCGTCCTAGAATAGGGCGATGAAAATGTTCCGGAACGGTTATTGGCAGAAGCTGGTCCTTCTCCTCACGATTCTTCTCGAGCTCACGCTCCTCGTCTATATCGTGGTCCAAGTATTTGTGAACGGGGCCACTAATCCCGGCTCTTCGGTCCTTTACGTGACCCTGATCATCCTTTTGCAGGCGTTTGTCTGTGTCTTCATCGTTCAAACCGACAGCGCCGCCCAATACAAGATCGTTTGGCTCGTTTTCGTCGGAGCTCTCCCGGTGGTGGGCGCCACGTTTTATATCCTTTTCGCCCACAAGCTTCGGACCAGGCGCGAATCCAAGACGCTCAAGATGTATTACGAAGCGCTGAAACACGACCCTTCGACCGATGAGACCCGTCGCAAACTCGCCGCTTCGGCCCCCGATTGCGCCAATATCGCCAATTACATCGAGCAGGCGAGCAATGGGGGAATCTACCAGAATACCTCCGTCAGTTATTTCCCGCTTGGGGACGTCGCTTTCCCCGTGATGCTCCGAGAACTTGAAAAGGCCAAACACTATATTTTCTTGGAATATTTCATCATCAAACCCGGCAAATTCTGGGATTCGATCCTCGATATCTTGGTCAAGAAAGCCAAGGAAGGGGTCGATGTGCGGGTGGTCTATGACGACATGGGGAACTTAGGCGCCACCCCGGTCCATTATTGGCGCTATCTCCGGGGCTTGGGTCTCAATGCCCATGCTTTCGCCCGGATCAAGCCGATTCTCGATGTCCGGATGAATAACCGCGACCACCGAAAGATTCTCGTGATCGATGGACATACGTGTTTCACCGGGGGCATCAATTTGGCCGATGAGTACATCAACATCAATTCGCCTTATGGCCATTGGAAAGACAATTCGATCATGCTCAAGGGGAAGGGCGTCTATGGCTTCACCCTCCTTTTCCTCGCCAACTGGCTCGTCCATTTCGAGCCCAAGAAAAAGATTGATTACGATTATTACCGGCCTGAGACATATATCGACGAGGATGGGGGATTCCCTACCAGCGATGGCTTCGTCCAGCCTTATGGCGATATGCCTTACTCGAACGACGACGTCGGCGAAGGCGCCTACCTTTCGATCTTAGGCAAAACCAACCGTTATTGCTATTGTTCGACTCCGTATCTTATTCTCGACGACCAGCTTCGCGATTCCTTTAGGATCGCGGCCCTTCAGGGGAATGACATCCGGCTTTTGGTCCCCGGCGTCCCTGATAAAAAGACCGTGTTCCAACTGACGCGCGCGAATTACGGACCGCTTCTCATGGCAGGGGTCAAGATCTACGAATACACCCCGGGTTTTGTCCATCAGAAGATGTTCGTGAGCGATGACGAACTCGCGACGGACGGGACGATCAATCTCGACTACCGTTCACTCTACCTGCACCAGGAATGCGGAACTTTGCTCGTCAAGAGCTCCTCCGTCATGAAAATGAAGCAGGATTTCCTCGATACCGTCGAGGTCTCCCATGAGGTCACTCTGGAAGAGTGGAAGGGTTGGGAAAAGAAGAAAAGGGTCGAATGGGCTTTATTGAAGCTCGTCGCCCCGCTATTATAAAGGAGGAAAACATTTTATGAACCCCTTTCGGAAAGCCTATTGCCGCAGCTTCCAATTTTGCGTGGGCCTAGCTGCCTACGCCATGAACTTCAAAGAACCGGAGCTCATTTCGGGTGAAGGCGCCTCCAGCAAAGTGAGCGAGGTCCTTAAGAAACGGGGCTATATGCGCCCCCTTATCGTGACCGATCCGGGCGTCTATTCGCTCGGCCTCAGCAAAACCCTTGAGAATTCACTCAAGGCCAACGGCTTAAGCTACGCCCTTTATAAAGACGTGGTGGCCAATCCGACTTTCGATTGCATCAATGAGGCCAAAGCATTGGCCGAAAAGAATAACTGCGATTCGATTGTGGCCCTCGGTGGCGGCTCCAGCATGGATACCGCCAAGACCGTCGGCGCCCTTTTGGCCAATCCAAAAGCGAGCATCGCTTCGCTTCGGGGCATTCTCAAAGTCCATAAGCGTTACCCGATGCTCATCGCGATTCCGACCACGGCCGGGACCGGAAGCGAAGCCACCGTCGCGGCGGTCGTCGTCAACCCGAAGACCCGGGAGAAGTTCGCGATCGATGATCCGAAGCTGATCCCGCAGGTCTGCATTCACGATTCCTCGCTTTTGGCGAAATTGCCTCCGAAGATCATCTCGTCGACCGGCATGGACGCTTTGACCCACGCGGTCGAGGCCTTCATCGGCCATGAACGCACCGCAAAAACCAAACGCTATTCGATCGAAGCGGTCCGTTTGATCGATGAGAATCTCTACGCTTTCTATCAGGATCCTTCCAATGCCAAAGCCCGTTTGGCGATGCAGCGCGCCAGCTATCTCGCCGGCGTGAGCTTCACCCGGAGCTATGTCGGCTACGTCCATGCGATCGCTCATTCCTTGGGCGGGCAGTATAACGTGCCCCATGGTTTGGCCAACGCAATCATCCTTCCCCATGTCCTCAGAAGCTATGGGAAGAAAGCCGATAAGCCTTTATCCCGCCTCGCCGAAGCCTTGACGCTCACAAAACCGAATGCCTCGCGTCACGACAAAGCCTTGGCCTTCATCGCCTGGATCGAGGGGATGAATGCGAAGATGGGGATTCCGAAGAACTTCGATCATTTGATTAAGAGCGAGGATATCCCATTATTGGCCGCTCGGGCTGATAAAGAAGCCAATCCGCTTTATCCGGTACCGAAAGAGATGGATGAGAAAGAATTAGCAATGCTTTACAAGGAGATCGATCCGCAATGACCATTGAAAGCGTCGAGTCGTCAGGGGTTACTTTTCTCAAAGTCACCAACAGCGTGGGGCTCGCCCTCACCTTATCCGACTTTGGGGCCGGGATTTATGAAATTCGTTATCTCGGCGTTCCGATGACGATCGCGCAAAAAGACAAAGCCGAATGGCTCCATAGCGATGCTTATTTCGGCAAAACCGTCGGGCGAATCGCCGGGCGGATCAAAGAAGGCAAGCTCGATTACTTGGGCAAAACCTATTCGCTTTCCGTCAATGAGGGGGTCAATACCCTCCATGGCGGGGTCGAAGGCTTCTCCTTCAAGATGTTCAAGATGGACGTGGTCCACTTGGGCGATGGGATCGCCGTCGATTATTATCTCGTGAGCAAAGCGCTCGAGATGGGCTTCCCGGGCGAAGTCGACCTCCGGGTCCGTTACCTCATCAAAGAGAACGAGCCGGTTTTCCGAATTGTCTACGACGCTAAATCCAGCGAGCAAACCCCGCTCAATTTCACAAGCCATACCTATTTCAATCTCGGCGGTGAGGATACGGTGGAACGTCAGATCCTTTACATCGATGCGAACGAAACCGAGACCTACGATAGCGCGATGATTCCGCTTGGCTTCGCTCCCGCTCCGAAATGCCTGGATTTCACGACGCCGAAAGCGGTGGGGAAGGATATCAACGATCCTTATCTCCAAAATGCCCGGACTTTGGGCTACGACCATTGCTTTGCCTTCCGCTCGAATAAATGCACCTTCCCGGTGCTCACGCTTGAGAATGGGTCTTTCAAGCTGAGTCTTAGGACCTCGCTTCCAGCCGTTCAGATCTATAGCGATAACTACCCGAGAATGGGGGCTTTGCTCACGAATGGGCAAAAAGAAAAGCAGCATTCGGGCTTGGCGATCGAACCGGTTTATAAGCCGAACGATTTCCACGCGATGACCTGCATGCCCTATGAGGGGAAGCGCAATTTCATCGAGTATACTTTTTCCAAAAAGGGGGAGTGAACCATGATTGAGAAGACGATCAAAGAAGCCGTTTTTTACGCGAAGAGCCATTTGGATCTTCGGGAAGAGGACGAGGATTATTTCACCAATCTTCTTCTCGCTCATTATCACAAAGCCCAGCCTTATGAAGGAGAGATCGATGAAAAGGCGATTTCCGCCTATCCTTTGCCCGATCCGATCGTGAATGCGATCATCCAAGAAGACGTCCAAAACGGCATGGATGAAGGCGAAGCGGAGCGGGATAGCAGCTATGTGATGGGCTTATTGAGCCCGACGCCCCACGAAGTGAAGGACGCTTTCGATGCCCTCTATGACGTGGACCCGGAGAAAGCAACGGAGTACCTTTACCAGTTATCCATCGCGAATAACTACATCGCCAAGAGCAAAGTCGATCAGAATCTCCATTGGGATGCGACCTATTCAAAAGGTTCGCCGCTTGAGATTTCGATCAACCTCTCGAAGCCGGAGAAGAACAACAAAGACATCGCCAAACTCAAGACGGCGAAAGCCACGGGTTATCCGAAGTGCCTTCTTTGCAAAGAGAACGTCGGCTTTGAGGGGAGCGCCTCCCATCCGGCCAGAGAGAACATCCGGATCGTGCCGCTCACCTTGGCGGGCGAAAGATGGTATCTTCAGTACTCGCCTTATGTTTATTATTCGCATCATTGCATCGTTTTCTATCATGATCACGTCCCGATGCTGATCGCGCCGAAGACCCTCGAAGCCCTTGTGGATTTCGTGGATCTCTTCCCGCATTTCTTCATCGGCAGCAACAGCGACCTTCCGATTGTCGGCGGTTCGATTCTCAATCACGAGCATTTCCAAGGCGGCGGGCATCTCTTGCCCTTATTGACCGCCCCGGATAAGGAAGTCGTTTATCGTTCAGCGAAAAAGACGGCGGTCTCCATCATCGATTTCTACGATACCTGTCTCAAGATCGAAGGGAAGGATCGGCAAGATGTGCTTGCACTTGCCTCGAAGATTCTTTTGGCCTGGCGGAAATACGATGACCCAGCCCATGACATTCTCTCCCACGAAGGGGAAGAGAGCCATTCAACCTGCACGCCTTTCGCCCGCAAGACCGGAAAAGGCTATGCGATCTATCTCATTCTCCGCAATAACCGTTGCACCCAAGAGTATCCGGATGGCCTTTTCCACGCCCATCCCGAGTATTTCCATATCAAGAAGGAAGGGATCGGGCTCATCGAAGCCGCTGGCCTCTTCATTTTGCCAGCCCGGCTTAAACGCCAAATGGGCGAAGTCGAGGCGGTGGTGAAGAGCGGGGCTCCGAAAGAAGAGTATCTCAAGAGCTATCCCGATCTCGACGTTTTCGAACCGATGATTCTCGAACTGAAGAAAACCGGCGAAACCGCCGAAGCCTATATCAATGCCGTCTGCCGCGAGATTCTCAAGAACGTCGCGGTCTATAAAGACGATCCGAAAGGTCAGGAGGGCCTCCACGCCTTCCTCAAGGAGGCATTACGATGAACGTCGAAGAAGCACTTAAAAAAGCCGACGCCCTCTATCTGAAGAACTATCACGAAGCGGCCAAACGCCACTTCATTTCCTATGGTCGGCTCGAGATTTTGGGCAACCATACGGACCATCAGCATGGGCACTGCATCGTCGCCGGATGCTCTCTGGGCATCAAAGGGGCGGTCTCCTCGAGCGATGATGGCCTCGTCTCCGTCGCCAGCGAAGGCTATGGCCGCTTTGCTTTCCCTTTCTCGGATCTCGAGATGAAGCCAACGGAGAAAGGCTCTTCGCTTTCTTTGGCCCGCGGCGTTTTAGCTGGGCTCAAAAAGAAAGGCTACAAGATCGGCGGCTTCCGGGCCGCGATCAATAGCGACATCTTTGCCGGCGCCGGGGTCTCCTCGAGCGCGGCCTATGAGCTTTTCGTGGGCGAAGTTGAAAACGCCCTCTATAACGGCGGGAGCATCCCGCGGATTGAGCTCGCCAAAGCGGGCCAATATGCCGAAAATGTTTATTTCGGGAAGGCTTCAGGCCTCCTCGATCAATGCGGCTCGTCTTTTGGCGGCGTTCAGTTCCTCGATTTCACCGATATGGCGAACGTCAAGGTCTCTTCGCTTCCCTTCCCGCATTGGCCTTTGCGGATCGTCTTGATCAATCCGGGCGCCTCGCACGCTGGGCTGAGCGATCTCTATAGCGAAATGCCGCTCGATATGAAGACGGTCGCCAAGAAAGTCTTCGGAAAGGAAGTCCTTTCGGAAGTTCCTTCCGACGAATTCTATGCGAAGATCTTCGATCCGAGCCTTCCGATCAATGAGCGCCAGCGCTTAAGAGCCCTCCATTATTTTGAGGAGGATAGTCGAACGATCCGGGCCAAAGAGGCGTTTGAGCAAGACAATATGGGGATGTTCCTCGAAATGGAGAGGGCCACTGAGCTTTCACAGATGACCTTGCTCCACAACGTGATGATCCCTGGTCGTTACGCCGGCTCGCCCTTAGAGGCGGTCAACCGAGCCAATGCTCTCCTTCATACCGGGAGCGCCCGAGTGATGGGCGGCGGACTTGCGGGCAGCATCATCTGCTTTGTCGAAGAAAAGGAATTCGACCATTTCATCGAGGGAATGGGAAAGTTCTACAGCCCTGAGAAAATCGTGGAAGTGTCGATCCCCGAAATGGGTGCCCACGAGATTCGCCCGACTTTGTGATAGAGTAAAAAAAGAGAGGTAATTAAACATGAATCGTGTCTCTGGCATTCTTTGCCCGGTGAGCGCTCTTCCGTCGCGCTTTGGCATCGGGGATTTCGGAAAGGAAAGCCGCGTCTTCGTCGACTTGGCGAAGGAAGCGGGCTTCTCTCTTTGGCAAATCCTGCCGCTCAACCCGCTCGGCTATGGCCACTCGCCTTATCAGCCGTTCTCGAGCTTCGCGATTGAGGAACTCTACGTCGATTTGGACGCCCTCAATGCGAAAAAGCTCTGCAAAAAGGCCCCGGATTTCCGTCAAGATGCCGAAAAGGTGGATTATGAGGGCATCCGCGCCTACAAAGAGCCGTTCCTCAAAGAGGCGTTTGAAAAAGAACTCGAAAGGGATCCGGGCTGCCTCGCCGACTTCATTGCGACCCACACCTGGGTTTTGCCTTGGAGCCTTTTCATGATGAATAAGCGCCGGAATGCCATGGCTTCGTGGGAGAGCTGGCCGAAGGAACAGCAGGAGATGATTTCCTCCTATCCTTCGCTTACCCCCGAAGAAGAAAAGGCCGCCCGTTATGAGATTTGGCTTCAGAAGACCCTTTATGAACAATGGAAATCCCTCAAGGATTACGCGAATAAGAAGGGGATCCGTTTGATTGGGGACGTTCCTTTCTATGTGGGATTCGATTCTTGCGATGTCTGGGCGAACCAAGATAGTTTCTTGCTGGATCCCAAGAGTAAAGAGCCGGTTTGGATCGCTGGCGTTCCGCCCGATTATTTCTCGAAGACCGGCCAAAGATGGGGCAACCCGATCTATAATTGGGATCTCCTCGAAAAACGGGATTTCTCGTTCATCATCAACCGATTGAAGCTCAACGGCGAGCTTTACGACGTGATCCGTCTCGATCACTTCCGCGCGTTTGATACCTATTGGAAAATCCCTGCGAGCTGTCCGACCGCGGTCGAAGGCGCCTGGATTGAAGCGCCGGGCTACAAGCTTTTCGATATCTTCTTCAAGGAAGTTCCGAACCTCGAGATCATCGCCGAGGACTTAGGCGATCTCCGTCCCGAGGTTCTCGTGCTTCGCGATCACTATAATTTCCCAGGCATGAACGTCGTCGAATTCACTTTCCACGATGCGGAGCTTGTGAAGAAGCCGGGCTACGACCGCGAGAATATGGTCGCCTACCTTGGCACTCACGATAATGATCCGCTCAAGAGCTATTTCTCGTTGCTCCCGAAAGAGGAGCAAGCCGCTTGGCTCAAAGCGCTCGACGAGAAGAAGATCGCCGGGGCGGATATCAACGACAAATTGATTGCCTACGAACTTGCGCTCAAAGCCAAATACGCGATCTTCGCCGTTCAGGATCTTCTCGATCTTGGTACCGAATCGCGCCTCAATAAGCCGGGCATCATCGATGACATCAACTGGACTTGGCGGATGAAGGATTATTCCGCCCTCGAAGCGAAAGTTGAGCATTTGAAGAGCCTTAACGCCCAATATCACCGATAATAGACGCATGATCAAAGTGGGACTGGTTTCGTTGGGGTGTGCCAAAAACCTCATCGACAGCGAGATGATTTTGGCGATGTTCACCGCCGACGAATACAAGTTGACGGATAATCCGGCTGAGGCCGATCTTTTGATCGTCAATACCTGTGGCTTCATCGAAGAGGCCAAAGAAGAGGCGATCGACACGATCCTCCAGATGGCGCAATATCCGGGCAAGTTGGTTGTGGTGGGCTGCTTCGTCGAACGCAATCTTGCCGAGCTCCAAAAGAGCTTGCCCGAAGTCGATCTTTGGGTGCCGCTGAAGGATTATCCCCATCTTCACGAGAAGATCGAGACCCTCCTCGGAACGAAGGACATTCGGCCGCTCGATCCTTTGCACCGTGTCGTTTCGACCCCGGATTACGCCGCTTATCTCCGAATCAGCGAAGGCTGCAATAATTTCTGCGCTTTCTGCGCGATTCCTTATATCCGTGGACGTTTCGTTTCACGGCCGTTTGATGAGGTGATCTTGGAGGCTGAGACCCTTAAGAAGGCCGGCGTGAAGGAAATCTCTTTGGTGAGCCAAGATACCACGATGTATGGCTTCGATTTTGCTGGCCACAAGCCGAGCATCATTGATCTCTTAAAAAAGCTTGATGGCATGGGCTTTTATTCCATCCGTCTTCTCTATCTTTACCCCGATGAGATCTCAGAGGAACTCTTGGAATTCGTCCGCGATTCGAAATCGATCAAGCATTATTTCGATATCCCAATCCAGTGCGCATCGGACCATCTTCTTGGCCTCATGAAGCGCCACGGGACGGCTGAAAAAGAAAAAGCCTTATTCAAGAGAATCAAAGAACTTATGCCGGATGCGGTCTTGCGGACTACCCTCATTTCGGGCTTCCCTGGCGAAACCGAAGAAGACCAAAAAGAAACCCTGGAATTCCTCAATGAAATCCAATTCGATCACTTGGGCGATTTCCCTTATTCCCGGGAAGAAGGAACGGCCGCTTACGCCTATCCCCATCAGGTTCCGAAAGCCACAAAACTTAAACGCAAAGACGAGATCATGAACCTTCAGCGCAAGATTTCGCACGAACGGAATAAGAGCCATATCGGCGAAGTGATGGAAGGCATCGTGACGGGCTATGACCCCGAAAAGAAGCTTTATACTTTGCGCAGCTATTGGAATGCGCCGGACGATATCGATGGGAACCTATATTTCTCTTCAGAAAAACCTCATAAAGCAGGGGAGATCGTCCAAGTGAAAATCTCCTCATGCTTCATCTACGATTTATTGGGCGAAGCGATCGACTAATTATTGCTGTTTTCGTCAAGATAGGCAGGCTTCGTTTTGATGTGGCTCCAAAGAACCGCGGCGATCGTGGTGGGAACTCCTAAGAAAAAGAGCATCCATAGACGCCAGCCTTGCGAATCAGGGAGATCGAGACCTAACTCCAGATAAATGGCGGTGATGAGCGTCCAAGAGAACATCGTGACATAAAAAGCGCGGTATTTTTTCGGCCCCCAAATCGCATTGAAAATGATGATGATCAGGAAGGAGAGAGGAATGGCCCAGACAAAAGCCATCCAATAGAGGGCCGGGTAATACAGGGTGGATCCGATGCAGGCGACGATAGCCAAAATCCAAACGAGAGAAACCGCCAAAGCCGTGATGACGGTCTTATTCACCTTAGCCGAATTCGGTGAGGGGAAGTCCTTGCGGTTCGCCGGGGTGATTTCGTGGGTTAGATAGTCCAAAGAGACGCCATAGAAATCAGCTAATTGCTGAAGCACTTCGATGCTCGGGAGTGCCTCGCCATGCTCCCATTTTGAGACGGCTTTGTCGCTATAAGAGAACTTCTCCGCCAGCTCGTTCTGGGTCAATTTCTTACCCTTTCGCAGCTCGGTGAGGTTGTGTGCAATATTCGATTTGATGTTTTCGTTCATGAAGTAATTTTAAGAAAATGAGCCTAAAAAAGCAAGTTATTATCGAATGACTCTCTTTTTAGGAGAGTGGGTGAATCTCTCTCTTTGCACGAGAATAGGCTCTCTTTTTGGTACTCCTAACGGTATAGACAAACTTAACGAACGCGCACGTATACTATCCTCGCCCTCAAAAAAGGGCATTTTATGAAAGAAAACGAAATGTCAAAAACCGTTTATTACACGGACGAACTCAATGATGAGTTCTCGGGCATCCCGGCCAAGCATTTTTATATCCCGAAAGATTATGTTTACGTCCACAAGAATCTTTTTTATCGCTTCGTCACCTTTCTTGTTTATCGCTTGATCATGACGCCGTTGGCCTTCTTGCATAACAAATTCTCCCTTCATCAGAAATTCGCTAATCGAAAGGTTCTTCGTGAATGCCGAAAAGAAGGCTACTTCATTTATGGAAACCATACCCAGCAGTTGGGAGGGGGCTATACCCCGAATCTGCTTTGCTATCCGAAGAAGGTTTACATCGTTGTGAGTCCGGACAACCTCGCCGTCAAAGGCCTCAAGACCATTCTTGAGATGAGCGGAGCTCTTCCGCTTCCCTCGACGATCGAAGGTATGGGGCATTTCCTTGAAGCGGTTGAGAAGCGGATCGTCCAACACCACGTGATCTGCATCTATCCGGAAGCCCATATTTGGCCTTATTGCACGACGATTCGTCCCTTTAAATCTGTTGCCTTCAAGTATCCGGCCCGCCTGGGCGCCCCGGTCTACGCCTTCACCGACACTTATAAAAAGAGAAAGTTCGGCAAGGCTCCTCGGATTGTGACATTCGTGGATGGCCCGTTTTACCCCGATGCCTCACTCTCGCTTAACGACCAAGCCCAGAAACTTCGGGATCAGGTCTATGACGCGATGGTGAACCGAGCCAAGAAAGAAAGCACCTATTCGATCATCGACTACGTGAAAAAGGAAGGAGGAACACCCCATGATTAATCTCGTCTATTGCGGAAACGAAGGAATCTTCAAAGGGATTTTGATGTCCCTTTATTCCGCACAAAAGAACACCAAAGAAGCGCTCAACGTCTATCTTTTGAGTGGCGATTTCACCGAATTGAGCCCCAAGTTCACGGCCATCAGCGAAAAGCAGAGGGCCTTCTTGGAGAAGATGATTCAAGCGATGAACCCGGAGAGCCGTGTGAGCCTCCTCGACGTCGCCCCGTACTTCAAGAAGGAATTGGCTTCTTCGCCCAATCTTCATTCTTCTTACACGCCCTATACCTTGCTTCGTCTTTTCATGGATCGTATTCCTTCTCTTCCGGAGAAAGTCCTCTATCTTGATGCCGATACGGTGGTCATGAAAGACTTGGCCAATCTCTATGCGGTGGATCTCGGCGACAACTATTTCGCCGGAGTCCTCGATGCTTATGGCCGCTATTTGATTTCGCCCCGTTATTGCAACGCCGGCGTTCTCCTTTTGAATCTTTCTTTAATTAAAGAAAAGGGTTTATTCCCGCATTGCCTTGCTTTGCTGGCGAAGAAGCATTATTTCTTCCCCGATCAGAGCGTCCTCAACAAGTGTGCCAAGGGCCACAAGCTTTATTTGCCTCGGGAAGATAATGAGCAGAAGAAGCTTCGTCCTCAGACCGTGATCCGCCATTATTGCAATCAGCCGCGCATTTTCCCGTACGTCCACGCCCTCGTGGCAAAACCATGGGACATCGACCGCATCCATAAAGTTTATAAGACCTCGGCTCACGATACCCTTTACCGTGAATGCTCGACGTTATGGGAGGAGTTCGCCCATGAATAACTATTACTTCTATGCCGCCCTCGTTTTTGGTGGCCTTCTCTTCGCAATACTTTTGGCTTATCTTCCGCGCATCGTGGCGTGGTTCGGCTTCACCAAACCTTACGAACATCTTCACAACGAGAAGAAGAACCGGATCGCCGTTTTGGTTCCGGCCCGCAACGAGAGCGAGGTCATTCGTCCTTTGCTCGAGAGTTTAGCCCACCAAACTTACGCCGAGAAAGAGGTTTTCGTGATCGTCAAAGACCCGAAGGATCCGACGATCGCTTTGGCCAAAGAACGGGGCTTCCATGTCCACGTCGAAAGCACCCAAACGTGCAAATCCGATGCGCTTGATGGCGCCATTCAGGGCATTATCTCCGCAAATCCCCGTTCCTTTGACGCCTATCTTATTCTCGACGCCGACACGATGATCCATGACAATTATCTTGAAGAGATGAATAACGCCATGGCTTCCGGACGCGATGTCATCGTGAGCAAAAAGATCGTGAAGAACTATTTCCTCAAAAAAGGATCGTTGACCTTTCAGGGGGCCGCCAATGGCTACATTTGGACCCTTTTCGATGAGATGGGCAATCGCTATAAGAGCCTTCATCATATTGCTCTTTTCACCGTCGGTTCCGGATTATTGATTTCTTCGAAGATCATCCTTCGCAATAATGGCTGGCCCTTCAAAGCCACGATGACGGAGGATTGCGAATTGGCGGGCGATATCATCGCGAACCATGATTCCACGTATTACGCGCCTTACGCTCCGATTTATATGGAAGAAGCGCCGAGCCTTTCGATGACCAACAAGCGACGGAACCGCTGGATGAACGGGCTTACGAGCGCCCAGAGACTCTATCGTTACAAGGATTTCTCGATGGGGAGCTTCTGGGACGTCTATTACTCTTACTCGATTTTCCTTTCTTATCTCTATTTCGCGTTATTGAGCGCCTTTGCTTTAGGAAATGGCGTGGCGGCGCTGATTCACTTCTTCGCCGGGGACCCGCTTTGGATCTGGGCTCTCAGTTCCTCTTTATCGGCTTTGTCCTTGATCTATCTTTCGTTCTTCTTCATGGCGCTCATCGCCTTCTTCGCCCAGAAGAAGGATGTGAAAGGGCATTGGCTTTTCAGAATTCTCACGGTCTTCCTCGTTCCGTTCCATTACCTTGGCTATTTCCCGATCATGGTCAAAGTGTTCTTTGGCAAAGCCGATCAGGGCTGGGAAGAGATCGCTCGGGTCAAGGAGACGCGTTAATATGGCGAAAGAGCAACTGACGCGGGAAGAAGTCCGCGCAAAGTACCTCGCTTTGGAAAAACAGGGGATTTTCGATCAGCACGTTGATCCGATTGACTATTCAATCGTGATTCCGGTCAAGAAGGATTATCACTATTATCCGGTCGGCTTAAAGGAGAAGGCGGTCCGCTTTTTCCGTTACAACTTCGTTGTGAAGCCTTTCATGGCTCACGTGAACAAAGACTTCCTTGAGACCGAAGTGGTGGGACGGGAGAACCTTAGGGGGATCTCGAAGGCGATCGTCACCTCGAACCACGTTCAGATGTTCGATTGCGTTGCCCTCAAGAAGGCCATGAAAGGCCACCCTTTGAATATTGTGGCCGCACCCTTCAACAATTTTAGGGGGACTTTGGGGGATGCCATGCGGGCTTCTGGAATGCTTCCGCTTCCGGAAAGTTACGATGGAATGAAGCACTTTGAGGATGCTTTGAAGCTCTCGTTGGACAAAAAACATTTCGTGCTTTTCTTCCCGGAGCAAGCGGAGTGGTGGTATTACCGGAAAGTCCGTCCTTTCAAGGATGGCGCGTTCCATTATGCCTTGCAGTATGACGTTCCAATCGTTCCCTGTTTCATTTCCTTCGCGCCTCGGCGAAAGGCGATTAAGGATCCGGAGGGGATGTACCCGGAAAGAATGATCGTTCATATCCTTAAGCCCATCTATCCTAACAAGGAGAATTCCTTCAATGAGGAACGCAATCGGCTCAAGAAATTGGCGTTTGAGGAGACGAAAGACTGCTATGAAAGCGTCTACGGAATACCTCTTTCTTACAACGAGTGAGTTTTACTCTTGCTAAGCGCGTGTCGACAAACTATAATTCTTCACGCTGTCGATTGCTATTAAGCCTCTCGAAACGAGAGGAAGGAGCATTGACGGTTCTACCTCTTGTCTTGCAGTTCGTTCGAATTGTCTTGCCTAAGAGGCAACATACGCCCCGCTAGTTAAACGGTATAACGGGTCCATGGTAAGGACCAATTCGTAGTCCGACTCTGCGGCGGGGCACCAGCGAAATGAGAACGCTCGAGAAATCGAGCGTTTTTTCTTCCCTTATTCTCTAAAGAAAAGTCCGGTTACTTTTAGTGCCCCTTCCCAGAATGGGACCAAAGTGTCGACTGGTTTAAAAAAGAAAAAAAGTCGGCCAATGGCCGACACTTTTCTATCTTTTTTCTTTGAAAATATCCTAAGAACACAATCCAAACAAATCCAAAACTTAAATTGTTAAAAACATCCGATAACGAAGGCTTTTTCTTTTACCGAAATCCCGATTGAATTTCCTTGTTTCCCTCGGAGGCTTTTTGCTATCCTACAATCAAAGGAAATAAATACTGATATGGAAGAATCTCGGACGATGCAGACCTCCTTTCCCGCGCGGCCTCGGGTGGAACTCTTAGTCAAGTGGCTGATGTTTACCGGGGCGATTCTCTTCATGGCGATCATGTCGGCGTTCTACCCGCTTGAGGCAAACGTTCCTCTGATCGTGATTCCTTCCGTCCTCGTTTTAATCTTTGCCAAACCTGTCTTTTTCGAGAAGATGAAGCTTACGACTTTGGTTATTATGCGGCTCCTCATCGTCTTCGCCGCTTATCGTCTCTTCAATCCTCAAATCTACGTTGACGTGATCCTTTTGATGCTCATCATCAACATCCTTGAAGCAACCTTCACGGATCTTTTGAAGCATAAGAAATACTTCAATGCGGTGAGCGGATTCGCTCTTGCGGCAGGGGTCATCGCCCTTAAAGGCGCCTGGGCTTATGGAGCCCCGATCGGGAATTATTACCTCGTGACGGGGCCGACGCTCGCTGTCACTCTTTGCTATGTCTTTGCCTATACCTTATGGAATTGGATCTTCGTCACCGATGAGTTCAGCGCCAGCGTCTCCTTCATGCACGTGGGCTTTCTTCTCGCACCGATCCTGGGTTCGCTTGCGACTTTGGGGTTGGGCGCTTATGGCGGATTCGGGATGTGGTTACTCCTTCGGGCCAACACCCTTTCGATCGGGGGCTGGATGCAAATCGGGGCCAAGGGCTGGTTTGAGAAAGAATACTATTCGCCCAAGTTTGAAAAATTCATCGCTTGGACCCACAAGACTCTCCCCCAAGTGGTCTTCATGATCATCAACCTCGCCCTGATTGCGACCTGCATTGGGATCGCCGCTTCGATGGGGGCGATTGGCTATACTCCGGCGCCTTGGGCCGCTCCGCAAGCGTAAAAACCAACAAAAAACTTCCCAATCGACGGGAAGTTTTTCTGTTTAGGCCCGCCTTTTAGAATTTGCCTTGATGGACCTTTTTCGAATCATAGCGAGCCACTTGGACTTTCTTCTCGCCCGCTAAGCCAAAGCTGAGGGCGCAAATCGGGACAAAGCCCGCAGGAAGGCCAAAGTGTTTGATGAGCGCATCATAGAATTCACTATGCCACTTGATGCCAGCCCAAAGCGAATCGTAGCCTAAGGCCTTGGCGGCCAAAAGCATATTCTCGGCGCAGACCGAGCAATCTTCGGTCATAAACTCTTCGGTCGGATTCTTGTTTGAATCGCCGACGATGAGGACTGTGAGCGAAGCGGTGGCCATGATCTCGCAAGTCGGTTTAAGCGGCGTGAGTTCGTGCCAAAAGGCGTTATCGGTATTGACGATGAACTCATAGGGCCTCCGGTTCATCGCGGATGGCGCTTCGAAACCGGCGGTGAGAATCGTCTTGATTTCCTCTTCTTTCATCGCATGCGGAAGAAATTTTCGCATGCTGATTCTCTTCGCCAAGCAGTCCAAAGCATCCATAAAACAACCTCTTTTCTCTCTTTTCATTATATTCCGATTTGTTACGTTTTTCCTATCGTTTCATCTCGTTTTGGATACGACATAGCCAATAAAAACGCCAAAGTTTATAATGAACAGCGAGGTATCTTATGAAAATTGCTCTCTCAGCCGAAACCACCGTCGATCTTCAAAAAGATTTATTGGATTTTTATCAGATTTCGACGGTGCCGTATACCCTGATGTTTGGGGACAAAGCCCAGTTCGATGGCATCGTGGTGGGGGACGATCTTTTCAAGTACACTGAGGCCACGGGAAAATTGGCCAAGACCTCTTGCGTCAACCTCGCTCAATTCCAAGCCCATTTCAAAAAGCTTCTTCAGACGGCCGATTACGTGATTCATTTCTCGCTTTCAAGCGATATGTCCGCTTCGTTTTCGAACGCGGTTTTGGCGGCGAAAGAGCTGAATGGCAAAGTCGCGGTCATCGATTCAAGGAGCCTTTCGACCGGCATCGCGCTTCAATGCATCTATGCGAAGAAGTTGATCGATGCGGGCTATTCCTTCGAAGACGTCGTGAAGAAAGTCCAAGAACGGGTTCCCGCGACCCAAGCCTCTTTCGGCCTTGAAGCGGTCAATTATCTTTATAAAGGCGGGCGTTGCTCAGCCTTATCCGCCCTCGGCGCCAATATCCTTCATATCCGGCCTCAGATCATCGTCAAAGAGGGCAAAATGATCTCGGGCAAGAAGTTCCGCGGCCCGATGGAGAAGTGGGTCATGGATTATGTCGAAACAACCCTTGAAGAATTCAATAATCCGGATTTTGACGAAGTGTTCATCACCTATTCTTCCGCTCCTGATAACGTGGTCGAAATGGTGAGGGAGCGTCTTAAGAAAGCCGGCTTCAAACACATCATGAACACCTATGCTTCCGGCACGGTCAGCTGCCATTGCGGCCCCCATACCTTGGGTATCCTTTATTTCAATGACGGACCCCATCCGGTGAAGTAGCCTTCCTTTCAATGATTTTTTGACCTAAAATACTGAGTGAAATGAAACCGCGTTTATCTTGGCTCCTTTTGCCGTTTGCCCTTCTTTCGTTGACCGGATGTGGCAAAAATACGCCGTCTCTCAGCGCTTACGTGAGCGCCTTACCGTTCGCTGAGAATTTTTCCGTGCTTCAATTAACCGATATCCATTGGTCGACGCTGACCGATCGGACCCACCAAAAAGCCTATCTTTCTCAGGTGATTGAGGCCGCGAAAAAGTCTTCGCCCACCGGGGATATTGGCCTCATCATGGTGACGGGCGACTGCACCTTATTGGGTTCGAAAGACGTGGTGAAGGATCTCTTTGATTTCATCGCTTCGTATAACATTCCATTCGCGGTTACCTGGGGCAATCACGACCGCGAAAGCGCCTACTCGATGGCGTGGCTCGATGCCTTGGTGTCCTCTTATCCGAAATCGCTTTATAAGGATTTGGATGACGAAGTGACCGGGCGGAGCAATTATGTGATCTCTTTGACGGAGTCTGGGAAGGCCAAGTGGCAGATCTACTCGCTCGATTCCGGCTCTTATGAGCCGTCTTCGACCCCGCTTCGCTATTCGTATGATCGGATCCATCCGGACCAGTCCGCTTGGTTCGCCAAGGAGGCGGACGAAGCCTCGAACGTTCCTTCTTTGGCCTATTTCCACATCCCGACGAGGGAGTGGCAGGAAGTCTATGAGAAAAAGACCTATTCGAAAAAAGCCTTTGAGCAAAACGAAAAATTCTGCCCGAGCGAGAACGCCTCGGATTTCTTTTCCGTCGCCAAAACCCATAACATCAAAGGGCTCTTTTGCGGGCACGATCATTCCAACGATCTCACGATGACCTATGAAGGCGTGGTCTTGGGCTATGGCGTGAAAAGCGGGACCGAACTCTCTTTTGGAGTCTCAAAGACCCGGACGTATCTTCCTTCAGGTCAAGCCGAGGCGAAACCCCTTCAGCTCATCGGCGGCTCGCTCAGCCTTTTGCATGGGGATGGCACTTTCGATTTGAAGCATCTTTACGTCCAAGAAGATGGTCTTTATAGCGTGGTGGAGGAAACCTTCTGATGGCCCTCAAGAAATTCCTAAAAATCATCGAAAGCGCCTATTTCTTCGTGGCCGCTTTGGCGATGTATTGCTGGGTTAATCTCATGGTGGACGAAGTGGGGCGGAAGTTCCAGGGCATCGTGAAAATCCTGCCGCTTTTGCTTTTCCTTTCCGGGGTGGTCCTCCTCTTATTCGCGCTTCATCTTCTGATCCATCCCTTGAACGCGAAGAAGATGGTCACGACCGCCCTGGGGAATGGCTTGGCCCTCGCCCTCTTGAGCTTCGCCGTGATTCTTTGGATCACGATCGATCTTTTGAATGGCACGTATTCCTCCTTCCTTTCAGGCTATGGCTTCGTCGCCTATCCGCTCGATGCCTATCTGGGTTCCTTCTTGCTTTTAGCAAGCGGCAGCCTTCTTTACCTCTTGGGCCTCCGAATCAAGAAACATCCCTTGAAAGATTATCCTTTTAGCGTTCACGAATGGACGAAACATGGCAAGATTTGGACGTCCATCTCGCGTCCTTTCTTCGTGCTGGTCGCCCTTTATTTCATGGGTGCGTTCCTCGTTGCGCCTTTCAGTTTCACGAATGCCATTCCCCATCTGGGCGGAATGATTGGCTTTTATCTTCTCCTGATCCTTCCGAGCGTGATGCTCGTGATCTACGAATGGGATTATCTCGATAAGGAGCCGCTTCCGAAGCGCCAACGCCTTTATAAGAATTCGGTGATCATGACCCTTTCTTCCCTGATTTTGGCCCTCTGGTTTTGGATTGCCCAAGCGACCGATCCCCAGTTTTTGATCGAAGGGGCGACTGCCTTCCTTCCGATCGATTTCATGGGGAATATCAAACTGGCCCCGTATCTCTTGCTCCTCCTCTCGCTGGCCTCGTCACTCATCGCCTTTATGCACTATCTCAACCGAAACGTGCCAAAAACACCGAAAAAGCCCTGAATAAAGTTGCTTTCGCGCGTGTAACGCGGTAAAGTAGAGCCGCGGAAGATCCTGATAGCAGGCTCCGCCATCGCTCAATCGTCGTTTGGAGTGGCACGAGAATCGTGGGCCGCTCTTTCTTTTTTAAGGAGGTTACCGTGGACGTCATCGAAACAATCAAAACGCTCTTAACCCCGCCCCTCAGCGCGGCGGGCTATGAGCTCAGCTCCCTCAGCCTCGTTCATGAAAAAGACGGGCTGACCCTTCACCTCTTGGTCGATCGAGATGCGCCAATCAGCCTCGACGACATCGTGAAGGTGAGCGATCTCATCAATCCGCTCCTTGATAAAGCGGATCCGATCGCTGAGCCCTATACGCTCGATGTGGCCTCCCTCGGGGCGGAAAAACCCCTGAAGATCGACCGACTCGAGCATTACCTCAATCGGTATATGGCGCTCCATCTCAGCAAACCCTTCCATGGCGAGAACCTGATTGAAGGGGAGCTCCTCGAGGCCACGCCCGAAAACCTGACGCTCCGAGTGCGAGACAAGAGCCGCTACAAGGAAATCGTTCTACTCCGAGCCGATGTCGATAAGGCCAACCTGGCCATCAAATTCTGAATTTCTCGAAAGGAAACATAAAACTATGGATGCTACAGTCTTCAAAGCCGCGATCGATGAAATCGCCGAAAGCAAAGGAATTTCCCACGAAGCCGTGGTGGAAGCCCTCACCGAAGCGCTTCAGCGCGCTTACATCAAATACCTCGGAGGCGGCGATGACGCCGTCGTCGAAGCCAAGATCGACGAGGAGAATGGCCGGATCACGCTCGCTCAGATCAAGAACGTGAAGAAAGATGTCGAGGATGATTACCTCGAGATTTCGCCTGCCGATGCTTCCGAGGATGCCGACGAGGCCCTCGAAAACCTCGATGACGATCTCAAAGACACCAAGGATCCCGCCACCAAAGCGGATCTCAAGGATCTGGTCGAGAAGGTCAAAGCCGCCAAAGCCGCGATCAAAGTCGGCGGAACCTATCCGATGTATTGCCCGCTCGATGAGCTTTCGAAGCTCACCGCGATGGCCGTCAAGAGCAATCTTCGCATCAAGATCGCCGAGGCGGAGCGCGTCGCCCTTTATGACGTTTACAAAGACCACATCGGCGAAATGGTCACCGGCACCGTCGAGAAAGCCGATGATCGTTCCGTTTCGGTCAACATTGGCCGCACGAGCGTTGAACTCACCCGCCGCGAGATGATCGGCGACGAGTATTTCAAGGTCGGCGATCCGATCAAGGTTTACATCCAAGAAGTCAAAGAGGCGAGCACCGACGTCAAAGGCCCGAGAGGACCTCAGATCGAAGTCACCCGTTCCTCGGAAGGATTCTTAAAGCGTCTTTTCGAAGAAGAAATCCACGAAATCTACGATGGCACCGTCGTGATCAAGGGCATTGCCCGTGAGGCCGGCGTCCGGAGCAAGGTCGCGGTCTATAGCACGAACGAAGACGTCGATCCGACCGGCGCTTGCATTGGCCCGGGCGGCAGCCGCATCCAGAAGATTGTCTCGCAGCTCGGAAACGGCAAAGACAAAGAGAAGATCGATATCATTTCCTGGAGCAGCAACGCCGGTCTTTACATTGCGGAGAGCCTCCGTCCGAGCCAAGTGCTCGGCGTGGCGATCGTCGATGCGGCCGCGGAACCCCATCCGAAGGCCGTCGCCGTCGTCAAAGACGATTCGCTTTCCCTTGCCATCGGCAAGAAAGGCGCGAATGCCCGGCTAGCGAATAAGTTGACCGGCTGGTCGATTGATATCAAAGAAGAGAGCGAAGCCAAAGACGAAGGCTTAGCCTATACCACGTTCGAAGATCTCCAGAAGCAGGCCGAAGAAGAAAAGAAAGCCCGCGAAAGAGCCGCCTACGCCGCCGCGAGCAAAGAAGCCGCGGAGAAGCGGGCCGAAGAAGTTCAGCAATTGGCCAATCAAATGGCCGCGAAGAGCGCCGAAGCCCCGGTTACGGAAGCTCCAGCCGCCGCCCCAGCGACGAACGAAGCCGCTCCGAGCGTGACGAGCGCCCCGGTTGCCCCGGAAACTCCGGCCGCCCCGGCTGTCGAAGCCGCCCCGGTCGCTCCAGTAGCGCCCATCGAAACGCCGGTCGCCCCGAAAGTGGAGCAGCCAATCGAAGTCAAGACCACCGTTTCGCTCGAGGATCTCGAAAAGAACCTCGAAGAAGAGAAGAACGCCCCGCACGTCGAGAGCGATTTCTCGAAGCGTCCGTCCTATAACAAAGGCAAGAATCGCCGGCCGCATCAGATTTCCGATAAGGAAGTCGAGCACATCAAGCCGACCGATGTCCCTGCCAATGGCAATGCGATGCCGATTTACTCGCAAGAGGAACTTGAGGCGATCGCCAAGGAAGAGGAAGAGAACGGCGGCAAAGACGAGTCGGAGGAAAACGTCGATATCGATCAGTACGATAAGTACTACGATGACGACGATAAGAAATAACGATGAAACGCGTGAACGAGCGGATGTCCTTTTATTCGCGGGAAACGTTCCCGAAAGCGGAAGGGGTCCGTTTCGTCCAAGTGGCTGGGAAAATCCAGCTCGATAAGACGGGAACTCTCCCAGGACGGGGAGCCTACCTCAAGAAAGATGAAGTTTTGCTTGCCCTTACTAAGCACGCGTTCAACCGCGCCTTTCATAAGGACGTGACGATAGAAGAGGAGGAAGCCATCAAAAAAGCGTATGAATCCATCAAGTAACGATCGTCTTGGCTTTTTGGGCCTTCTCTATGTGGCCCACAAAGCCTTGATTGGCGAGGAGCTTTATTCCTCGCTCAGCAAAGTCCGACTCTTATTGGTCGCCACCGATGCGACCTCGAACCAAGCCCTTTCGACCAAGCGCCGGGCCAGCCTTGCCCATGTCCCTCTCATCGAGGAATTCACGGAAAAGGAACTCGGCAATGCCTTAGGTCACGACAGCGTGACCTTCGTCGGCATCATCGACGAAAAAGCCGCCGGGGCCTATCTGAAGAAGACACAGGAAGGAAAAAAGTAAGTCATGAAGAAACAAAAACAAACATTCTTCTCGAAGAAGAAACTCGAGGAGCGGCGGAGAATCTCGAACATCGATGAGCATCCGCACAACCATAAGGAAGAGCATTACGCCAAGGTGAACGGCGGCGTTTTCGTCTACTCGAAGCCGCTATCGGTCGCTGAGCTTTCGAAAGCGATCAACGTTCCGGCTCCGGCCATCATCAAATTCTTGTTCCTGCAAGGCAAGCCCGTCACGATCAACCAGATGCTGGACGACGAGATGATCGGCACGATCTGCCTTCAGTTCAACTACGATTTCAAGAAAGAGAAGATCGTCGATGCCGAGCACTTCGAGGAAATCGAGATTAAAGATGATCCGAAAGACCTCGTCGAGCGGGCTCCGGTCGTGACCGTCATGGGTCACGTCGACCATGGCAAAACCTCGATCATCGATGCGATCCGCCATAGCGAAGTCGCGGCCCACGAAGCCGGCGGCATCTCGCAGGCGATCGGCGCTTATCAGAAAGACGTTCATGGCAAGAAGATCACGATCATCGACACCCCGGGGCACGCGGCCTTCGCCGCGATGAGAGCCCGCGGCGCCTCGGTGACCGATATCGTCGTTCTCGTCGTCGCCGCCGATGATGGCGTCATGCCGCAGACGGTCGAGGCGATCGACCACGCCAAAGCGGCCAATTGCCAGATCATCGTCGCGATCAACAAGATGGATAAGGCGGGCGCGAATCCCGCTCACGTGAAAGAGCAACTCATGCAGCACGACGTCATCGCCGAAGATTATGGCGGCGATGTCATGTGCGTTCCCTGCTCGGCCAAAACCGGCATGGGCATCAATGATTTGCTCGAGACGATCCTGACCAAAGCCGAAATGATGGAGCTTAAGGCCAACCCGAATCGTTATGCGATCGGCACGGTTCTCGAGAGCAACCTCGATAAAGGCGAGGGCCCGAAGGCGACCTTGCTCGTCCAAAACGGCACCCTCAATGCCTCCGATTATGTCGTCGTTGGTTCGATTTATGGCAAAATCCGCCGGATGTCGAATGAATACGGCCAAGTCGTCCACGCCGCCGGACCTTCGTCCCCGGTCGTGGTTACGGGCCTTTCGGACGTTCCGAGCGCCGGCGATCGCTTCATGGCGTTCCCGACGGAAAAGGAAGCGAAGGACATCGCTGAAAAGCGGGCCCTCGCCGAAAAAGAAAAAGCCCTCTCGGGCAGCGCCGCGATGACGATGGAAGACCTCCAAAATCTCGTGACGGCTGGCAAGATCAAGCAGATCAACGTGATCGTCAAAGCCGATACCGATGGTTCGGCCCAGGCGCTCAAAGCCTCGCTGGAGAAGCTTTCGAACGATCAAATCAAAGTCAAAGTCCTCGAGGCCGCCGCCGGCGCGATCAACGACAACGACGTCAACCTCGCGAGCGCCTCGAACGCGATCATCTATGGCTTCAACATCCGTCCGGATGCTCGGGTCAAAGGCATCGCCGACGAGAAAAAAGTCCAGATTCGTCCGCACCGGATCATCTACGAGCTCATCGATGAGATGACCGCAATGATCAAGGGCCAATACAAAGCCGAGATGGTGGAGAACGTCACGGGCCAAGCCGAAGTGCGCCACCTTTATAAGATCTCCCACGTTGGGACGATTGCCGGATGCTACATCACGAGCGGTCTTCTCAAGAGCGGCGAGAAAGTCCGTTTGCTCCGAAATGGCGTCGTCACCTATGAAGGCGAGCTTTCGAGCCTCAAGCGGTTCAAGGACGATGTGAAGGAAGTCAAAGAAGGCTATGAATGCGGCTTAGGCATCAAGAACTTCAATGACCTCAAGGAAGGCGACATCATCGAAGGCTACGAGATGGTGGCGAAAGCGTAATGGCAAACCGTCAAGGTCGGATCAAAGCCCTCATTGGCAAGGATATCTCGGATATTCTGACCTTTGAGCTCAAAAATCCCCATATCGGCATGGTCTCGGTGAACGAGGTCGTCGTCAATAGCGACAACTCGCTCGCCAAAGTCTATGTCTCCTTCCTCGGCGCGAAGTATCCGAAGCAGAATCTCGAGGAGCTCCAACGCTGCAAAGGCGTGGTCCGTTCCTCTTTGGCGAAGAAGCTCGACATCTACAAGGTGCCGGACATCCTCTTCTTGCTCGACGAATCCTTCGACCGCTCAGCCTCGCTCGATGCCGCGCTTCAAAAAGAAGAAGCCGACCTCAAGGCCATCAAAAAGAAGTAAGGCGAAAAGAAAGGCCGTTCCGGAGGGAACGGCTTTTTTTCATTTGATGATTCTCAAAACAAAATGGCTTCCAGGGATGCCGGGCTCGGTTTTCCTCACGAATCCCGCCTCTTTTTTAAGCGAGGCATCGCCGCCGGTGAGGACGAAGGTGATCGGGTTGATGAGTTTGGAGATCTTTTGGACCAATTCCTCGATCCCTAAGAGCAGGGCTTTCTTCTCCCCGACGAGATGATAGATCTCAACCCGGTGGTCATTGAGATGCCGATAGGCGATCTCGCCGACTTTCTTATGGTGGTGGAGGATGAGATAATCTTTTTCGCCTTCCTTGGCTTTGGTGTGGGCGAAGGAGGAATCCCGCATTTGGGAAGGGCTCAATAAGGGCTTGAGGGCATAGGAATGATCGCTCTCGCTTTCGAACTCGAGATCATTGAAATAAAGCTGGAACGATTCGTAATTGAAGAGCATCCCGCGGAAATTGTCCCGGGCTTCGGGATGGGACTTATAGATCGTTTCGAGGAATTCCTTGGTCCATTCGCGTTCGGTGTTGCCATTGGCGGGGCACTTGCTCGCTAAAACGGGCAGGCCTTCTTCTTGGGCGAGGCCCCGCAAGTCGCTTTCTTTGCAATAGATCAAGGGGCGGATGAAAGTGATTCCCGCCTTTTCGAGGTACATCTTCGGTTCGAAGGTCGCGACCCGAGAGCCATGGATCATGTTCATGAAAAGCGTTTCGACCGCATCGTCATTATGGTGGGCGAACGCCACCTTGTTATAACCAAGTTCTTTGGCGATGTTATTCATCGCCGCTTTCTTCATTCGCGAGCAAATGGAGCAGGGGATATGCTTCTTTTTGCCTTGATGGGTCTTGAGGACATCATAGACGAAGCGCGAATCGCTCACATAAAGATCCATCCCCAAAGAGGCGCAGTATTTCTGGAGCCCTTCGATATCAGCATTCCCGAATCCGAGGTCGAGATAGACGGGGCGGACGGTGAACTTCTTCCCGGCGAACTTCCCATAGACGGAGAGGGCGCGCAATAAGGACAAGGAGTCTTTGCCGCCCGAAAGGCCGACGAGGATCTTGTCGCCGGAATCGATCAAGGAGTAATCGCGGTCCGCTTTACGTAGGGCTGCGAGGACGTTACGGATGTATTTCATAATGATTTTCAGGGCTTAGACATTATAATGTCTAGGCATGGAAAACGGAATTGTCCTTTTGGATAAAGACGCCGGGGTCTCTTCCCGGGATGTCGATGATGCGCTCGAAAAGCTCTTTCACACCAAAAAAGTGGGGCACTTGGGGACGCTTGATCCTTTTGCGACCGGCCTTTTGGTGATCGGCCTCAACAAAGGCACCAAATTCCTGCCCTATCTCGACGATTCGAAAAAGAGCTATATCGCAACCTTGAAATTAGGCTTTCATTCCTCGACGGGCGATCCCGAAGGAGAAATCACCGCGGGGGATCCCGTTCCGGAACTCACGAAAGAAGGCATTGCCCAAGTTCTTTATAGCTTCGTTGGCAAGAGCGAGCAACTCCCGCCGATGACGAGCGCGATCAAAGTGAATGGCGAAGCGCTTTATAAGGCGGCTCATCGGGGCGAAGAAGTCGAACGAAAGAAGCGTGCCATCGAGATTTATTCGATCAATCTGATCTCGTTCGAAAAGAACGAAATCGTTTTCACAACCACCGTTTCCCGTGGCACCTACATCCGAGTTCTGGGCGAGGACATCGCCCAAGTCCTCAAGAGCGTGGGCTATCTTACCACGCTCCGCCGGCTTTCGATTGGGGATTTCCGGCTCGATTTGGCCAAGAAACTATCCGATCTCACGGAGAACGACGTGATGGATCCGACCCTCTTCATTCATACGATGAAGCACATTGAAATCGATGAGGCGGATCTCGACCGGGTGAAAAACGGGGCGCCGATGACCTTGGCTCAGGATTACGGGGAGAAAGTCCTCCTCGTCCTCCACGAGAACGCGATCGCCGTCTATGCCCGCACGAGAGACGCCTTTTATCATTCTGAAAGGGGACTCTTCTAATGGAATGCATCCCTTTCACGCTCGGGGAAACGCCCCGCTTAGGGAAGAAAACCACCCTGATCCTCGGCAATTTCGACGGGGTTCATCTGGGGCACCGATCCCTTGTTTTCGGAGCGCGGAAACTGGCGGAAGGGGATATCGCCGTTTTGCTTTTCGACCAAGCGCCATCGCAGTTTTTCTCCAGTGGGAAAAGCACGTCCGTCCTCACTTCTTTGGAAGATAAGGAAGTCCAATTCAATGCCTTAGGGGTGGACTTGGCCTATGTGCTCCACGTCTCAAAGGAATTTTTCGCCCTTTCGGCAGAGGAGTTCGTCGAAAAGGTTCTCAAACGCTTAGCGCCTTCTCTTATCGTCGTGGGCACCGATTACACCTATGGGAAAGGGGCTTTAGGCACCGTCGAGACGCTCAAAAAGAGTTTTAAGGTCTTTGCCGAGCCGCTTCTTGAGAACGAAGGCCACAAGATCTCGACCCAATCGATCATCAAAGAGATCCGCTCCGGGGCCATCAAAGAAGCCAATGCGGAACTGGGCCGGCCCTACCAGGTCAAAGGCACGATCGCCCATGGCTTAGAAAATGGCCGCAAGATGGGCTTTCCAACCGCCAATCTCGCTTTTGACACCCCTTATGTCTTGCCCAAAAGCGGGGTCTATCTCGGCGTGGCCTACCTCCGGGGGCTGCCGCACAAAGCCTTGATCAACGTCGGGGATAACCCGACGATAGGGGTGCTCCATCAATCCATCATCGAAGCGTATCTCAAGGATTTTGAAGGCGAGGCCTATGGCGAAACCCTCTATCTCGAATTCGATTCCTTTCTCCGCGAAGAAAAAAAGTTCGCCTCGATGGATGAACTGCGCGCCCAGATGGAACTCGACAAAAAAGAGTTATAGCGCGAGATAACTTTCCGCGATCTTCCCGGCGATATCCGCCGCTTTTTTGGCGTTTTGTGGATATTCTTCCGCCGCATTGTCGGCGTCGGAGATAACCCTTAAGCAAGCAAAAGGCTTATGGAAAACGTAGGCCACTTGGGCCATCGGGGCCGCTTCCATATCGGAGCAGAGCGAGCTGAATTCTTTATGGATTCGTTTTTTATTGGCTTGATCGGCGTAGAAAGTGTCACCCGAAGAAACGACGCCGCCCAAGGGCGAGATTCCCAAACTTTGGGCCGCTTTGACGAGTTTGGCCCGGATAAGGGGGTCGACGGGGAGGTTCACGAGGTTGATCCCGGAGACGAGGCCTTTGGGATCCCCAATCGCCGAGGTATCAAGATCATGTTCCACGAGCGAGGTGGCGATCACGCTTGAAAAGAGGGGAACGGCTTTGCTATCCAAGCTTCCGGCCACCCCGATATTGATGAGCGAAGTGATATTCGGATAAAGAAGGCAAGCGCTGGTGGTGGCACTCGCGGCGAAGCCTTTTCCGATCCCGGTTCGGACGAGAAGAAAATCCTTTCCGTTAAGCGAGCAAAGCGAAAGCGTGGCAAATCCGGCCTCTTTGACGGCTTTGATTTGGCTTTTTTGGAGAAGATAGGCCGCTTCGCTCTCCATCGCCACTAAGAAACATTCCATGACTTTATTAGTATAACAACTCCTTTCGAAAATGGGGGAGGCCCTTTTTCTTTGAGGGGGTATAATGGTTTCGTTTCAGGAGGAGAAATGATG
>DAIQMS010000013.1:0-18849 GCA_036788815.1 Bacillota bacterium
TTTAGGCAAAAGTGGATATTTCTCGTTTGCAAAATGGCAACGTTTTGTTGCAATGGCTCAGTCACCGCTCATCCAATGGCTTGAAAAGGAAGTTTTTTCCGCCCCCCCTCCACCTCTCTTTCGTTTTGGATGATGGTGATTTTGTTGAAGACTTTCGTAAATGGAGAGTATTCCTTCCGGAAAACGCCTTCCTTTCTTTTCATCGTGAAAATCAGATTCGACAAGAAAAGAAAAAGAGAAGTTCGATTATTTTCAAAAAGGAATAAATTGGCGCAAAGCGCCAAAGTTTATTTTTGCTTTTTGAAATAACGAGCGTTTTTAAATGTGCCCAGTTTTTCGATTTTGTTTTCTTTTACCATTTTAGAAAGGACCGCTTCGATTGTGGTAACCGATACATCAGGGAGCAAATTCTGAATCTCCGCCTTTGACACCGGGATGAAGGAGGCCAAAACCGTTTTTTCGATGCGCTCATTTTTGCTCATTTTTTGACCATTCAAGATCAAAAAACGCTTATCGAGTTCCTGATAGCAACGGGCCAGAGTTGAAAGGAAATTGCCGATAAAAGGCAAATAATCATTCTTGTTTTCATGCCAGCCCAAAGAGGATTGTTCAAGCGCCTCATAATAAGAGCCCCTGTCCTTATTAATCTCTTCCTCAAAAGAAACATAGCGCGTGATGTCAAAATCAGCCTTGTCCAGCAAGAGAAGAGAAAGAAGTCGAGAAACACGGCCGTTTCCATCGTCGAAGGGATGGATGCAAAGAAAATCGAGAATGACACAAGGAATCAAAAGAAGCCGGTTGATTTGGCTATCGCTAATGGCGGCACGATAAGCAAGAACCAAGTCGCTCATCGCTTGGGGCGTGAGCGAGGCTGGCACGGGGTTCCATCGAACGATAGTCGAGCCGTCTTTATAGGTTTCTGTAATGAGGTTATCGTCTTTTTTCCATTCACCACGATGGACAATCTGGGCCCGCTCCCCCATCAAATGATGCAAGGAGCGAATGGTCTCTTCGTTAAACTGAAGGCTCAAACTGTTCTGATGAACAACGGATAAGGCGTCCTGATAGCCCTTGATCTCCTGTTCGGTATGATCAAGCGGAACGCTGTTTTCGAGAACGAGGGCTTTGATTCTTTTGTCGGTGGCTACGATTCCCTCGATAGCGTTTGATCCTTTGACCGATTGGACGATGGCGATTTGTTTAAGACTCTCGTAAATGGAGGGATATTCCTTCCGGGCGACGTTTTCTTTCCCTTTCATCGTGAAAATCAGACTCGACAAGGAAAGAAAAGAAGGGGGAAGCTCGATTGTTTTCAAAAAGGAATAATCAAAGGTATGCATTATTTACTGCATATATTTTAACATTTTATATGCAGTATTCAAGTTATTTTGATTATTTTACTGCATATTATTTATGTTTTTATATGCAGTATTTTTGAAATGCGGCATCAAAAAATCCGAACCTTACTGCAGTTCGGATTGCGGTTGTAATGGTGACCCGGACGGGGTTCGAACCCATGAATGTATCCTTGAAAGGGATATGAGTTAACCGCTTCTCCACCGGGCCATTAAAAATGGCGCTCGCTAAAGGATTTGAACCTTCGACCTTCCGGTTAACGGCCGGGCGCTCTAACCAGCTGAGCTAAGCGAGCAGCACATCTTGCGCCTTAAAAGCGCAAGGACTATTCTACTGATTCGGATTGCGGTTTGCAACAAATAACGCGACTACTTCTTTTCGCCGAGTTTCTTCTCTATAGAAGAAAGGAGATCGCCGATGGTTTTGAAGCTCGAGAGCTCTTCCGTGGTGAATTGAATCTGGTACTTATCTTCCAAGTCAAGGCACATCTCAACGACGTCCAAACTATCCAAACCAAGGTCCTTGAGGGATTTGCTTTCATCGATTTTATCGAGTTTCAAGCGTTCTGCAAAACCTTTGCGAATTTCGTCCATTTGTTCCGTGGCCATAGTGTCTATACCTCGGGGAATATTATAAAGGAGAGAAGCCGTTCGTGCAATCGGGCTTCGCTAACCGAAGAGGAGCCTCGGAAAACCGAAGCTCCTCTTTGAGAAAAAAGAAAGGAAAGGAACCCTAGCCGTTGGTCGGCGCGAACGGGTCTTCGGATGAGGTCTCCATCACAATGCCATTCTCATTGTATCCGACTTCTTGGCCGACTTTCGCCGCCGCGCTTTTGAAGGACGCAAAGAGAATGCCGCTGATCGCTGAGAAGATGGCTAAAACCAAGATCATGCTGAGGAGCTGCCCTTTGAATTCTGACATGAATTATCACCTCCTTTCCTTTAATCGAGATAGCCGATCACGACGGAACGTTTCACCGTGACCGCCATGGGAGAGGACGAGATGATAAGAGGCGAGAAAGCGCGTTGGATCGCGAACTCGTACACCTCCCCGACTTGAGGGGCTGCCTCGCTGATGGCGTAGATCTCGCCCCCGCAGTCGTTTTTCACCATCGTCACGATCTTCGGGGTGATGCTCCCCTGGATCGCTATCTCCTTACCCGCGCTGATCGACACCGCATCGACGAGCGAATGAATGGCCTGAATCGAGGAGAGATCCCCGGCGTAAGCCATCATCTGGACGACGAAGAAAAGCGAGAGGATGAAACCGAGTTTAGATGCCATTAACGTAGCCTCCGATGATTTGAACGATCCCGATCGTCACTAAGAGCATGATGAGGGCGCTGTCCCCCATCGCGAGCATCCCGAGGCTCCCGAGTCGGGAATCGGTCCGCTCGAGCTCCTCCTTTTTCTTGGTGGATTGGAGGCTGTCAAAAAGAACGCTGAATTGACGGATATAGCTTTCGTTCCCTCCTTCATCGACCATCCGGTAGATGCTGATGAGGAGCTGGCGAATCTCCATCGAATGGAAGGAATCTCCGAAGGCGACAAACGGGGCTACCGTCTTGTCATGGTCGATCCCGTCGAGAAGCCCCCGCAAGCGTTTTTCCATCGGCTCCGAGGCATAATGAAGACATTCTTCGAGCGCGTGATAGACCGGCAGCCCATCGCGGATATAGATCGCGAAATAGGCGAAGATCTGGACGAATTCCTTTTGGAGCGCTTCCTCCTCTTTTCCCGAGGCGGAACGGAAAGAGCGGATGATCATGCCGTCGAAGGCCGCCATAACGAGAGCCGTTCCGAGGGCGGGGAATGGCTGTTTTAAGCCCAGGATTAAATAAAGCGAACTCGCGATGAGAAGAAGATTCAGCCCGGCAAGGAGAAGCCAGGTCCTCTTATCGAGTTTCCCCCGAAGTTCGCTCCAGCCTTCCTCAAACTTTTTTGCAGGTGAGCGTTTCATCTTTTTTCCTCCTTTGGAAGCTGATCTTCTCGCCGGTGAGGCGCTTAGCAAAGAGAACGAACCCCACCAGAACGAGGGCGAAATAAACCATTTCGGTCGCCAAATAGGAGGTTGAGGAGGCCAATAGCGAATAGAAATTGCTCAATCCCCAGCGGGTGAAGCCCAAAACCAAGTAGGACATCGCCCAGAGCGAGGCGAAATTGAAGAGATTGCGCCAACGGATCTTCTCGAGGGCATCGCCCGAGGCTTCTTCGAGGGTGATTTCCTTAAGAAGCGGCTCCGCCAAGACGAGGACATCCCCACCCTGGGTCTGATAAAGCCGATAGATCGAAAGGAACATCGCGTAAGAAGGCGAGGTGAAATAGTTGGCGAAATAACCGATTCTCTCATCGAGCGAAAGGGTTTCGATCGCCTCATAGATCGCTTTCTCTTCGCCCTTCATATCGAGGGAGGCCGCTTCAAGCGACCGCTCCCCCGATTGGGTGACCGAAAGCGAGATGATAAACGAGTTAAGGAAACGATAGCATTCGTGCCGCTTCCTTTCTTTTTCGTCGTGGCGGACGTGAAGCGGAACGACCAAAAAGAGAAGGATCAAGGCGAAGATCGCTCCGACCCCTAAGCCGATATAAAGCGAGGTGCTCACGAAATACGCCAAGAGGCCATAAAGGAAAGCAATCAAAATCGCCAGGATGTCATATTTCATCAAGCGTTCCTCTCATAGAGCTTTTGCATGGTTTTGCTCTTTTCATCGAAATAGCCGATGCTTTCAAGATAGCGGGATAAGGAGCCATCGGGATTCTCTTTCTTCTCGAGATAGACGTAATAGCGAAGATGGTGGGCGATATCATCGAGGAGTTCGTCCTTATAAAGCCGTTCGTTCCCCAGCATCGCGAGACGGGCGATCCGCTCTGGCATCGCCTCCAAATCCTGGGCATGGATGGTCGAGATAATCGGATGGCCGCTCATGGAACTGACGATGGCATCGAGCATTTCTCCGCCTCTGGCCTCAGCCACCACGATGTAGTCCGGATTGTTCCGAAGCGCGTTTTTGATGAGGCCCGAGAACGTCGCTTCCTTGATCGATTCGTTCACAAGCCACATCGTCAGATCGATGGAGGGATTTTCGACCATGTCGAGTTCTTCGACGTTATCGATGACGATAACGCGGGAGGAAGGAGCCATCTCCCCGAGAAGATATTTCTCGAGCTCGGTTTTGCCACTGGAGGTCTTGCCGCCGATCATGATGCTTTCTCCCGCGTTCAATAGCCCCAGAAGAATCGCCTTGCTCTTTCCCTCGAAGAAGGAGGAATCCTCCTTGATCCGGCAGGTCGGGGAAGCAAGACGGAGGGAGAAGGAATAGGTCTTCTCGTTATGGACCCTAGCCAAGGATTGGTAAACCGCGTTCAGCCGGTAACGGCCGAAGCTCACGTCGAGGATGGGCGAGGCGTAAGAGAACTGCTTCTCCGTGAGATTTGCGATCTGGCGGAGGAAGTCCCCTACCTCCGAGACGCTCGGTTGCTTCTCCGTTTTCTCTCTCCCCCGGCCATTGGTGGCGAAATAGAGCTCGCTCCCGTTGAACGAAAGATCGGTCAAACCCTCTTTTTGCAAGAGACTCCCGAGAAAGGAGTCTTCGAGGTAAGAAATCGGGTCAACCAGCATAGGCCGCCCCTTGCACGATCGAAAAGGTGCGTTTCCCGTGATAGGTGGATAGCCCCGCGATATCACAGGCGAAACGGATCTCCGCCTGAGCGGGGAAGGATGAGGCCTCCGCGGTGATCTTCCGATAATCCGAATAGGCGTAAGTCAGACTCCAATCCCGTTCGGCGAAGTTATTCCCAAGCCCCTCGGTGAAGTAGGAACGGATCCGGCTTTCAAGAAGGGTCGAATCGAAATAGGGATCGAGCCCGCTTACGCCCTTCGCCGGGATCGCCACCACCGCCGATTGGGCCAAACTCACGTCGAGCCCTTCGAAAGTCCGGGCGGCCGAAGAGAGCTTCAGGGTGAAATTGAAGATCGCCGTCGTGAGGGTGAAGAGCAGACCCCAAAGAAAGAAGTTCATCATGCTCAGCTCACCTCCACCGCGTAATCGCTATTGGGATAGGAACCGAAATAGTTCTTGTCCTTGTAGACTTTGAAGTCCCATTCAAAACTGTCCTGGCCCAGTTCCCCCGCCCCCTCGATATAAAGGGAAAAGGAGAAGGTCTTGCTTTCGTTGTTCCGAACCGGCGGGAGATAGAGGCGATGGGTCAAAAGATCGCGCTCGGCTTTATCCGATAAATTCTTCATGTAACGGCCATCGGGTGAAACGGCATAGATTTCGGAAAGGGCGAAGGCGCTATAGGCGCCCAGGGAAGAAGAAGGCTGGCCCAGTCGGAGAGGGAAGTCCCGCCACTTCTCAACCGCATCCCCGCCTTCTTCCCCGATTTGGAAGGATCCGTCGTCATGATGAAGGCGAAGGTAAGCTTTTCGGTAAGCGAAACGCTCAGGCAATCCGTCATAATTGAGACTCTGAAGCATCGCTTGGTCCAAAGGAAGGGCGTTTTGATAGGGATTTTGGAATTCCGGAGCGAAACCCTGATAGTTTGTTTCCCAAACGTGCCTGCCACTGATGGAAGGGTAGCGGAGCGTCATCCCCGAAAAGGTATTCTTCGAAAGGACGCCCTCGGCGGAGAAGGTGAAGGGCGTGGGGTGGTCGATGACGGCTGGGAAGCCGATCACGTAGTTGTGAGGCGAGGCATCCTCTTGGCTATAGCGGCTTTCGATCGTGAGGCTGACCGTGTTCTTATCCAGAAGCCAGTCCTTGGGATACGTCCATTGGACCGAAAGAGTCATCCCGGGGTTATAGCTCCCCTCGTATTGGCTCGTCCCGACGAGGACATAGCCTTCGAGGTATTTGACCGCGGAATCGCCCGTCGGATTAATGAGATTCCCCCGGAGGTTCGCGTTCATGAGCATCATCGTGACCCGGAGGTAGCAAGTCGCGTTGACCTGGATCGGCAAACTTCGGGTCAGATTGGTTCGGCTCTCATTGATCGGATGGACCACATAGCCGGTGATGCTGAAGAAAGAAAGGCGCGGATCATCGAGTCCGTTGGCGCATAAAGGCAAAGCTAAAAGAAGCGGCAAGAGTCCGTAGAGTTGTTTTTTCATGACGCTAGAAGTTCAAAATGGTGTGAAGACGATCGCTCACGACGTTTTTGCTTTCCAAGAGATCCCGCGCTTCGAAGTACGGGAACCACCAGAACCGGTAATGACGACCCCGCTCCAGGAAATCGCAGATGAAGACCATTTGCTCCAACTCGTCGAGTTGCCCATGGTAGAAATCGTAGAGGCTGAGCAAGAAGCGGCCGGCGGCATAGTCTTGTTTCCGCACGAGAAAGTCCCTAGCGAGGTCGTATAAGTGGTAATCGGGCGAATGTCCGACCTCGATAAGAGCTTGGCGGTAAGCGGCGCGGAGAATTTCCAAAGACGAGTCCCGGCTCTCGGGAATAAAGGCAATGGGAAGTCCTTCGTTATCCATAAGAACATTTTCCTCCTTCACATAAAATATAGTAACAATTACGCCCCTTGTGCCCCATCATTTTTCAAAAAGACGAAAAGTGACGATGACATCGAAAGAAAAAATATCATTCTCCCGCTACAGGGGTCAGAAAGGTTATAATCGTGACATGATTTTGCTCACCGGAGCCTCCGCCAGCGGAAAAACTGAAGTCGCCCGAATGCTGAGAAGTCGTTATGGCATCGTGAAGGCAATCACCCACACGACCCGTTCCCCCCGCGTCGGGGAGAAAAACGGGGTCGATTATTTCTTCGTGAGCGAAAAAGACTTCCTCGCCGGCTTCGAGCGGGGCGAATTCGTTGAGAAGACGCTTTATAATGGCCACTACTATGGCTGCTCCAAAAAAGAAGTCGCCGAAAACAAATGCATCGTCGTCGATCCCCACGGGCTCAAGTCTTTCTTAGCCCTCAAGGATCCGAGCGTCGTCACCTTTTACCTCGAAGCGACTGAAAAGACGAGAGAAGAGAGAATGCACCATCGGGGCGATAAAGCCGAAGACATTCAAAAACGCTTGGCGAATGATCGGATCGATTTCGCGCCCGAGATGATCGCCCCAACCGATTTCCATATCGTGACCGATGATAAAACGCTTGAGGAAATCGCCGATGACGTCTATCAAAAATATCAAGCCACGCTCAAAAAGAGACGCTTAGGCGCGGTAGTTCTTCCGAAGTAAATCCAAAAGCTGCAGGTAATATTTTCGGCAGGTCCTGACCGGGAGGTGCCGGACTTTCGGATAGCCTGAAATATGGAAGAGGCCACCCGGGGTGAGATAATCCCCTTCTTGGCCTTTCCCCGACGCGAGATAGACGATGCCAAGGCAAGCCTTCCAGCTCTTATGAGTAAAGAGGTAAAGGAAACGGTTCCCGATCTTCTTGATCCAAGGGGCGAAATTCCGGATGATCTCGGTCCCCGTGACGCCCGGATGGGTCATCGTCGCTTCGCAATCCTTTAAGCCCGAGGCATAGGCGAAAAGATTCATGACCGCCCGCTTGGAAACCGCGTATTGATGGCCTCTTGAATAACGATTGCTCTTGAAATAAGAGGAATAATCCCCACCTTTGGGCGAAACGTTGAGGATCGAGTTCACGAAAACGAAACGCGATTCCGGGTGCTTCGCGTGGAGAGCCTCGAACAGGAGATAGGTTCCCACCACGTTGGTATAGAAGGTGAGCGAAGTCCCATCGGGCCCCACCGCCCCTTTCTTCGGATAATAAACCCCGGCATTGAGAACGATGCTATCGAGAGTGAGCGATTCGACCTTCTTCGCCAGAGCGGTGATCGAATCGGGAACGCATTGATCATAGAAAAGGAAGCTTACGTCTGGGGCGGGAATCTCTTGGAGGATCTCTGCCTTGGCTTTGGCGGCCTTCTCGCTATCGCGGCAGGCGATGATCACCCGCGCGCCTTTATAAAGGAGAGCAAGGGCGGCTTGAAAGCCGATTCCTGAGGTTCCCCCGGTGATCAGAATCGTCTTGCCAACCAAATACGGAATATGCGCATCCAACCATTTCGCCGACTTTATCATGATCTCTTTCCCCTCCGAGGATGATAAACGATCACGCATTCTTCAACGGTGTAGTCATTCACTTTCGTCACGCTCAGATCGATATGGCTTTCGCTGAAATGGTCCCCCACTTTGGCGAAGCGACCCAACCGATCGTTAATATACCCCGAAACGGTGCTGTAGTCATCGGGCAGCCGGTCCGGGTTCAGCTTAAAGCGGTCAAAAACATCATCGATGTTGGCTTTCCCTTTGACCCGGAAGACATTCTTCTTCTCCGTCTCAACGATGTCTTGTTCAGGCTTATCGGTCTCGTCCCACATCTCGCCGACGAGTTCCTCAAGGATATCCTCGAGCGTGATGATGCCTTCGGTTCCGCCATATTCATCGCGAACCACCGCGATATGGTGATGGGTCTCCTTCATGAGAGCCATCGCCGAGGAGATCATCATAGTGCGAGGAACCGAGACGATCGGGAGGATGAGCGTCGAAAGATCGGGCTTCTTCCCCAAAGTGAGAACCCGAAGAAGCGTCTTGACGCTGATATAGCCCAAGACATGGTCCATGTTGGCTTTATAGACGAGAATCCGAGAATGTTTAAAGGCCTCGGGTTCTTTCAAAAACTCCGCAAAAGGCTCTTCGATGTCGTAAGCGAACACCTTGACCCGAGGGGTCATGATCTCATAGCAGGACGTTTCTTTGAAGTCGATCGAGCGGTGCAAAAGTTCCTTCTGCCCCTCATCGATGATGCCCTCTTCCTCAATCGTGTTAACCATCGCCTCAAGCTCTTCATCGCTCGCGAGCTGAGTCTCTTTGGGCGCCTTTTCGATAAAGGGCGAAGCGATCCACTCCGCCAGTTTGTTGGCCGGGGTGACGAAAGGATAAAAAAGGATGCCGCAGACATGGACGAATCCCGTGAGGTCCCTCGCAAAGCCATAGCTATGAGGCTTCGCCAAGGCTTTCGGGCCGATTTCGCCAAAGACCAAGAGCAAGAACAAAAGCCCGAACGAGGCGATGAGAGCAGCCGCGGCGCTCCCAACAAGGGGCTCCAAGAGATCCTTGCCTAAAAGCGAGGCCAAAGAAGAGGCCAAGATATTCACGAAATCATTCCCAAAGAGGACGGTCGCGATCGTCTTATCGTAATCGTTCGCGTAATGAAGGGCTTTGGCGGAGCGCTCATCGCCGATGAAAGCCCGTTTCTCCAACCGGAGTTTGTTGACCGAGCTATAAGCCATGTCGGCTGCGCTAAAGAGGGCGCTGAGCGCCAAAAGCACCACCAACGCGATGATATAAAGGATATCCAGCGCTTTCATCGCCGCACCGTCTTTTCGTGGAAGCCAGCTTTTTCGCCGATTGGGCCGACCAGCTCCTCCAAGACGTCCTCCATCGTCACCATGCCTACGAGGCTATTCCCGTTATAGACGAGAGCGATCTGCGTGTGCTTGCTCCGAAAGCCATCGACGAGATCATCGATCCGAATCTTGGGCGAGACGCAATAAGGCTTCTGGATGAAATCCTTGATTGCCAGATGCGGGTTCGTGAGGTAAGCAGCCAAGAAGTTTTTGACGATCAAGATGCCGATGATGTTATCCTCATCGCCATAATAAAGCGGAATCCGCGAGTATTTGCTCGCGCAGACTTCCTCGACCAATTGATGGGCCGAGACGCCTTTGACGTTGAGAGAATAGATGTCTTCTTTCTTGGTGAGCACTTCCTTGACTGAGGTATCGGCGAAGGAAAAAGAAGCCTGGATGATATCGCTCTCGTTTTCTTCGAGAAGGCCGTGTTTTTCGTTAGTCTCGATCACCGAGGTGAAATCCTCTTCGGTGAGTTCGGGGGATTTTGAGGAACGGAAGGTTCGCTTGGCCAAGAAGGTCACGCCCCGGAAAAGGAGCGAGACCGGATAAAGAACCACCAAAAAGAAGGCTAAAGGGTAGACGCAAAAGCGGACGCAGGAATTCGGGATCTTCCGGGCGATTTGCTTCGGGATCGTCTCGCCGAAAAGATAAAGGATCAAAGTCAGGATAAGGGAGGCCAGTAGCGAAGTCCAGGCTTCGTCCCAATTCGGCAAGAGTTTGACGAGGAGCATCGTGGCCAAAAAGGAAAGGGCGACGCTTAAGGCGTTGATGGCGACGAGGATCGTCACCAAGGTCGCATCAAAACGATTGGCGACATTCAAAACAAGCTTCGCGGTGCGCGAGCCATTTTCGGCTTGAACTTCAAAACGGTACTTATTGAAGCAAGCAAACGCGGTTTCGGCCATCGAGAAGTACCCGGCCAAAAGGACTAAAACAATAATGAGGGCTAAATAAAGCCAACCTAGAGGATCAACCAAAGCAGTGAAAACTCCTTCTCGGGTTTAGACCGACAGGAGAATTGTACCATAAACGCCCCCTAAATCAAAAAGGCATCCCCTTTCGGGAATGCCTTCTTTTTTTCAAATCGCGTTACTTATCGTCTTCTTCGTCTTCGCCGCCATCATCCTCGTCGCCGATCTGGGGTTTGTAATCCGCCATCTCCGCGGCATAGTTCTTGATTTCCGGCTTGCCCTGCTCGAGGCTATCCTTTTCGCAGGCATCGGCGATGAGTTGCTTCGCGCGCTTCACCGAGAGAGCGCTCTTGACCTTGAAGCATCCCGGAATCTCTTTGTAGATGTTCTTATTCGAAACATCCTTGAGCGGAATCGGGCTGTTCTCATAGGCCTTCGGATCGAGGGCGTAATAGATCTTGAGTCCTTTGCCAGCAACCGTGATCTTCAAATAGGTCTTGGTATGGAGACGGAAGGTATCGCCCGAATTCGAAAGGCGGCTCTTCAGGCCAAAGCTCAACGCTTCGGCTTTGATCTCGTTGTAGTTCGCCTTGACGTCCTTGTCGGCTTGATCCAGCCGCTGAGGGAACGGAATGCGGACAATCTTCTTCTTTTCTTCGACCGGGGCCGGAGCAACCGGAGCGACTTCCACCGGGGCGACAACCGGGGCGGGCGTCGGAGCCGGGGCCTGGGTGATCACTTGAACGACAACCGGGGCCGGAGCGGGTTCTTTCGCCGGGGCGGGTTTCTCTTCTTCTTTCTTCGGCTCAACCGGCTTCTCGACCGGCTTTTCAACCGGCTTCTCTTCCGGAACATAGTGGCGCTTATCAAGCTCTTGCGAAACCACGGTGCGGACCTGCTCGGTCGTTAACTGGTTGTCTTCGAGCTGACGAATCGCGGTGTTCTGCTGCTGATCGACCGCCGAATGAAGCGGGGCCACCGCTTTTTCGATTTCTTCTTTCACGATCTGACGGATCTGATCCTCGGTGAGTGGCTTCTCGGCCGGAGCATTCGGATCAAGGTGCATCTCTTCGCGAATGATCTTGCGGAGATCATCGCTCGTGAGCATTTCTTCATCGTCTTCTTCAGTAGCGGCTTTCGGCGCGGCTTCTTCCGGACGGCCCGCCGGACCGTAATTGAAATACTGGACGACATACGGACCGACCTTCGATCCTTCGCCATCATCAGCCAACTCGGCATCCTCGGCGCCGCGAAGTTCGTCTTCGCTCGTCGGAGCGCCTTCGCCATCCTTCTCGGAGGCAGCGCTCAATTCTTCGCCATTCTGAGCGGCCTTTTCACCATTCTCGCTGACTTTGCCTTCCATGACACGGAGCGAGGAAACAATGCTCTTGAAACCAATGATCCAAGCGGCTAAGCCAAAGGCCACCGCCAAGAGGCCAAAGACCGCATCAATCGCCTGAGGGTTGATGAATACCGTATACCAGAAAGTTCCGCGAGCATCCGTATACTTCGTGAACATCGCGTCAAGAAGGTTATAGGCCGTCGTATCCAAATCCGGGAAGGTGTATTGGACGAAACCACCATGGACGAGTTCGGCCGCCATCGCATAGCAACCAAAGAGGCCGCCGACTAAGCCAAGAACGTCAACCGCGATCCATTGCGGGGCTTTCTTGACGATGAGTTTGATCAAATGAATGATCCAGAAAACAATCAAGAGGATCGACAAAATCAAAATCACGGCGCTGATGCCTAAGCTCAGCCAATCCTTCGCGCCAATCATGGTCTGAAAGGCAAATAATCCTTTGAAGGTGCCAATGATTCGCGTCCCAAAATCAGCACCGCCCGTTTTAAAGGCCACGAAGGCCAAAACGAGCCCAACGACCGCAAGCACGGCCGAGATGATGGAGAGAACAAGCAATTTCTTTTTCATTGTTCCAAACCTCTTTGGGAATAATTGTAACCGCTTTTTACGCGATGAAAAGGAAAATCGAAGGGATTTTGCAAGGATTTTTGAAAAAAGAAGCGCAAACTAATTTATTTTTTTGGAGTAGATCCGCAAGGCTTGGGGGTGGCAGAGGACCTTTAATTGACCGACAGGGCCTTTTTCGCCATCAAGGCACCAAGGCCCTTCTTCCGAAGTCTCAAGCGAAAAAGCGCTGGAAGAAATGACATGGACTTTATGATGGAAGAGGTAATGAGTAAGACCATTGAACGGCCCTTCGTCAGCGATGAAAAGCTCCATCTTCCCATCTTTGATCGAGGAAGATTTATTGACGGCGAAACCCCCCATGTTCCTGCCATTGAGCACCATCAAGAATCCGGTGGTTCCTTCGTAAGTTTTCCCATCGGCCTCGACTTTATAATGAACCTTCTTCTTGGAGAAGGCCTCATTGGCAGCCGACCAATAATAAGCCAGCCTTCCATGCCGACGTTTTTCATGGCGTGGGGTGGCATAGGCAATGTCGCTATAGCGCCCGATCGCGCAGGTATAGGCGAAATAGGAACCACTCGCCTCCCCAACGTCGAAGGATTCGATATGACCCGCCTTAATGATCTTGAGGGCGTTCGCAAGGCTCCCATGGATTCCGAAATTCTTGCCGACATCCCCGATCGTCCCGAAATTCAGATAACCAAGGACAGGGGTTTTGCGGGCTTTCATCAGATTGTTGACCGCGTTATTAAAGGTCCCATCGCCCCCAGCGATCAAAAGGGCGTCATACTTGTCCCCCGCTTCTTGTTCAAGCCGTGAGGCCTCATAAGAGGAAAAGGTGCAAACGACATCGAGCGTCGAAAAGACCGGAGCGAGCTCCTTCCGAACTTTTTGAATCTGACGGCTGAAATCTTTATGGCCGGAGACATGCGAATAAAGAAGTAAGGCCTTCATGCCCCAAAACTATAACACAAAACCTAATGGCTTTCGTGGGCGATAGCAGCCGCGACGAATTCGCGGAAAAGCGGATTCGGATTCGAAGGTCTCGAAGTGAACTCCGGATGGAATTGGCAAGCGATGAAGAACGGATGCGACGGAAGCTCGATGATTTCGGCGAGGCCCGCCTGAGGGTTGATGCCGCTAAAGACAAGGTCCGATTTCTCGAAGGCTTCCTTGAATTGGTTATTGAACTCGTAACGATGCCGATGCCGCTCCTTGATGTCCGTCTGGCCGTAGCATTTATAAGCCAAAGTGCCTTTTTGAATATGGCAATCATAGAGGCCAAGCCGCATCGTTCCGCCCATCTTGATCCCCGCGTATTGGTCGCGGAGCAAATCGATGACCGGGGATTTGGTCGACGGATCGAATTCGGTCGTGTTCGCGTCTTTGAGTCCCAAGACATCTTGGGCGTACTCGACAAGAGCCAGCTGAAGCCCGAAGCAGATCCCGAGGAAAGGAACCTTATTTTCGCGCGCGTAACGGATCGCGATCTTTTTGCCTTCGCTCCCCCGCTCGCCAAAGCCGCCGGGGACGAGGACGCCGTCATAGCCCGCTAACTTCTCTTTGACGTTATCCGAGGTGATATCCATGCTCTTGAACCAGCCGATTTCGACATTGGAGCCATTGTAATAGCCGGCGTGTTTGAGGGCTGAGCAGACCGAAAGATAAGCATCGTGAAGCTCGACGTATTTGCCCACGAGGGCGATTTTGACGCTGCCCTTGGCGTTGCGGATGGAATCGCACCACTTCGCCCAACTCTCGAGATGGGCTTCTGGAGCCTTGAGCTGGAAGTGATTAAGAACGTAATCGTCGAGGCCTTGATCATGAAGCTTGAAGGGCAGTTCGTAAACGATCGGAAGATCATCGGCTTCGAAGACGCCTTTGGTCGGGACGTTGCAGAAAAGCGAGATTTTCTCTTTGGCCCCATCCATGAGGGGAACTTCGCTCCGAAGGACGATCGCATCCGGCTGGATGCCAAGGCTCAAAAGCTCGTGAACTGAGTGCTGAGTCGGCTTGGTTTTGCTTTCTTCGGCGCTCCGGAGATACGGAACGAGGGTGTTATGGATGAACATCGTGTTTTCGTAGCCGAGTTCAAGCCGGGTCTCCCGAATCGCTTCAAGGAACGGCAGCGACTCAATATCGCCGACGGTTCCGCCGATTTCGCAAATGACCACATCCGCCCCCGAGACCTTGGCGGCCTCAAAGAGCTTATTTTTGATTTCGTTGGTGACGTGAGGGATGACCTGAATGCAGGCGCCGAGGTAATCGCCCCGCCGCTCTTTCTCGATGACCGAGGAATAAATCTTGCCCGAAGTGATGGAAGATTCCTTGGTGAGATGGAGGTCGGTCCAACGCTCATAGTGGCCTAAATCGAGGTCGGTTTCGGCCCCGTCATCAGTCACATAAACCTCGCCATGTTGATAAGGGGACATCGTGCCCGGATCCACGTTGAGATACGGGTCGAATTTCATCATGAAGATCTTGAGTCCGCGACTTTTCAAAAGGAGGCCTAGAGTCGAGGAAAAGATCCCTTTTCCCAAACTCGAAACCACACCGCCCGTAACGAAGACATACTTGGTTGCCATAGCAAAAATCTCCTCGTTTCCATTTCAAAAATCAACGTACTAAATTCTAAGGCAGGGAAAAAGGAGAACTCAAGAAATATTATTGGACACTCTTTAGAAATCTAGCGATTGTCGCGGATTTGCTTCACGAATTCTTTTTCGTCTTCCCTGATCCGATAGGAATCCCGCATCTTGGAGATGGTTTCCCGGAAGAGCGACTCCGGGCAGGAAGGATCCTTCAGAAAATGGACCACATCCTCGAAATGGGTGATCGCGAAAGTCGCGAGCATCCAGGCTTGGGCCATCATCACGTAATAGCGTTCGTCATAGACCAAATGATCCAAGAAAAAGGAAATGTCTTTTTCCCGGTAATAACGCAGGGCATAAACATAGGCGAAACGGCGGGCGTACTCCCGCTTGTCATTCACCCATTTTCCATAATACGGTTGATACTCCTCCATCCCGGCTTTTTGAATGACTTGAGGCAAGGCATCGGTGATCATCCAGGAGTTCGCATTGCCCAATTTCCTTTGCAAAAACGCCATTTGTTTCTCAAAAGTGCCCTCTTTCTTGAGGGAAAAGAGGAAATAGCAAAGGGTGAGTTCCACGCTTTCGTCGAGGGGAAATTCCTCAAGGGGCAAGTCGCTATCCTTCGCGTGAGCCTTCACCACCGCTTTCATCCGCGGGGTCGGAATCTTCGCCCAGGGAAGCGAGGTCCCCACCATCTTGGCCGTCGAAAAGGAAGCCGGGTCTTTATCCGGCCCGTAAAGTTCTTTCCGAAAAGCGATTAAAGCAGGATTCATGGCTCAATTCTAACAAAAAACGGTGCCCTTTTGGAGCATCGTTTGCTTTCCTTTGGTGACCCTGCCCAGATTCGAACTGGGGAACCAGCCTTGAGAGGGCTGTGTCTTGACCGCTTGACGACAGGGCCATTTGAGGCCGAGGAATATTAAACCATTGTCCCCAGCCTAATGCAAGAAAGAGCGTTAACGGCTGTCGGCTTGCGCGCAGATCGAGCAAAGCCGGCGGGTGACGACATCCTTCCCGAGAATCTCAATGACTTCGTGAAGATTCGGCGAATCCTTGCTGCCGGTGAGGGCGATCCGGAGGATCTCCGCGGCATCCGAGGCGTTGCCGATATAGGTCTTCGGATTGGCTTTGTACTCTTTGTTCGAGGGGGCGAAGCCATGGATTCCAGCGATGACCTTCACGCCTTCCCACCAGGTGGTCTCATCGACGCCATACGGCATCTTGAGGGCGAAATCCTGGAGCAAAGCGCCGATCGTGTCCTCGTCATAACGCGGATTGAACGGAAGCGGGTCAGCCGTGATCTCCTTGTAATCGTCTTCGTAGAAGAAACGGGTCAGCGGTTCGATATCGCTGTACTTCGCATAGTCCTTCCGCGGATTCGGGCGTTCCTTCTCGATGTTGAGAATCTTCTCGAAATAGGGCTCATCCGAAAGAATCTTGATCCGGAAGTTCTCGTTGTACTTCTCGGCCCAAGCGAGCACTTTCGGGGCCAATACTTTGGCGGGCTCCTTCGCGATGTATTCCTTCGAGAAATAATTGAGTTTGTCGATATCGAAGAGCGCGCCGTCGAGCGACATCTTGTCGAGGGCGAACTTGAAATGCGAGATATCCAGATCCTTCGCGGCGATCGACCACTCCTCAAAGTTGGAATTGGCGATCGACATGAGATAGATCAAGAGAGCTTCTGGCGGATAACCACCTTCCAAGAAGTAGCTGACAGCGGCCTCGGGATCTTTGCGCTTCGAGAGCTTGCGCTTATTGCCATGGTCGAGTTTCATGATGACCGGAAGGTGCGCGTATTTCGGCGCTTCCCAGCCCAAAGCCTTGAACATATCCAAATGGATCGGAGTCGAGGGGATCCACTCCTCGCCGCGGGTCACGAGGGTCGTGTGCATGAAGTGGTCATCGCAAACGTGGGCGAAGTGATAGGTCGGAAGGCCATCGCTCTTCAAAATGACGACATCGACATCGTTATCCTGAAGCTCGATCTTGCCACGGATTGCGTCGACGAAAGAGGTCTTCTTATCGTGATCGCCATTCGAGCGATAACGGATGACCCAAGGCGTGCCGGCTTTGATCTTGGCGATTTCCTCGTCGACCGAAAGATTCCGATCGCGGGCGTAGACGCCATAATAGCCGGGCAAAACCTTATTGTCTTCCTGGAATTTGCGAATCTTATCAAGATCTTCGGTGGTGCAGAAATCCGGATAGGCTCTGCCCCAACGGATCAACTCTTTGATAACGGTGCGGTAAATCTCTTTGCGCTTCGATTGCTGATAAGGGCCATAGACCCCTTTATCGCCATCCGGGAAATAGCCTTCGTCGGCCACGATCCCGAATTCTTTGAGCTGAGCGGTGAGTTCATCGCCGCTGCCTTCAATCGTGCGTTTGGTATCGGTGTCTTCGAGCCGGAAATAGAAAACGCCATGGCTTTGCTTGGCGATCGTCCAGCCAATGAGGGCCGTGAACAAGCTTCCGGTATGAAGGAAGCCGGTCGGCGACGGGGCAAAACGCGTCACTTCGGCGCCTTCCGGAAGCTGACGGGCGGGATATTCTTTTTCAAGATCGGCAATCGTCTTCGTCACATCGGGGAATAACAAGTCGGCCAAATCGTTTAAAGTCGCCATAAAAAGCCTCTCCTTTGACTTCGATGGAATTATAGGCTAAGCGTTCGCTTATTTCCACTTGCGCTTAAGAAATGACCCCTCTATAATAACAAAGCGCCAAAAGCGCCATGCAGGTGTAGTTCAATGGTAGAACATTACCTTGCCAAGGTAAATACGCGGGTCCGATTCCCGTCACTTGCTCCACTTGCAAAGAAGTCCCGATAACATCGGGATTTTTATTTTTTAAGCCGAATGAAAAGAATAAAAAACCGAGGGGAATGAACCTCTCGGTTTTTGATTTTTCTAACGCACCCAATCACTGGCCATCATCGCCATGATCATCCCCGTCATCATCGGGCGGGGTCGCTCCATCGTCGAGCGGCGGAAGCGGCGGGTTCTCTTCCTCGAGCTTCTTGGCATCATCGATCGACTTCTTGATCGCTTGGGCTTCCTCTTCGCTCATCTGCTTCGCATCCTCAAGCTGCTTGAGGGTCCGCTGAGCCAAACTGATCGAGTAGTCGCTGAAGGCCTTCCGGTATTTTTCCATCAAGAGTCCAGCCGCCTCGAAGTAATAGGGAAGCAAGGGCGAGAGAAGGATCAAGGCCCCGCTCACGCCACCATAGGCAAGGTAATAGGGATCGTGGCTGTAGAGAAGGGTGATCCCACTGCCACCGCCATAGCCCAAAAGGAGAGCAAGCCCGAGGGGCCACATCGTCTTGAAATAATCGCCCCAGAAGCCTTTGGCCTCCCGGATCCCGCCGACGAAAATCGCGTTCGATACCCGGGGCGAAGCTCCGAGAATCACCGAGCGAAGATAGGGACTAAGGCCATAGAAGCCGACTTCGAGGAAGAAGGCGAAGAAGAGAATCGTCGCCTCGGCAAAGGCCACCGTGTTCTCGAATAAGAGGAGGGCGGCGCTATTCTGCAAAAGGCTATTGGTCTCATCGACCTGATTGTTCATCGCGTAGGAAATAAGGGAAGCCCAATCGCTTTGGAAGGCGCTGGAGACCGCCGAAGCAATCCCGTAATAGACGAAACCGGTCAAAATCCCGCCGACGATCGCATAAAGAAT
>DAIQMS010000013.1:18949-33952 GCA_036788815.1 Bacillota bacterium
AGCCAAGCGGAATGCGCAACGGAGGGATTATCCTTCATGGTTTTTCTCTCCTAATTCATGCAAATCCTGGATGGTTTGCCAAAGTTCTTTGCGGACGAAGGGCTTCACGCCCTCCTTTTTCTCATAAAGGAAAATCACTTTCTCAAGCCGGGACACCGGAACGAGCAGCGATTCGTTCTCATCGCTTTGAAGGGCGGTGAGGAAGCAATCGTCATTGACCATCACGATTCCAACCATGAACGAGATGTTGATCCCGCTCGCGATCGAGAGGCGTTCCATGGCCAACCGATTCTCCAAAAGGGGGTTCGGGATATCGATCTTCTTCCCGCCTTTTTGATAGTAGAACCAACTGGCCTCATTCGCTTTCGCGTTGAGGGCGCCATCGTAATAACGGTCGGTGATGACGAAGATGAACTTATCCCCGCCGATGATGTGATCGATCTTGACGAAAGATTCGTTCCCCGTCTTGAGGTGCAGGTTGTTGACGAGGTAGAAATCCCCATCCCGCGACACTTTGAGAGCCCGATGATAGAAGAAGCGATCGTGGGCGCTCCGCCACAGAATCTTCTTGACCGGGGCATAGAAAAACCAAAAGGCAAACGCCAGGCCAACGAGAATGGCCAAAACAATGAATAAGGTCAGTTTTACTTCTTGAGGCATGCGTTGAACTTCTCGGCGGCGACGAGAGCAACCATCACCATCGAGGTCAATCCCTCTTGCCGCTCTTGGGCAGTCAAGATTCCATCGAAGGTAAAGGAATCGCTCACGCTGCAGACCGCAAGGGCTTTCTTGCCGAGCTCGGCGGCTTGCTCATAAAGGGCAAAGGTCTCCATCTCAACGCCAAGGACGCCGAGATTGGCCCATTTCTTCCAAGCATCGGGGCGATAATCATAGAACGTATCGCTCGAGATGATGTTGCCGACATGATACGGGAATTTGCCCGCTTTGGCGGCTTCGACAGCAGAGCTCAATAAATCGAAATCCGCGATGGCGCTGAAGGTGCCGTCGTAGAGGTTATGCTCGCCCATCCAATTGCTGTTGGTGCAGGCCCCTTCGGCGATGATGAGATCCTTGAGCTTGATCCCTTTTTGATAAGCGCCGCAAGTGCCGATACGGATGATCGCTTCGACTCCATACGAAGTATAGAGCTCATGGCAATAGATGCCGATCGATGGCATGCCCATGCCCGAGGCCATGACCGAAACAAGCGAGCCATCAGGGGCTTTGCCGGTATAACCGACGATGCCACGGACTTCCGTGACGAGTTTGGCGTCCTTCAAGAACGTCTTGGCAATCCATTCAGCCCGTTTCGGGTCTCCTGGCATCAATACGACTTTGGCGAAATCTCCGTTTTGCGCTCCAATGTGCGGTGTTGGCATAATAGCCTCCTTTTTATTCATCCTCGTCGGTATCGCTCACAATCGTCGACGAGACCACATCGGCGAATCCGCGGTGGCTCGGCGAGACGAAGAGGGCGATTGCCTCGACGAAATAGTATAAACCTAAAGAGAAAATCACCAAGAAGAAAATGGTGAGAGCTTTGATCAAGAGGCTCCGGAAGCGAACTTCGCCCCCATCATCTTGATAAAGCCGCATCCGATAGAAGCGTTGTCCTAAGGATTGCCCGTGGTAGAAATACGGGACGGCAACCCGATAGGCCAAGTCGTACATCGCCACCAAAGCACCCGTGAGGAACATGATCACGTAAACCGCGATCGTCCGGCTGGTTGACGGGTGACGCATCGCCGCGATGAAGACCAATAAGGACGGCACCATGATGATGACGGAACCGAGAATCAAAACGGATAAATCGAACATGCCCGCCATCAGACGGTGACCACCGCTGGAGGGGGTCAAGGAAACGAAGTCCTGACCGGTTGAGGTTTTCCGAACTTTGGCGTTTTCCATTGTTTAAAGGATAACACGCGCGCGAGAAACCGAAAGAAAGAATTCGCATCTTCGAAAAGAAATACCATAATATGACCGTGAACCCCTCCACCCGATTTCTCATCATTATGATCGCGATGTTCGCTTTCTTTGTCTCTGCCTTCTTTTTGACCGGCGTTTACTATGTGAAAAAGGGGAAGCGTCTGATCCTTGAGAAAAAAGGCCACTATCTCAAAAACGTGGGCCCAGGTCTTTATTTCTTTTTGCCGATCCTCTATGAAGCGTGGGACTTCTATTTCGAAGGGAGCGCCACCTACACCGTCAAATGCGGGAAAGCCAAGGTCGTCTATGTCGGCGAGCTTCAGGATCCCGAAGCGTATGTGAAGGGCGGCAAGACCGCGAAAAAAAGAATTCGCCAAGCCCTCAAAAACAATGACGAAGACATCGCGTTATCTTTGCAAATCAAAGACCAATTGAATCAAAACGGCTGGGAAATCGGCTCCGTCCTCATTGAACGGTAACTGACTTGGCGAGGTTGCGGGGCTTATCGATCGGTAAGCCTTTTTCTAACGCCACATAATAGGCAAGGTATTGGCCGAAGACGACTTTGGCAATACCGCCGAGATAAGGCTTCACGTCATTGATCACGAAATCATCGCCCGGAGCTTTGAGGGCTTTGGTCGCGACGATGATGATGGTCGCGCCACGGCTCTTGAGCTCTTCGAGGTTATTCCGGAGGGCCAACGCGGAGATCGGGTCGCTGATGAGGCCGATGACCGGGGTTTCTTTTTCGATGAGGGCAATTGGGCCGTGCTTGAGCTCGCCGCCAGCATAGGCTTCGGCGTGCACGTAGGCGATTTCCTTTAATTTCAGAGCGCATTCCAAGGCCGCTTCGTTATCGTAGCCGCGTCCGACGAAGAAGGCATCGCGGGCTTTCGAGATCCGTTTGGCGATCTTGTGAATTTCCTCGCGGCGGGAGATCACGTCCTCAATCGCGGAGATGAGATCCTGAATGTGACGGACCGCATTGGTCGTTCCATCGAGGGCAGCCGTCAATAAGGCTAAGATCGTGACTTGGGCGTCGTAGCTCTTGGTCGCGGCCACCGCGACTTCAAGCCCGGCGAAGATGAGCAAAGAATACGAGGCTTTCCGATCGATCGTCGAACCCCGGGTATTTGTGAGGGCGATGTTGGTCAAGCCGTTTTCATTCAGGTATTTCTGGCAAGCGATCAAATCCGCGGTCTCGCCCGACTGGGAGAGAAGGATATAAACCGGATTCTTCGCCGTGACGTTCGGATAATACGCCCATTCGCTGGCGATGTAGCTTTCGCTTCGCTTGCCGAGATAGTGCATGTAATCCACGCCAAGGAGCGAGGCATAATGACTCGTTCCACAAGCTAAGAAGACGATATCATCGCTCTTTTTGAGGGCTTGGATCATCTTCGGATCGAAGGTGAAATGATCCTCATCGAAATAGTTGTCGACGATCCGGCGGATCACGGAAGGGGCCTCTTCGGTCTCCTTGAGCATGAAGTGCGGATAGCCGCAGAGATCGTAATTGCATTCCTCGACTTTGCGTTCGACGAAATGGGCTTCGACTTCCTTCCCGTCCTTATAAAGATGGTATTTTTCGGGGGTCATATAGCCGTATTCGTCATCATCGACATCAACAAACTTCGAAGTGTAATGCACCATCGGAACGGCATCGCTCGCCAAATAATTCGCGCCATCCCCCACGCCGATGAGGATCGGGGAGGAACGCTTCATGAAATAAAGCTCATCATGGTCTTTGATCAGAATCGCGCAGGCGAAGGAGCCTTCCAAAGAGGCGATTGTCTTGCGAATCGCGATCAAAGGATCGTTGGTCGAAAGATAATAGTCCTCCAATAAATCAGCGATGACCTCGGTATCGGTTTCGCTGGCGAAGACATAGCCCTTCACTTGGAGCCGGTTCTTGAGCGTCTTGAAGTTCTCGATCACGCCATTGTGGACCAAGAAAATATTCTGCCGCATCGAAAACTGCGGATGAGCGTTGACGTCCGAAGGAACGCCATGGGTCGCCCAACGCGTATGGGCAATCGCTGCGCTCGCTCCCGAGAATTTCGGAGTGATCTCGTCGAGTTTCTCAACCCGACCGACCGTCTTGAAAAGATGGATCTCGCCATCGAGAACGTAAGCCAATCCTGCCGAGTCATAGCCTCGGTAGTCCAGCGATTTTAAGCCATTGATCAGATAGGTCCGGAAGTCAATCTTCCCGACGCCCCCAACGATTCCACACATTTTATTGCCCCTCCTCAATGAAATGGACCAGATGATCGACGATATCCTGGCAGCGCTTTTGCGTATCCGCTTCCGCCATGACCCGAAGTAACGGCTCGGTTCCGCTCGGCCTGACCAAGATTCGGCCGTGGTTCCCCAAGGCTTTCTCTTCGGAGGCGATTTCGGCTTTCAAGGATGCGCTTGAAGCCGTTTTCTCGAGAATGTCGCGACTCGCGAAGTTCACATTCTTAAGCACCTGCGGATAGACCACGAAATCCCCGAGCTCTTTGAAGATCGCTTTTTCTTTGACGAAGAGATTCAAGAGTTTGATCGAGCTGAGAAGCCCATCACCGGTATTGAGATCTTCGAGGAAGATCACGTGGCCAGACTGCTCCCCGCCGATCGAGAGATCTTTTTCTTTGAGGCGGGCTTGGACGTTTTTGTCCCCCACCGCGACCGTGTCGTAACCAATGCCTTTATCTTCGAGGACTTTCCGGAGCCCGAAGTTGCTCATGACCGTGATCACCACCGTATTGGAATGGAGTTTGCCAGCCTTTTTAAGCGACAAAGCATTGAGATAGATCATCGCATCGCCATCGATCAAGCGACCATCCGGAGCCAGAGCCATGAACCGATCGCTATCGCCATCGAAGGCGAAGGCGAGGTCGTAATGGCCCTTGTGGAAGGCAGCGCTCAAAGCTTCCATATGAGTCGAGCCGCAGCCGGCGTTGATGTTGATTCCGTTCGGCGAGGCGTTGATGAAGGTCGCATTGAGGCCAATCTTCTGATAAAGGAAGGGGGCGACATAAGACGCCGAGCCATTCGCGCAATCGACGAGAACCTTGAGCGAGGAATAATCGGAAGTGGCTTTTTTGCTCAGCCAATGGATGTAGTCCTGTTTGAGCGAATCCCCATCATAAAGGTGGCCGACGTCCTCTTTGCTCGGGCAGGGAAGATCGTCCTGAGGACGGTCCATGTATTCTTCGATTTTGTTCTCGATCTCATTTTCGAGCTTTTCGCCCAAATGGTTGAAGACCTTGATGCCGTTATCGTAGAACGGGTTATGAGAGGCGCTGATCATCACGCCGAAATCGAAATGCTTTTTGACGACGAGATAAGAGATAGACGGCGTCGTTGAAACGCCTTCGTCATAGACCTCGGCACCGGAAGATAAAAGGCCCGCCAAAAGAGCGGATTTCAGCATTTCGCCCGAGAGTCTCGTATCGCGGCAAAGAAGCACTTTGTTCTTCTTGCCCGCGGGATACTGGCCCAAATAACGGCCAATGCGATAGGCCATTGCGGCGGTCAATGTCTCATTGGCGACTCCACGAACGCCGTCGGTTCCGAAATATTTGGTTCCCATGCTTTTTATTTTCCTTCAGTGGAATTAACGCCTGAAGCTTCGCCTTTGTTGGTATCGGGGGCGGCTTCGAAAGCCATATCATCCTCGAAGATGCGGAGGAAGTTATCCGGGGTGACCGGAGTGAGCTCGCCTTGGAAGGCGATCGCGATGCGGCCGGTCTCCTCGGAAACGATGACCGTGACCGAATCGCTGTTCTCGCTGATGCCGATTGCGGCCTGGTGGCGCGAGCCATACTTGCCAGTTAAAGGCCGAGCGGTCGAAGTGAAGAACACCGCAGCCCGGGCGATCTTGTCGTCTTTGATCACGACGGCGCCGTCATGGAGGCGGGTGCCTTCATAGAAGATGGTTTCGAGGAGTTCCGCGCTCACCGGGGCATCGACGTCGACGCCGCGCTGTTTGATGATCGTTCCAACTTTAGCATCATCCAATAAATTGTCTTTCTTTTCGAAGGTGATCAAAGCGCCCCGTTTAACCCGGGACATATCGACCACCGCCGTATAGACTTTCTCGTAAACGGCCTCCCGATCAAAGATCGCTTCGGGAGCGGGCGAATGGGAATGTTTGCTGAAAAGCTCAATCCCGCCCTTGCCCTTGAAGCCGTTGGCAACCAAGGAACGATATTCGCTCAAATTGGCGAAGAGGAACGCGACTTCGGCGAGGACGAAAGCCACCGCCAAAATGATATAGAAGAAATGGAGGTTCAGGATGTAGGCGATGATGAAGAGAACTTGGCAGGAAATGGTGAAGACCACCGCGAAAGTCCGCTTAATGAAACGAAACAGGAAGTAATCAAAGCCGGCCATCGCGATGATCGCGAGAATGAAATCGGTGATGACATTGGCGTTCGGACTATCGAAAATCGTGGTCATATGCATTCCTCCAAGAACCAGGACAGCATCATTACGGAAGCAAGGCAAGAGACACTGGATTCCCAAGGATTTACTCTTTGGATCGCCGGCGAACCCCCGTCCGCGCTTCCTCTTCAAAATGAGCCCCCGGAAACAAAAGGGCTTCCTAATGATAGCAAAGGTCTTCTTTCTTTGAAAGAACCCGAAAGGATATTTTTTCGCAATACGGCCAATTTTTGCACCTGCTTTTTGCTCAAAAAGAAAAATATCCTTGGCAAAAGCCCATCGGTTTCGAAAAAGGGATGGAATTGACGAAAAACGTAACTTTTTTATTGATACGACTTTTGCTGGAAATAAAAAAGCCTCCGCAAGGGAAGGCTCAACGGTTTGCTGGAGCACCTGGCGGGAATCGAACCCGTGTAACCAGCTTGGGAAGCTGGTGTTCTACCATTGAACTACAGATGCAGCCGAAAGACGGCTTCCTAATTATACGAGGCCGCCCGTTCTTGTCTAGTGCGTCTTAGGCTTTCCGCATCTTCCCCTTCATCGAGTGAACGCGGATGCTGCCTTTTTGATTTCCGGCCATGTTCTTTGCATAGTCGATCGCAGCGCCCTGAGTGTCGAAAAGCTTAATCGCAATCTCGCCGCTGGCGAGTTTGACCTGCCACTTGCCATCGGAAGCACGTTTGGAAATATGATAAGTCTTACTCGTCGGCTTCTCCTCGACTTTAGCCTTGGCGGCTTTCGCCGGTTTCTTTGCTTTTGCCATTGCTATTCCTTCCTCCACGATCAGGTGGACTCTTTGCAAAAAGTTTAAAGCAGGAACAACGAAATTTCTAGGGAAAGATTCCCCAAGCCGCCTCGAAAAAGAGCGAGGAATGTTTTTACTTGGACTCGGATGGCGGCTCCGCCGGGGTTTCTTCTGCCTTTGGAGCGATGAAAATCCACTTCTTGCGTGACTTATAATTCCAAACGAGGACAATCAAGGTACTGACGCAGAAAATCACCGCATAAATCCAGAAGTTTTTATCGCTCAGGAAACTCCAGTCACCCTTGAGGATCCCTTTGGGGGAATTCGAGCCATCCACGATGTTGATATCCGACACGTTGATGAACAGATAATGGAAGACATAGAAAATGACTTCGGAGATCAATAAGCCGATGAAGCCCAAAAGAACGAAAAGCCAAAACTTGCTTTGCTTCTTGGCCGCCCCTTTGTCCGCAACGTTTTGGAAGACCCAAAGAACCGAGAAAACATAATTGACGATCACGCCGATCACAAAGCCCGCAAAAGTCGAGATTCCGAGAATCAGCCATTCGTTGAGGCCTTTCATCCAAGAGGACACCAAAAGCTTGGTCCCGAAATCAAAAATCGTGGCCACGACGCCGATCACCAAAAAGCGGATGATCTCGGCACGTTTGGAATCCGGTTTCTTCTCCACTTTGTCCATGACGAATATTCTATTCTTTTTATAAACGACCACAATAGGCCATTTTTCACCTTCAGCCTTACTATCTTGGGCCTTGAAAAAGCAGGAGAAATGTGTTGGATTCCCTTCATTGGAAGACACATTCTACCTCAAAAAGTATTTTCCTCTTGTCCGCTCCCCCTCGGTTCAGTATAATAGTCCACGCGACAAAGCCAGTCGCACAGCTGTGGGTACTTAGCTCAGCTGGGAGAGCATCTGTTTGACGTACAGAAGGTCATAGGTTCGATCCCTGTAGTACCCACCACTTCGAAAAAAGCCCTAGAGAAATCTCTAGGGTTTTCTTTTGGCTTCAATCGCCTTTATTTATCCAAGATCGTCTCGATGAAATAAGCCGGCCGTTTCTTAACCTCAAGGTTGATTTTGCCAATATAGCCGCCCAAGATCCCCATCCCCTGCAAGAGGAACCCACAGGCCAGGAAAAGGCAGGCAATCAAATAGGTGAAATCCCAAAAAGGAAGAACGTTCAATCCATAGAGAAAAGCGAAGACAACCATCACCACAATCGAGGCGATGGCCATGAAAGTCCCAAAAGAGAAAAGGAATTCCAGAGGTTTAACCGAAAAGGAAGTAACGCCATTCCAAGCGAGGGTCAGCATTTTCTTAAGCGGATATTTGCTTTCGCCCGCGGTCCGAGGTTTCCGTTCATAGCCCACCTGAGCGCTCGGATAGCCGATTTGAGGGACGACGCCTCTTAAAAAGAGATTGGTCTCGCCATAAGAAAGAAGGGCTTGAACCGCTGGCTTCCCCATCAGACGGAAATCCGCGGCTTCTTCCACCATCTCCACTCCGATTTTTCGCATGAAGCGGTAATAGCCTTGAGCCGTGATCCGTTTAAAGAAAGAATCGCTCTTCCGGCCGGTTCGGACCCCATAGACGATTTGGATGCCTTTGCTGAAATCATCGACCATCGCATCAATCGCGTTGATATCATCCTGAAGATCAGCGTCAATCGTAATCGTCGCGTCGCACTTATTCACCGCATATGAAAGGCCTGCTTCCAAAGCGTATTGATGACCCTTGTTGCGGCTCAACTTGACCCCGACGAAAGCCTTGTCTTGATCGTGGAGGGCGCTGATCAAAGACCAAGTCTGATCCTTCGAGCCGTCATTGACGAAAACGATCCGGCTCTCCGGCGATATCTTCGAAGCATCAATCAAGGATTGGAGCTTTTCTTTGAGCGCTTTGGCGCTGGAAGGAAGGCACTCTTCTTCGTTATAGCAAGGAACGACAAGATATAAAACAAACATGGTTTACCCCCAGACTCGTCCGATAAGGCGACGTTCGGTTTAGACTAGGAGCAAGTATACCGCGAAACCCCCCTTCCGCAAATCTCAAAGAACACACTTTGGGCGGAGAGGACAAAGCCAGGCGAAACTCCAAGATTCTTTTTCTCGCCCTCTTCTTGGGAAAAAGCCCCTGCAAAAGCCCTTTCGATTGGTTCAAGCGTCTCCCAAAGAACGCGCCAAGGGACTCCTTGGGGTTTTTGCCTCATTCTTCTAAAATCCATTTAAGGTATAATCATTCCATAAACCTATGGATAAAATCGCGGTTCTGATTCCTTGCTATAACGAGGAAATGACGATCGGCAAAGTCATCGATGATGCCAAAAAGTATTTGCCGGAAGCCACCATTTACGTTTACGACAATAACTGCACGGACAAAACCGCAGCGATCGCTTTGACTCATGGGGCAATCGTTCGAAAAGAGCGGAAGCAAGGAAAAGGCAATGTGGTTCGTTCGATGTTCCGCGATATCGACGCCCAGTGCTATCTCATGGTGGATGGCGATGATACCTACGATCTTGCCAGCGCTCCGGAAATGGTGAAAAAAGTCTTCGAAGAGAGCGCGGATATGGTCATCGGCGACCGGCTTTCGGGGGCCTATTACACCGAAAACAAACGCCCCTTCCACAATTTCGGCAACACCTTGGTTCGGCGGAGAGTCAATCATATCTTCCATGGCAAAATCAAAGACATCATGACGGGCTACCGCGCCTTTTCCTACCTTTTCGTCAAAACATTCCCGGTGCTCTCGAAAGGCTTTGAGATCGAAACCGAGATGACGATTCATGCCCTCGATAAAAATCTGAACGTCGAAACGATGACCATCACCTACCGGGACCGCCCGAAAGGCAGCTATTCCAAACTCCATACCTTCCGCGATGGCGGAAAAGTGCTTTTGACGATCGGCCACTTCTACCGCGACTATCGCCCGATGGGTTATTTTGGTTGGATTGCCTTGATCCTTTTTGCTTTGGCAACCGGCTTCATCATCCCGATCTTCATCGATTATTTCCAAACGGGGACCGTCCAGAAATTCCCGACCTTAATCGTGTGTTGTTTTGTCTACTTGGCTGCTTTTCTGGCTTTCTTCGCTGGGCTTCTGCTCCAGACGATGCGGAAAAAAGACCTGCAGCGTTACGAACTCGAACTGAATCGCACAAAGCAAGATTATGACGAGAAGGTAGCCGCTTGTTCCGTTCGGGATGAAGATGCCACGGACCCGAAGAAGTAATCCGCTCCAATCGCCAATATCCGATCCGAAGAAATTATCATTGGATAAGTTCCAGCAAATAAAGCCGGAGACCAAAGCCACCACAAACGCAATCGGAAGCAAGGTGCTTTGAGCTTCCGGTTTTTTGTCGAAGATCCGGAAAGTGGCGATGATGCTGCCAATCGTCGCAAGGTGATACATCTCCAGCATGTAGCGTGGGCAAAGCCCGGCGAAAGAATAGGTCACGATCGCCAACGCGATCATCGTGACGGGCAAAAGGAGCGCAAAAGCATCGAGCCAGCGATCGCCGCCCTTGATCCGGGTGAATGGCAAGGACAAAAGGCTGAGGAATAGCGGAATCGAGAAGACGCCGGCATACCAAGAGAGATAGAAGGAATAGTCGGTGGAATCGCTCGTGAAGCGCGGATTGGTCGTTCCGATGAAAGGGAAGACCGTCGAGGAATTGAAAGTCCAAGGATTCAGGAAGAAATGGAGCAAAGCCGGGAAGATCTGATTCGGCTTCACGCTCAGGTCACTTTGATTGGAGATCGTGTTCTGATAACGCTGGCCATATTCGACGATGCTGCCAAAGCGGTCGTAATTGTATTCGGCGATGAAGATCGCTCCGACGAGAAGAATCGCGAACATCGGGGCAAAAGCGAGGAGCTTTTCTTTCCACTTTGTCTCTTTTTCCATCGTGATCTTCAGGAAAAGCGGTCCCACGAAGATCAGCGAAAGGAAGAGGTTCGGACGGCTGGCCATAATAAAGACGAAGAAAAGTCCCGAAAGGGCGAGATAAAGCGGACGAAGCTTTGTTTTGGGATAGCCATAGAGAGCGAAGAGGATAAAACCATCAAGATTCAGAAGACCATAGATCGTCGGAATGTGATAGATGCCTTCGACGCAGGGGTTGGAAGGATTGCTGTTGATGTAATAGCTTTTGAGGGTCACAAGCCCGAAAGTGAGGCTCAAGAAAACGCTCAGGATCAAAACGAAAAGCAAAACGCCATGAGGCATGCTCTTGAAGAAAACCCGGCAAATCTCGATGACGAGGATCAAAAGAAGGGTGACTTGCAAAATCGCGCCGAACACTTCGAGGAAGGCTACCTTCGGCACCATTCCCGTCAGGAAAAAGAACGGGAACGAAACTAAGAAGACCGGAATCACGCCGTAATACGAATAGGCCTTACCCCCATAATAGGCGTGGTCCCAAAGTTGAGAAGTCCCGGCTGGAACATCGATATTGAGCTGCCCTTTCTTAAAGGCATCGAACATCTGAGTGTAGATATCGTAATCCTGAACCGGCTTCGAAAGCGGATAAGCGGAAAAGAAAGTCTCGCGGGAGATCAAAGCATAAATGACGAAGGCTAAAAGCATCACCCCACCCGCCAGCAAAACCCCAAGCTCAGTTTTTCGATGGATTTCTTTCCGCTGGCTTTCATAGCGATTATGAAGCGAAGTGAAACCGACGATCGAGGCGAGCAAAGAGAAGCAAAGGGCAAAACGCAAGAAAGAGAAATCGAAACGGATTGGCGCATTGAACGTCAAAGCCGAAAGCTGAACGCTTTGGCCGGTTCCGGAATAGTCCCCATAGGGCTGACGCGCCCAATCGAAACTAAAAGAGAATTTGAGAGTGGCGTAAGAGGAAGCGTCAGGCAAATCGAGAAGACAGCTTGAAAGCTGAGACGGCGTGCAGCTGATTTTGGAGACTTGATAAAACGCGCCACTGCCTTTTTGAGCGAAAACGGTAATATCCGTTTCAACGCTCTGGCCCGAAGTGAAATCGAATTGAAGACGGGAAGGCGTTTTCTCGCCTCGACTCCAAACGAAATAGCTATCGGCAGGGAGCACGACCGAACCATCTTCTTTTTTCGTGGTCGTGGAAGAAAAAACCAAGGAGGTATCGTCCAAGCTGATTTCTTCGGAAGTGAGATGATCCCGATAGGCGTTCGCGTTAAAAGCGAAAAGCTCAAGCAAAAGGAAAAACAAAGCGCTGAAGGAGAGAACGAAATGCCGCTTTTCTTGATCGCTGACCGCCGAGTGTTTTTGGATTTTCTCGATCCATATGTGCGGTTGAATCAAGAGAAGAACCAAAGAAACGCAAAGGGTGAAAAGAAGGGCGTTGCCGAAAGAATAGCCGCCAAAGGCGAAGGTGACAATCACATCGAAAAGGAAAGTGCCAAGGAGATTGATTCCGAAATCCCAAGCCTCAGAAATCCACCACCGCTCACCGAAGAGCGGGCTCTTCTTATGATGGCGAATCCCGGTGCGAACGCCGACAAAAATCCCATAAACCAAGAGCGAAATCAAGACGGCATAACCGAGCAAAATCATGAGGTTATTTTGGCCCCATTGCTCCCGAAGAGCAAGAGCAGTTCCCCTTCGCTCGCCTCTCCCCATGGGAGAGAATCGCCCTTTTTCCTTCCGAAGCGCTTCCGCAAAAAGGGCAAAGAAACGGATACCTTCTGTTTCTTTTCTTCCTTATAATAGAAGGGTGATTTCCTCGGGCAAACAAATGGAAGAGCCTTCTCAAGCGAAAAAGAAGTTTCCCTTCTTGACGAAAGAAAACGTCCTCCGTTCCCTCTCGAAAAGCATCCCTTATCTTCTGATTTTCGTGTGCGCGATTTTCCCTTTCACGATCTATTTTCAAAATGGCATCCCTTCCGGGGACGACATGATTTGGCATCTCACCTACATGGGTGATCTTTACGATGCCTTCAAAGCCGGCAATTTTGCCTTGACGCCAACCAACACGATTTCGTCCTACTACGCCGTCGATATTTATCTCTTCTACGGACCATTCCCCCATTACCTGACCGTCTGGCTCACTTATCTTTTCGCCTGGGCGGGCGCCACCATTATTTCCTCGATGAAGTTTTTGACAATCGTGAGCGTTTATATTTCTTCTCTCTTCGTTTTCTTTTTGGCCAAGAAAATCGCGAAATCCACACAGATCGCTACCCTTTTCGGGATGGCTTTCTGCTTCTTCCCCTATCGAATCATCGATTTCCTCTATCGCTCAGCCTATTGCGAAGGGATCGCCATCGGCTTCATCCCCATCGTCTTCTATGGCCTTTACCGGATCTTGCATGACGAACGGCCCCGGGTCTCGGCCTACCTCGCCGTGGTTTTGGGAATGAGCCTCTTGATTCTCTCCCATCCTTTCACCGCGCTCATCACCGCCGTTGCCGTGGTCATCGATTTGCTTGCCAACATCCTGAAAGTCGTCCAGGTTCTCAAGAAAAAGGTGAGTTGGCTCTATCTTTCGATTTCCATCGTCTTGATCTTCGGCTTTGTTTCGGTTTATTTCTTCCCGATGTACGCGGCCAGCCGAAGCAATCTTTATCGGCTCACCCAAGATGAGATCATGAATACGACGCAAGCCTTCCTCATCAAGGCTCGCGATGGCTCTTGGCGGATGTCTGGAATCCTCAATTTCAGTTGGCTGGGCAATGTTTTGAGCTGGGGCTGGAAGGCGACGAACGATACTGCTTTTAACTGGACCTTATCCCTTTGCTTGTTCTTCTTGTCGGGATTCTTCACCGTTTTGGTGGACTATGTTCTGCGTCAAAAGCCCAAACTGAACCTCTTCCGCCCCCTCATCGCCCTCGTAACCGTCTTCCTCTTGCCTTTAGCAACCTTCGCTTATCAGCGGCTCGAGATCTTCCTCGCTTTGACCGTCTTTTATCTCGGCTTCCTTTATCTCTATGAGAACGAGAAACATGGAGATGTGGAACTTCCGGAACGCTTCGAAGCCAAGAAGACCCTTAAGAATCCCGATCTCTACGTTGCTACGGGAATCATCGTGGCCTGCACCCTCCTTCTGACCTCGGCTTGGATTTGGCAATTTGTTCCCAGCCTCTTCTACAAGGCCCAATTCCCCTTCCGTTTCTACGCGATCCTCGGCTTCATGGGCTATTTCCTCATCATCCCGCTCGTCCATGCCGCCAAAGCCCATCCGACCCAGCTCCAAATCCTGGCTTTCTGCGCCGCCCTCCTTTTGGCCATCAATCAAGGCCCGGTCGATAAACGAATCGCCGTGAGCAATGATGGGGTTTTGATTTACGAGAAGACCGACGATTCTTTATTGGCTTCGGTCGATTCCGTCGGCTGGCAGAACGAATACGCCCCCGAGGTTTTCTATGACTGGAGCTATGTCAGCGATTATTCGAATTCGCTTTATTATCCGATTCGCCTCACCCTCTCGCGCTGGAATGGTTTCCCCGAGAAAACCGATTATCTCGCTCCGGCTGTCCTCGATGGTTCCGCAAGTTTGACGCTCGAGCAGTTGGCCACCCCGACCACCACTTTCTCCGTCACGGTGACTTCGGAAGAAGCCTATGTTCAAATCGCCCAATTCTATTACAACGGCTATGAGGCTCTCATCACGGATGGCCAAGGCGCAACCCGCAAAGAAAGCGTTACGGACCAAGATGGCTTATTGGCGTTCAAACTGAAGCAAGGCGATAGCAAAGTCACGGTCCATTGGATCGGTTCAACCCGTTATCGGGTGGGTCGGGTTGCCTTCTATCTTGCGATTCCCGCCACGATCGGATTCGGGGTGTTGGGCGTCTACCTGAAGAAGAAAGAAAAGCCCGATCCTACCCAAGAGCCTTTGAAAGCCTAAAAAGAAAATCCGCCGCGGATTTGTGGCGGATTTTTT
>DAIQMS010000014.1:0-29179 GCA_036788815.1 Bacillota bacterium
GGGGCCTTCATGGGCTTTTTAGGCGACATCGCCTTGATTTGGAAGGACGATCAGAAATGCGTGGGCCTCGGCGTCCTTTGCTTCTGGGCTGGCCATGGGCTTTATATCGCGACGATCCTCCAGATCCTTTACCAAGGCGGGGTCTTTAAGGACACGCCGAACGCTTGGCTCTGGATGCTCCTTTTCGTTCTCCTCTTCATGGGGTTAATGGTCTATCCGATGTGGCGGCTCACTAACCATTCGAAAATCTTCGCCCCGGCCGGCGTTCTTTATAGCACGATCCTTGTCTCGGTCGGCGCCAGCGCGGCGATGGGCTGCTTCCTGGGCTATAGTTCTTATCTCTATCTCGTGATCCTCGGGGATGTCTGTTTCATCATCTCCGATTCCTTTTTGGCCTACACGATTTTCATCAAGGACGTCAAAAGACGGGATTTTTACATCATGCTTTCGTATCTCTTTGGCGAATTATTGATCTTGAGCGGCCTCGTCTTCACTTTGCTTAAATAGAAAGATAGACGACGAGTTTCTGCAAAGCCCGGGCGCGGTGGCTCACCGCGTTCTTTTCGTCTTCCGAGCAAGTTCCGAAATCAAGATTCCCCTCATCGTAATGGAAGATCGGGTCATAACCGAAGCCGTGGTTGCCTTTGACTTCCGTGAGGATACGGCCTTGGCAAACCCCTTCGAAATAGAGGGGTTTGCTGTCGACGTTCTCCAGGAGGCAGATGCAGCAATGGTATTCGGCGGAGCGGTCCTTCGCGTCCTTCATTTTCTCAAGAACCAGCCGGTCGACCACCGCGTAGTCGCTTTGGCCGATCGTCTCGGCGTAACGGGCGCTATAGATGCCCGGGAAATGCTCTCCGAGCGCTTTGATTTCGATTCCCGAATCATCGGCGATCACTGGCCATTTGACCAGGCTTCTTAACGCTTTGGCCTTGATATAGGCGTTCTCGCGGTACGTTTTCCCATCTTCAACGGGTTCTTCGGTGATGTTAAGGTCTTTCGAGGAATAAATGAGATAGCCCAAAGGGGCGAGGAGCTCGCGGTATTCGCGGACTTTGTTCGCGTTATGGGTGGCTAAAACGATTTCTTTGTTCATGAAAGAAATGATACACCTTAAATCAGCTGCCCCAAATTGAAGTCGCCAAAGAGGGGAAATCAATGAAGGGATTCCGAACGTTATAGTTCTTAAAGAGATATTCGTTCCGATATTTTTCTTGCTCTGAGGGAGCATAGCTCGTGTTCCAGGAGAGAAGATCGCTCTTCCGCCCCATCGTGTTGAGGCTCGTGTCATCTGCGGCCTTGTCGCTCAACTCGAGGCCATTCAATTTCCAGTAGCGGGTCGCGGTGTAAAAGATGATCCGGGCCGCATCGCCTCGGTAGCGTTCGACGCCTTCGCTCGCGGGGTCGTAGCAATTCGTCTCCGTGGAAAGGCCATAGAATTTATTGCCGCGAACCGAATTTGAATCGGCCCAAGTTGGCCGGAGCATATGGGGGTCGGCCCCCGGGCCATCTTTGCCTGAACCGCGGCTATTGGGCCAGACGTGCTCGTTGTTCCATTGGCCCGCGGAACTTCCGCGCGGAGTGCCTTTCGGAATCGGCTTTCCGCTGTAGTAAGAGATGAAGTTATTGGCGTTCGTGAGGTCCTGATCGCTCAAAGGAAGGGTGGTTGCCAAGGCGCCATAACTCGGGATCGAAAAGGCTTTGGCGTTCAAAAAAGTGGCGAGGTTCAGCCGGAGGGTGTCTCCCGTGGCGTCGAGGTCGACGGCCTTGTAATACTCTTGGGCGGCCGAAGAGAGCCCCGAAAGGGAAGAAGTCAGGGCAGGGGAGGAAGCCAAGGCGGAAGAAAAGGAAATCGGCTCAGCCGAAGACGCGGGGACGCTCGAAGCGGTCGGGACCGTGGTGGCGCAGCCGCTCAAGAGGAGAGCAGCGAGGATCAGACTGAGGGCGGGGATGGCTTTCTTTTTCATAGCTCATTAGCCTACCAAATTCACGGCTCTTTTCCCACCGAAAAATAAAAGGAGGATCCTCTTGTTAAGGAGAAAAGGGAGGGGTTTTGCAAGGATAACTCCCATAGAAGTTTCTTTACGAAGAAAATAAAAATCCCGACGAGGTCGGGATAATCGTCGAACTGGAGCAAGTGGCGGGAATCGAACCCGTGTAATCAGCTTGGAAGGCTGATGTTCTACCATTGAACTACACCTGCGGATGGCGGACCATGGGGGATTCGAACCCCCGATCTTCTCCGTGACAGGGAGACATGTTAGACCGCTACACCAATGGTCCGTATGGTGGGCGAAGATGAATATAGCACAAGGGACGATAAGGGGCAAAGGGAAAAGGTGTCTTGGGTGAAAGAAAAACGGCGGACGAACCGCCGTTTTATCGTATTCCTTAAGGATTATTGGATTCCCGCGAATTTCTTGAGCGGGTCAGCGCCGATGTAGCCAACCGAGGTCCGGACGGCTTTGCCATTCTCGAAATAGATCAGGGTCGGGATGGAATAGATGTTGTATTCCGCGGCGATCGCTTCGGCTTCGTCAACGTCCACTTTGAGGACTTTGAGCTCGTCGTGCTCTTTCGAGAGCGACTCGACCAAGGGCGAGAGCATCTTGCAGGGACCGCACCAGGTGGCGAAGAAGTCCACGAGGACCTTGCCCTCTTTGATCTGATTGTCGAAGTCGGCTTTTTCTTTGACGTGCATTAACATACGTTTTTGCCTCCTGTCACTTGAATACTAGTCCAAATATGAGCGCAATCAAAGCGAGATGCAACGGATAGTAGGCGTATTCGGCATAACGGAACCCTTTTTTGTCGTAACCTCGGGCTCCGCTATACATCCCCAAAAGGAAGATGTCGAGGAGGCAATAGGTCTGGAAGGACATCGTATAGATGTCCGCGGTTGGATAGAGATAAGAGAGGCCCCAGAAGATCACCGTGACGAAAAGGAAGGCCGTGATGCCTAATAGATTGACGAGCGAACGATACTCCTTGCCAGTTCGATAGACTTCGAGACTCGATCCCGAATCCTCGACGCTTTTCTTGATCGCTTTATCGGCCAAAGGATAAGCGTAATAGAAACCAAGGAAGATCAAGAAACCGTAGAGCGAATAGGGGCAGCGGAGGAAGAGGGGGAAGCTGGCGGACCAAACCGAAGTGAGGCTGTTATTGAGAGCATAGGTTTCGCTCGTGTCGGCGGCGAAAGAGAGAACGATATAGGCCAACGGCAGGACCGCGAGCCCTTTCCAGGCGCCTTTTTTCTCGATCAAATAGATGAAGAGGGCGTACATGATGAGGTCCGTGAAGGCATTCTCGAGGGCGAAAGAGGCGTATTTGGTGTTGAAGTAAAAGAACGTCTCGACCGCGGTGATGAGGACCCAGACGATTCCAATTCGAAGAAGGTAGGCTTCCCGGTCTTTGGTTTTGCGCATCCCTTCCGCCAGCATGAGGGCGAAGAGGGGGAAGGAAAGCCGGCCGATGCCCCGAAAGACCCGGCCAACGGCATAGCCCACGGAGTCGGTCGGGAAATAAGCGCTATAGGCACTTTGGACGATAAAGGCTCCGATATGGTCGAAAGTCATCGTCACGATGGCGATGATCTTGAGGACGAATTCCGAGAGGACTTGGGATTTCTCGCGCATGGGTGCTGTCCTTAGCGATCGACTTTACTTATTGGCGTAGCCGACGATGATGGCCTCGACGAGGCCGACCACGTTGTTGGTGGCATGGGCGAGGTAAGAGGCGCCGAAGCCGAGCTTGTCGTAGATGAGAGCAAACAAGAAGCCGGAGATCATATAGTCGGGGAGCATCGCCCATTCGACCGGACTCGTGATGTTATCCCAATCGAAATGAATGAAGCCAAAGATTAAGGCAACCAACACGTAGGCCACATAAACGTTGAAGCGCTTCAAGAAGCCATAGAGGCCGACCCGGTAGGTCAATTCCTCGCAGAAAGGCCCGATCAAGCCGAAGATCAAAACCGAAAGAAGGGGGCTTTGGGCGACCAATTCGTTGATGATGTTCTGATTGGCGTTCGTGTTGGAAAGCCCGCTGGCGGAGATGATCATGCCATAAAGGGCGCTCACGAGCATCACCCCGACTCCGCAAAGGATTCCGTAGTAAGTCTTCGGATCTTTGAATTTGGCGGTGAGGCGGAAAAGATCGCGGTCAAGTAAGGCGAGCATCAAACAAAAGAGAACGACGTAAAGGCTGAAATCGACGGCCCCGGCGTAGGCGACGGAGCCTTGGAAGGCCTTCATCGCGGCCAAAAGGCTGGCGCCCGAGAGCCCGGCGCTTTCATAGGCGCTTTTCGTGGTTGAAAGAATGATGTAACTCAGGATGAGGCCGATCACTTGGAAGCCGAGCCAGCCGGTGAGAAAGAGAGCGAGCTCTTTGCCCCAGCCCATCGGACTCATGTGGCTGAAAGGGCGGACTTGCTCGAACGAAATGGATTCGGTTCCGCAATGGGGGCAAATTCCTTTCGCCGGGTCAAAAGCCTTCCCGCACTTCCGACAATATTCTTTTTTGTAAAAGGTCTTCATTTGTGACAGTTCGTCCTTAAGGAACGAAATCCTTAATATTGTAATTGAATTTGGCAATTAATCCATCCCATAATTAAGTAAGGAGAAAACGCACATACCTTCCCTATGTTTAACGTTTCCGAAATCACAAAATATCTGAACATCGCGCTGATCGTTCTTTTTGTGGTGGTTTTGGTTAATTTCGTCCTCTTTTTCCTTCGCGGGCTCCTGCGCGGATGGCGCTATGGAACCTACCGGGTCATCGCTTTCGCCGTTTTGATCACGATCGCCCTTTTGACTTTGGGCCCGATCACCGATTTGATCGGCAATTGGGACATGTCCTCCTTCGGCTTTCCCCAAGTCAGCATTCAAACGAATAATGGGACGGCGACGACCTCGTTCGGGACCCCTTATGGCGTCGGGTCGTATTTGATTGAGCAATACATTGAATCCTATGGGACCACTTCGAGCCCTGAGACGGTCGCGGCGTATGCGTTGTCTCTCGCCAAATCCATCGTGATGGTCATCGTCCTCGGCCTCGACGGGCTTTTGCTCGCCACCTTGGGCAACCTCTTCGTCATGATTCTCTGGCACATTGCCTTCATCCATATCATCCCGAAAGACAAGCGAGAGGCTTCCAAGCATCAAGGCCGCCTCATCAGCGCCTTCGAGGAATTGGTGGTGGGGGTCGTGATCAGCGCGATGATGCTTTTCCCCTTCTCCAGTTTGGTCAATTCCTTCGCCTATGGCTGGAACACGCCGAAGACCGAGGAAGAGAAATCCCAGATCGCCGCGGACAATACCACTTACGACACGATTCAAAAGGTCGTGGATACCTATAATGACTCCTTATTCTCGAAGGTCTTCTTCGAGTGGAGCAAGAATTCGGATGGCCTTTCCTTCGATATGGCCCTCACCAATTACTTCACCAAAGGCAATTATTCCGATGCCAGCGTCGGCGCGATCGGCGAACTCGCGAATCTGGTTCGGACCGGATCCTACCTCGTCGAAGGCGGCTTGATCGGAAAAAGCAGCATCGACAAAACCTCGATCGCCCTCTTCGCCGTGAGCGAATACGCCCCAGCGGTGCTCCGGTGTTTGGCCAAATCGAATATGCTGACGGGCTTGCTTCCCTATGCCCTTCAAGTGGTGACCAATATGCCAGAGGTCGCCAAATACCTGAAGACCGATTCGGGGATCGATTTCACGAGCAAAGACTATAACTATGCGGTAACTCTCGATAAATTGGCGACGATCTACCAAGGCCTGATCGAGAACAAAACCATCACCGGGGCGATCTTGGATGAAAGCGGGAATCTCAAGAGCCCCCAAGCAATCGCCCAAGGTTTCTTCACCCCCGAAGCCAAGGCAACGATGGACGCAACCATCAAGGCTTTCGATGATGTCGACCTTCGGATGTTCTCGACCGTGATTCAAAGCGCGATTTACGTCCAGTGCTGCAACGCCTATAAAGATCTTCAAGCGAATCCGACGAAATACGCCGACGAGCTCACCATCCTGGATTTCTTCCCGCAGATTGCCTCGACCTTCGATTCCAAAGGCGCGAGCGATGGGGGAGGGAACGGCGTCCCCGATCAAGTTCCGGAAGAGTTCACCTCAATCAAGTGGGGGAGCGAGATCCTTTCGCTTTATGACTCGATCTGCAATATCAGCGTGAAGGATACCGCCCTTATCGGCACCTTGGCTTCGGGGTTGGGCCAAAGCACCTATTCCATCGATACCAAAGAGCTTCTTAAAGGCGTCGTCAATAACCTCGATGCCTATGGATCCAGTCTCTTTGGCGTGAGCGTGACTTCCTCGACGAATGGTCTCAAAGGCGAAGAGACGACGGCAGAGACGAAAGATCCCTGCCTCTTGGATAGCACCTTGGTTGAGCGAGCCCTTCCGAAGGTCCTCAAACTTACGGCAAAATCGATCAATACCTCTTTTAACCTGACGGGTGAGAATGCCCTCGATTTGAGTGGTTTGGATAGCACCCTTTTCGTTGATGACATCACCAGTCGAATCGAAAAAGTCAAAGCCGAATTCCAGAATCTTTACACGGTTATCAGCGACATGGTGAGCACCCCCGAAGCCAAGGCCCTCCTTTTGGACCTCGATAATCTTCCGGGCCTTTATTTCGATCCGAATGGCAAATTCCTCGGAGCCGATAAAGGACTGATTTCCGGCTTTACGGCCGCTCTCAAAGACCTGGACAAATCGACGATCGCCAATGCGATCCTCCCCAAAGTGTTCGAAGGCTTCCTCGAAGGCGATTCCTCGCCGCTCGAAAGCTTAGGCTTGGGCGATCTCAAATTAGACTTCTCCAAGAACGTGGGGACGAATCTTGCCTCGCTTCTTGAGATTTATAGCGAGAATCAGGGCGTCGTCTCTTATCTCATGAGCAATACCAGCACCATCAGCGCCGCGAACGCGGGCAGTGTCATCAAGTCTTTGCTCAGCTTTACTTCGACCAACGCCCAAGGCCAAAAGACAAGCCAACTCACCAACATTCTCAAGGGTTTGGTGACCAATGAGATCATCAGCCCGATCGACGCGACGACGAATCAGCACGATAACAGCAATATCAAGAGCATCCTCACCACTTTGCTTGGCAAGATGGACATCGGGACGGACAATCTCAATCTCGGGAGCGATCTTGAGACCGAGATGGAGTCTTTCGTCGGGGTTTTGCAGGTGATTTCCGATGATGATCTCTTCAGCAAGATCTCGGCTTTTTCTTCAGGCAGTCATGATCTCAGCGTTTTGTCCTCGATTGATTTCACCGCCTTATTCACCGAGATTCAGAAGTCGGCGATCCTCAGCTCTGTCTTGGGCGATTACCTCGATAAGACCGTCTTGACGAACATCGGCTATCTGAGCGATGCCTCGGCCTCGGGCGCGAAATTCGCCAACGTGACGGATTGGGCCAAAGAAGGAGCGGCGCTGGATGCCCTCATCAAAGCCGCCAACGATATCGGCGATCTTGATAACATCGATTATTTCAAGAGCGATCCTCAGGCGATCACCTCGATTATCAAGGCTTTGGCAGGCAGTCAGATCTTCCAAGGCAAAGACACGAAGGGGAACGCGACTTATGTCTTCCCGAGTTATATGGCGAATAAGCTCGCCTCCAGTTTCAAAGAGGATGCTTCTTATGGCGCCTATTTCGCCGATGCTGACGCGGGAACGAGTTTGACCGACAACGATTTTGATACGTTCAAGAGCAGTTTCACGGGTATCGCCAGCGGCCAAGACGTCGCCAGCCAAGTCAGCGCTTGGACCACAACGGATGGCGAAGCGGAAAAAATCGGGGCGATTTTGACTTCGGTTCTCCGCGTCGGCGGTTTCACCTTCATCAGCGATTCGACCGATTGGCGGACGGTCAACCGGGCCAATATGAGCGTCCTCCTCGATGCGGTTGCCGCGAGCGATAGCTTCGGACCAATTCTTACCTATCATCTCTATGATAAAGTCGGCTCGACTCTCCAAAGTTCGGCCCCGGCCTTCCAGGATTCGAATAATGCCGCCGTTTTGGCGATGGATGCGGCGGGACGGAAAGAAGAAGTCGCTTATCTCGGCGCGATCCTCGATGCGGTGGTCGATCCTTCCTATGGACTTCTCGACGCGAATGGCAAGCTCCAGAATACCTCGATCGTCCTCAAGAATGTGTCCGCGGATTTCTTCGTCGATCCTTTGCTGACAAGCATGGCCTCTTCCAGGGTTTTCAATACCCAAAAAATCCAATCGGATGGGACGAAAGCAGAGATGACGGCCTTTGAGGAAGAATATTCCTCGATCCTCGTTTCCTCGTCTCTCTATGCGACGAAAGCGGAAGCCGATACCGTCGTGAAAGGCCTCCGGGTGACGAATTCCGGCGAGATCGATCAAGGCGCGACGTTGACGGCCTGGAAGACGGAAATCGGCCACCTTTGCAAGACCTTGAGCGCGGTTCAGGACCTCGGGCTTGATATCACCTCTCTTGATTTCACGAGCCTTTTCTCCTCGAGCAATAGCGAAGCGGTGAATGAGGCGAACCGGGTCAAAGTCGAAACGGCCCTCTTGAACTTCAACAAGTGCCAAACCCTTTATCCGACTCTCCCCACCAAACTCAAAGAAGCGGTCAGCAAGATCGATGGGGCTTCGACCTACGAGCTCGACAAAGCCAACTTCACCTACAACGGCTCAAAGGCCTATGAAGATAGCGAAATCACGACCCTGACGTATCTTTTGAAGGATTCTTCCTCCCTCAAAGGCCTGGATACAAGCAATCTTTCTTCGATCGATGTGACCGGTGTGAGCAACGTCTTGGCCGATCTCGTCAAGAGCAAGATCTTCAACACGACTTCCGATGGATCCGACAGCGTCGCCGTCAAGTTGGTGGCCAAAGTGCTTCTGGCGGGCGATAGTCTCAAGGACGTCTATTTCTACGCTGAGAATCCGAAAGACCAAGCCGCCGTCACCGCCGCCGAATATACGACCTCTTCCGAGAAAGCCCTTTATCTCTCCAAGAAGTATTTCGCTTTGGGGAGTAGCGACTACAACGTCGCTCTGATTAATGGCGATACCGGCTCGCTCAAGAGCGTTTTGACCGCGGTCAAGACCGGCTCGATTTCGACCTCGATCACCAACAATAACACCTCCAGTCTGAGCGAAACGGATTTGACCACGCTCTTGAGCGCCCTTAATTCCTCGAAGCTTTACCAGGATACGGTTCCGAATCTTTTGGCCAAATTCCTCTCCGGCAGTTTGGGAAGTTCGATCTCCAATATCGATATGAGTTTGGCCAATCCGTATTATTGCTACTACAAGCCCGCTTCCTTCACCTACGGGACCACTTTGATTCCGTTTACCTATGACGTTTCGGGCAAAGCGACCTTCACCCCGGTGACGCTCGCCAGCTACGAGAATACCTATGACGAAGAAGAAATCGCGACCCTCGCTTCGCTCATCCATTCGATGAACGACAGCACGGTCACCGCCTTATTGAGCGATGCCAAATTGACGAAGATGGATATCACGACGGAAGATGTCACGACCATCAACGGCTTATTGAAGCTTCTCTCGTCCAGCTACGTCTTCAACTATGGCGGCCCCTATGGCGGATCGAATGTGACGAACTCCTCCCTGGGAGTCACCAATGACCTCTCGGTCTTTGAGCAAGCGTATTTCAACTTCCTCGATAAGTCAGGCCTTTCTTCGAGGGCTTACGATGTCGCTTACGATTATCAGATTCCGAACGCCAACACAAAACTTTACACCGCGATCAAGGCCTTCCAAGCCGATGTCGGCGTTTCTTCACCGACCGGCGGAACCCTCCATTCCGGCAATTGGGACAAGGAAATCGATGCCCTCACCGTCGAAAAGACTTCGGGGGTCGAAAGCGGTGGTTTGCTTTATGAAGCCTTGGCCAATAGTGAAATCAGCACCCTCTTAAAGAGCAGCGGCGGATCCAACTTCTCCACGAGCGGCAACCTTGCGAGCTTCAAATCGGTTTCCCCGAGCGCGATCAAAGTCATCCTCACCGAAATGAACAAACTCGATTTGGTCCATGATGCGGTGCCATATTCGGTCGCTTCCTTGGTCGAAGATTCCTTGAACTTCAAAACCTATTCGACTTTGAGCTTCCCGGTGGCCAGTCTTTCAGGCACCCATTACGATTCTGAGAGTCTTGGCATCCGCGGGCACTATAACGGCCTCGCAGTGACCCTCGCGAGCGAAGTCGCCAACGACGCCATCACCGTCTATGCCTACGATACGACTCTGGGGAACAAAGTGGCCGTCAGCCTCACCAAAGACACGAATGGCAATATCACCGGTCATACCTCGGGGAGTCTGACCTATGTCTTTGATATGGGCATGGCTTACCCGTATTATTTCTCGGTTGACGTGACGGGCTCAACGCTTAGCTCGCTCTCCTATTCCTATAACACCTCGAACTACATCCTGAGTCAGGCCGAATTCCAGACCCCGTCCAAAGAAGATGCGAGTAAGACCGCAATCGATGTGATCACGGACTTCGCTTCCTCGATTTACGATTCGACGGCTAAGAAATACGTCGACTTCGGCGATAAGAGCCAAGTCACCAACTTCTTCGCGACGAAGACGGATGGCCTTCCTTCGGTTCTCCGTTATATCAGCGACCCGAATGGGTTCTATACTCGGAACTTCTATAACGCCGATACCTACTATTCCGTGGCCAGTTCCTCTTCGTATGCGTTTGCTTCGCGCGACATCGTCTTCCGGAAGATGCTTTCCTTCGACTTCGCTTATAATGGCGGAACTTACCCGATGGATTTCGGCAAATACCTCGCTGAAAGTGGAGCGGAACCCGCAACCTATGAAGGGGCGAAAGCCATCTTCACCGCGGCCGGCTATTCCTCGACCACGGAAGGCAACTGGCTGAGCGCCAATCTGACCAATCTGGCGACGAGCGAAGGTCTCTATCAAAGCGTGGGCAAGACGACTTATGGCAGCCACTCTCTTGATCAGGTTCATTCTTGGGTTGAAGCCTTTGTGAGCACGGCCGCTGGAAGCCAGCCTTCCCTCGCCCTCGAAAACACTTTGAGCGCTGCCGAAACAGGATCTTCGCTCTTGGGCAAATACTTAGCCGCCGGCCAGGCTCAGCGCTTCGTCAAGGCTGAACTGGATTACCTCAAAGGCGGAACGTATTTCGATGGGATGACGACGGCGCTATCGCGCCCGGCCAGTTACGGCACGAATCGGTCGACGTTGCTTCCCAGCGGGTTCGCCCCATCCTTCTATGCGAATGATTTCGCCCTCCTCACTTCGACGAATGGCCGGCAGATCCTCCATGATTATTTCGACATCGCGAGTTATTTGAAGCTTTCGACCGCGATCAGTAGCGGCACGATGACGATCAGCACAAGTGCTCGGGACACGGTGGTCGCTGACCTCGCTGCCCTCGACGCTTACCTCTCCGCCGCCGAAAATGGCGAGCACGCCTTGATCCAGACGCTCTATCTCGGGACAACGTATGACTATTACCTCAACCGTTCGTATTTCCACGGCGTCGCGATCGGCGGAAGCGAAGTCGATGGCTTCTATCTCCCGGGCGATGGCAACACGACGCATACCCTTGGCGCGACGGGAAGTGCTATTCTTACCGCGTGAGCTCTCTTATCCCTGAAAAGGAAAGCCTTTACCGCTATGAGATCCTCGGATCTTCTTTCATCGCGCTTCTCGAGCCGCTTGAGAAAGAAGAAGATCTGGCTTCTCTTTTAGGTGCCATCAAAGACCGTTATCCGAAAGCCAGCCATTATTGCTACGCGGCGAAAGTCCTCTCTTTTGAGGCCTGCACGGATGACGGGGAACCTTCCCGGAGCGCCGGCGTGCCTCTTTTGGATTTGCTTCATAAAAAAGAAATCGCTTATGGTCTTATCGTGGTGGTCCGTTATTTCGGCGGGACCAAGCTCGGGGCCGCGAGATTGGCCCGAACGTACCGCGAAACGGCGGCTGAATGCCTAAACCAAGCCGCTTTTGCGGAGATAATCCCTGGTTTGGAAGAGGAGATCGAGGTCGATTATCCGACTTTCGAGAGCCTCAAGAAGTCCGCTTTGCGGGCGGGCCTCTCCCTCAAAGTGCTTTCATTTGGAGAAAGAGTGAGGCTACTTTTAACGGGAGATGCTAAGATAGTTTCATCTTTCGTGAGCGCCCTCCCTAACGGGAGCGCGAAAAACGAAAGAAGCATCAGCGTCAAAAGGAGTTTGAATCATGATTCCAAGCAATGAATTCGCGGGGCGGAGACAACGCCTCTTCAATATGATGGATCCCGGGAGCGTCTTGATCGTCTTCTCTGGGGTTGGCAAAGTCTCTTCGGCCGATGAGACTTATCCCTTTGAGGTCAACCGGAATTTCTATTACCTCACGGGCATCGACCAAGAGGATTCCTCGCTTTTGCTCATCAATAGCGATGGCGAGCTCAAAGAGTATCTTTTCATCTCGCCTTATGATGCCCGCAAAGAGAAATGGTATGGCAAGCGCCTGACCCCGGAAGAGGCCCAGCAGATCTCCGGCATCAATAACGTGATGGTCAATTCGTCGTTGCCCGCCAAAGTCGATGGCGCCCTCAATCCGAACTTCGCCCAGTATGGCGAAATGAAGAAGGTCTATCTCGACCTCGACCGCGAGATCAAGATTGCCGATTCGACCTCGACCCATGAATATCAAGCGACCCTCAAAGCCGCTTATCCGGGCCTCGTCATGGCGGATGCCTATCCGCTCATCACGACCCTCCGCTTACGGAAGTCGGTCCGCGAAATCGCGGAGCTCCGGAGCGCGATCCGCTCGACCCATTTGGGCATCTTGGCCGTTTGGGCGGCGATGAAGGAGGGGGCCAAGGAGTATGAGATGGCCGATCTCTTCCTCAAGACCGTCAATGACGACTCGGGCTATCAGGGTTTGGCTTTCTCAACGATCATGGCGAGCGGGGTCCACGCGACCACGCTTCACTATCCGACCCCGAAAGACACGATCAAGAAGGGCGATCTCCTTTTGATGGATCTCGGCGCCCGTTGCTCTTACTATTGCGCCGACGTGACCCGCACCGTTCCGGTGAATGGCCATTTCGATGAGATGCAGAAGACGGTTTACAACATCGTCTATGGCTGCAACAAGATGGTGGCGGCGATGGCACGGCCGGGCATCACGATCAATGACCTTCAGAAGGCCACGGTCGAATACCTCTCCTCCGAATGCTTAGCCAAGGGCTTCATCAAGAAGAAGGAAGACATCATCAATTACTATTTCCATGGCATCAGCCACTTCATCGGACTTGATACCCACGATCCTTATCTCAACGCCCTCGATAAAGCATATAAGGACGTTCCGCTTGAGCCGGGGATGATCATCTCGGATGAGCCGGGCCTCTATATGGAAGACAAAGGCATCGGCGTTCGGATCGAGGATGACCTTCTCATCACCGAAGGGGGCTGTGAGGTCCTCACGAAGGACATCATCAAAGACCCCGCTGAGATTGAGCGTTATCTTGCCTCCCGTCGCTAAAGAGGGGGATTTTAAAGGGGACCGTTCACACCGAACGGTCCTTTTTTATTAGGCCTCATCGGGAAAGAAGAGACTTTACTGTCTAAAGATTCTTTGCTGAAAAACGGGAAGGGGCATCTTTTTCAAAAAGAGTAGTGAAGTCCTTTATCTTAGATATAAGACCGGCCACAAATGGCATCGGGCGACTCGGTGTCTTGCGTCCTTGCGGGTCTAAGAATCCTCCTTTATAATAAAGCTGTCGGACAGGACCCCCTTCACAGCAGCTAGGGTGGCCCTTTTACTTTATTAAGAGCAAAAGGACGATGGCAAATAAGGCAGAGATCACTATGCGTAGGAACGCATCGCTTTCGTGTTGCTTCATAGGCATCACCCCCTTTTCGGGGGCGCGCTGTCCGACGGGAGGTATCCCTCCACATATCCATAGGCAAAAAATCCCTCTTTGTGCCCTTTAATTTTTCTAAGGCGGAGACTATAATTTTTCCCGTATGAAAAAGTATATCTTGGCCATCGACCAAGGCACGACCTCGACCCGTGCCATTTTGATTTCGCAACGCGGAGAGAAACTCTTCCAGGCTCAGCGCCCGCTCGAATGCCTCTTCCCCAAACCCGGCTGGGTTGAGCAAGACCCGGATCAGATTTGGATCTCGGTGGTGGATGTCATCAACGAGCTTTTGATCATTTCCGGCGCCAAAATGGAAGACATCGCTGCCATCGGCATTACCAACCAGCGTGAAACCACGATTGTTTGGGATAAGAAAACCGGCAAGGCGATCTATAACGCGATCGTTTGGCAATCGAAGGAAACCCAAGACATCTGCGAACGCTACAAAGACAAGACCGAGATGATCGCCGCCAAGACCGGCTTAAGGCTCAACCCGTATTTCAGCGCCTCGAAAATCCGTTTCATTCTTGAACGCGTGAAAGGCGCCGAGGAGAAAGCCCAGAAGGGCGATCTCTATTTCGGGACCGTCGATAGCTGGATCATCTTCAAGATGACCAATGGCAAGAATCACTTCACCGATGTTTCGAATGCTTCGCGCACGATGCTTTATAACATCTTCGATATGAGTTGGGACAAGGATCTCCTTGCCCTTTGGAAGATTCCGGAGGCGATGCTCCCGGAAGTCAAAGAGAACTCGGATGACTATGGGGAAGCGACATTCTTCCATGGCGGGGTTCATATCGCTGGGGTCGCCGGCGACCAGCAAGCCGCTCTCTTTGGCCAATGCTGCTATCAAGAAGGCGAAAGCAAGAATACCTATGGCACCGGCTGCTTCATGCTGATGAACACCGGAAAGAAACCGATTCTCTCGAAGAATGGCCTTCTCACCACCGTCGCGTGGAAGCTCAATGGCGAAACGACTTATGCCCTCGAAGGCTCGGTCTTCATCGGCGGCGCCGTCGTCCAATGGGTCCGCGATCAGATGCGCTGGTTCGAGGATTCCTCGGATTCCGAGATGTATGCGAACAAGAAGCCCGATACGGCAGGGGTCTATTTCGTCCCGGCCTTCGTCGGCTTAGGAACCCCGTATTGGGATGATGATGCCCGCGGCGCGATCTTCGGGCTCACCCGTGGAGCCGACCGCCACAATATCACGCGAGCCGCTCTTTATTCGATCGCTTATCAATCGAAAGATGTCATCGACACGATGAAGAAAGACGCCCATCTTTCATTGCCGGTTCTCAAGGTCGATGGCGGCGCGAGCGCCAACGTGATGCTCATGCAGTTCCAAAGCGATATCCTCCAATGCGAGGTCCGTTTACCGAAGTGCGTCGAAACGACTGCCTTGGGCGCGGGCTATTTCGCCGGGCTCGGCGTCAGCTTCTGGAAGAACAAGCACGAAATCGAGATCAATCACCAATTCGCGAAACGTTATTATCCGACGATGGATCCGAAAACCGCTGAAAAACTCTATAAAGGCTGGCAAATGGCCGTCAAAGCGACCCGTGCCTATTCGAGCAAAGACTAATTCGTCCTTTCATTCATCCCCGGGAGGTATTTAATAGAGGCATGGCGAGTTCCCTCTACCCTTTTTATGACCATTCCGCGATCATCGCGCCGAAGGCTCGGCACGATGATTTCCTTGCGCTCAAAGAGCAGGACCCCCATCTCGATTTTGAACTCTATAGCGTCGAGGACCTCGAAAACCTCTTCGCCTACCAATACGATGATCGGGCTCTTCTTGAGGTTTATGAGGCGGTGGGGGACGAAGAACTGGCAGAGAAGATGCTCCTCGCGCTTTCAAGGCTCAATCCGGCCAAGGTTTATCCGACGGCAAAACTGGAAGCGCTCAAGCCGCTCCAAAAGAAACTGATCGAGGAAGGCTTTCTTTATAAGCTCCCCAATCCGGAGCGTTCCTTCGAGAATCATAACGTCGTGATTTCCGGCTATCAGGATTCGATGCGGATCTCCACGATCCTAGGCGAGCTTCATAACATGGCGATCGGCTATGACGATGAAGAAACGCCAGCAAAACCCCTTCGGATTGCCTATGCCTTCGATGATATCTACGAAGAACTCAAGGATGTTTTTAACCGAATCGCCAACGATTTGGCCTCGGGAACCCCGATTGAGAAAATCGTGGTCGTGGGGGCAGATGATTCCTACGAGAATCTGCTTGAGGAGTATTCGAAGCATTATGGCTTCACGATCCTTCCTTCGAAACGGAGGCCTCTTTCGGACTCGGCGATTTATCACGTCTTTAAAACCCTCTACCTTTCGAAAGACCTCGAAGAGGCTTGCCAAGATCTCGAGGCGCTTTACCCCGATTCGGCGGATGCCCTCGCGATCGAGAACCTCTTCCATCGCTTCCCTTCTCTGCCGAGGAACGAGAAGACGCTTTCCTCTTTCTTCGACAAGCTTTTGAGCCATGAGAATCAGGACCAACCCGTCTATCAGAATGTCGTCCGGAGCCTTGAAGGCTACATCGCGCCGAAAAAAGCCCATGTCTACGCCCTCAATTTCGCGATGGGGGCTTTCCCGCCCGTGGCCGCTGAAGGGGACTATCTCACCGACGAAGAATCGGCCGCTTTAGGCCTTCCCACCAGCGGGGATCTCACCCAAGAGTGGGCTCTCGAGGTCAATGCGCTTCTCGATTCCTCCGCCCTCCACTACGTTTCCTACAAAAAGAAAGCCTTCGGGGCCGTCTATTTCCCCTCGGGGCTCTTGGAGCAAAAAGGATTCGCCATCGAGAAGAACCCGCGTCTTCCCTTTGATTATTCGCTGGACCAAGAAACGCTTCTGGAAGCCGCCCTCCGGGATGAGGAGGTCAATTACCTCTACGTCGACCCCCGGCTCCCCGCCCTCAAAAAGGGGAGGCCTTTGCCCGATTACCGGAATTTCGATTACACGTATCACCCTTTCAAAAGCGTCGATCCTTCTTCGAAACGCTCCTATTCCCCGACCCAGCTTAAGAAATACTATGGTTGCCCTTATAGCTATTACCTTCAAAGAATCCTCGGGATCGAAGAAAACGATTCGACCTTCTCCTCGAGGATCGGCACGCTTTTCCATGCGGTGATGGAAGCCCTCTACGAGAAAAAGCCGTTTGATTTCGAAACGGAATGGGCGAACGCCATCAAAGAGGAAGAGAGCAAAAACGGGGCCTTCACTCCCAAAGAAAGCGCCCTCCTTATCCGGCTCAAAGACGAATGTCAGAATGCGGTGGCCTTTTACGAGAGCCATGATTCCCTCTTGATCGATCCTTCGGTCAAAACCGAGGAGCCGTTTTCTCTCGTTTGCTCAGAGAATCCTTTGATCACGTTCTCGGGCCAGTTCGACAAGATCGTCTCGTTCGGGAAGGAAAGCCGTTATTACATCATCGTCGATTACAAGAGCGGCAGCGAACGCTTCGATGAGGGGATGCTCCCGTATGGCTTATCGCTTCAGCTCCCGTATTACGCCTATTACGCCGAGCAAAATGCTGCCCTTAAAAACGAAGAGTTGGTCGGACTTTTTATCGGACCGATTCTTTCTACTCGGCTCGTGAAGGACGCAAAAACGACCCTCGAGAAATTCAATAACGACAAGTTCAAACTCGAAGGCGTTTTCGCCAATGACATCCAAAAACTCTTACAGCTCGATCCCTCGGCCTATAAGAGCACCTTCATCCGTTCCTTGGCCTATAGCGAAAAAGGCGGTTTCTATGCCTATTCGCTTCCCAAAGCCAAGAGCCCGAAGGATTTCGCTTCCTTAGCTCTGAGCGCCAAAGACCTCACCCTCGTGGCGGATAAACGGATCCGCTCTGGCGATTTCGCGATCGCCCCGGCGGTCTACAAAACGGTTTTCGATGCCTGCGCTTATTGCTCATTCCGGGATGTTTGCTACCGGAAGGATGAGGCGATCCGCCATCTCCCCGAAGGCAAGAGCTCGGCTGAAGTCGACGAAGACGAAAACGAAGAGAAAGAAGGGGAAGACGATGGGATGGAGTGAAGGCCAGCAAAAAGCCATCGCCTCACGAGAGGGACGTTACCTCGTTTCGGCCGGGGCCGGCAGCGGCAAGACCGCCGTTTTGACCGAACGGATTCATGAGCTCGTCGAAGAAGGGGCCTGCACGCTCGATGAGATGCTGGTTCTCACCTTCACGAACAAAGCCGCCCACGAGATGAAGGAAAGAACCCGCCAAGCCTTCAAGGAAGAGCCGGATCAAGCCGCCCAAGTCGAAAGCGCGGCCATCACGACCTTCGACGCCTTCGCCCTTTCGCTCGTCAAAAAATACCATTTCGCCCTCCATGTCCCTTCTTCGATCGAAGTGATGGACGAAGGGCTTCTTGAGATCGCCAAGCGAAAGATCCTCGATGAGATTCTTTTGGAGCGCTACGCCGAGAAAGACCCACTCTTCCTCGACTTCGTTCGCCATTATGCGATCAAAGACGACGATGCGATCGTCAAGATGACCCTCAAGATTCTCGCGTATGCCGAACTCACGGGCGATAAGAAAGCCTTCTTGTCCCAAGCACTTGAGGGCGCTTTCTCCAAGGATTTCATCGATGCTTCCCTCAAGGAATTTGCCAGCCTCCTTCATGAGGATATTCTTTCGCTTGTCGAAGCGGTGAAACTGTATGAGAATCCGGATTTTGGGGCGGGTGAAGCCGAATTCCTGGCTGCTTTTGCCGATTTGACGGATTACGGTGCCCTTTACAAAGGCCTTTTAGGCCAACGCTATCCTCGGAAAGCCGGAAAGAAAGAGGATATCACCTCTTTCGACAGCGCTCTTCATGACGCCCTCAAAGACAGCTTCAACGGGATTCGGGACGCAATCGCGGGCTTTGGCGATGCGTCGAGCGAGAAAGAGCGGATTTTGATGACGAAGCCCTATCTCGCGATTTGGTTTGATCTGGCCGCAGAACTCGACACGCGCCTCAGCGCCTACAAAGCCCAAAAAGGCGCGTATTCCTTCGCCGACATCGCCTATCTCGCGAGCCAAGCCGCCTCGATCCCCGCGATCCAAGCCGAGCTCAAGAGCCATTATCGTTACGTCATGGTCGATGAATATCAGGACACCTCCGATCTTCAGGAGGCCTTCCTCCAAAAGATCGCCGCGAACAATTTCTTCGCCGTCGGCGACGTCAAGCAATCAATCTACCGTTTCCGGAACGCCAACCCGGCGATCTTCATGGCGAATGAGCTGGCTCTCAAAAAAGAGGCGCCTGATCATTTGATCGCCCTCCAGGACAACTTCCGTTCGCGCGAAGAGGTGCTCGAGGACATCAATGGCCTCTTCGAGAATGTGATGTCCCCCTCTCTGGGCGATGTCGATTACCACGCGAAGCAAGCCCTCGCCTATGGCAACAAGGATTACTTGGCCTCGAAAGGGCAGGAGCACCATCTCGAGATTCTTTCTTACGCCAAACGGGATGATCTGAAGAAAGAGGAATGCGAAGCCCGCCTCATCGCCGAGGACATCAAAGAAAAACTCGAAAAAGGCTATCCGGTTTTGGCCCATTCAAAGAGCGAGCGTTCCCTGACCCGGCCCGCCGAAGCCGGCGATTTCGCGATCCTGATCGCCCGGAAACGGGACTTCGAGACTTACGCCAAAGTTTTCGCAGAGGCCAAGATCCCCTTATCGATCTCCGATGACCAGGACCTTTCCTCGCAAGACGTCTCCTCCGTTTTCCTTTCGTTTTTGAGACTTGTGGTGGTGATGGACAAGAACATTCCGGCCGAGAAACATTGCTATGCCTCCATCATGCGAAGCTACCTCTATGAAGAGAAAGATGAGGCGCTCTATCAGGAAATCACGAGCGGCTCTTACCGGGAATCGGCCTTATTTAGCGCGATCCGGAAAGCCCGGAATGAGCTCCTCAAGGGCAATTGCGAAAATGGGGTCGCCTATTTCTTTGATCATTATCCTTTCTTTGATCAGCTCGTCCGGCTGGGCGACGTCAAAGCCAACTATGAGCGGCTCTCCTCCTTCCTTTCTTTCGCCAAGCAATTCGATCACTTGGGCGGGAGCTATGAGGAGTTCGTTGAGCACTTCAGGGAAATAAAAAAGTACGACGTCGAATTCACTCTTTCCGCCGGAAGCGATGACGAGGGTTCGGTTCACCTCATGAGCGTTCACGCCTCAAAAGGCCTGCAATTCCCCGTTATTTATTGCCCGGACCTTGATGCGAAGGTCAATTTGAGGGATGCCTCAGATGCCTTCATGATCAACAAGGCGGGGCTCGAAGTGCCCCTCACTTTGGAAGAAGGGAATCCTTTGAGCGTTTGGCACTATCTGGCCCACAATGACGAGAGCGTCGCTTCGATCAGCGAGCGGGTCCGTCTCTTCTATGTCGCCCTCACTCGGGCCGAGGAGAAGATCATCCTGATCGAGAAAGAAGATCCTTCCCGCGCGCTCCAACGGGTGGACGATACCCACGTGTTGGTGATTCATTATGGGAAAGACGATGAGGGGAATGAGACCTCCACGGCGAAGATCACCGCCCCGAAGAGCTTCCGCGAATTCCTCGCCCTTTCTGGCAAAGCCTTTAAGACAACTTCGAAGGAAATCGTGAAGCCGTTAGCGCCTTATCTCGCCTATCAAGCGGGACAGGATCTCCCTTTGGCGGAGCATCGTTCGATCGCCGTTCCAGCGAAAAAGATCGAGAAAGCCCGGGCGAGCAAACTCGCTTCGGGGGCGCTTGATGAAGGGGCGCTGGCCTATGGCACCAGGCTCCACCGGCTTCTCCAACTCGTCGATTTCCAAACGAAAGACACTTCCTTTATCGCGGACACGCAGGAACGCGCGATCATCGACAAGGTTTTAGCCCTGCCTTTGTTTAAGGATGTCTCTTCGGCAGAGATCTACCCCGAATATGGCTTTTATGACGCCCCGCAGGGGATTCATGGCTCGATCGACTTGCTTCTCGTCTATCCTTCGAAGGCCGTGATCGTCGATTACAAAGCCAAAAGCATTGACGACCCCGCTTATCGGAAGCAGCTCGCCATCTACAAGACGTACGTGAAACGGGTCTTCGCTAAAGAAGTGGAAACTTACCTCCTTTCGATTATCGAAGGGACCTCAATGAGGGTATAGTAAAGAGTATGGAAGAAAAAACAGTCACCCTTGAGCAATTCCAAGCCCTCTTGAAGGACCTCGGGGCGGCTTCCCGTCCCGATGAGGCCTTTCTTTATCAGTGCTTCCTCGATGCGGTGGACTCTTCTAGCGCCTTAAAAGACCAATCCCCGATTTTGGCCCACATGCCGCTCAACCCGGTCCAGTTGGTTCTTTACCTTCTCAATGAAGAGCAGTTTTATCTCGAGACCAATCCGGACAAAAAACTCGAAGATCTCGAAAAAGACGAAGGCTATGAGCAATTTTTGATCTCGGTGGCGCTCGACAAGTATTTCACGAATGAGCACCTGTCCTATCGTTCGGGTTCCTTCGTGAACCGGTTCGTCCCGGAGATTTCGACGATCAATCTCTATCTGAACTTCATCCTTGGGATGTTGTCACGTTATAAGCAGGGTGACCCGAAAGAGACCTTGGTGGTGGACATCCTCCAAAAAGGCTTCTCGATGGCCAAATGCATCGTCGACTTATTGACCAACGGCTTCGAGACCGAAGCGTTCTCGACCTGGCGGACCCTTCATGAGAATGAGTGCATTCTTCAAGTTATCGTCAAATATGGTCAGCCCGTCATCGACGAGTATCTGAAGCACCTCAAATACGCGCTTGCCTTTCGAGGCGCCCTTCCGACCAAGGAAGAGACCGATCAGACCTTTGAGGAGATCAAAGCCGGCATGAAGTCGGTCGATCTCAAGAGCAAGGACATGAAACGCTACATCGAGTATGGCTGGCTTTTGGGAATCCCCAACGTCATGCAGCTCGAAGGATTCAAGTTCAACTTCCGCGATGGGGTCGAACGCTGCGCCGGGCTCCGCGATTACTCCAAAGTCTATGAGATGTCCTCGGAGATCGCCCATTCTTCGCCGTTACTCATCTATTCGCGCAAGAACTATTTCTATTTGATCACGATGCTTAATCTCTATGAGTCGTTCTTCCGGCTCGAGAAGATCTTCTCGACGATCTATCTTTCGACGGTCCCCGAGGCCGATCAGAAGCAATACGTTGGGATGCGGAAGCTCTATTTCTCCGAGCTTTTGGCCTGCTACGACCTCGAGAAGAAACGTTTCGCCGCCCTCACCTCCTCGAATAAAAGCGAGGTGCCACCTGAAAATAGCGAAGATTCAAGCGAGGACTGAGCGCCGCGCTTGTTTTCTTGCCGCGCTTCCTTCAAGATGAAGGCGAAAAGAGGAACCCTCATGAGACTCGTGAAAGAAGAGAGCCGAATCCGTTTCGTCGAAGACGATGGGAAACTCGTCGGAGAAGTGACTTTTCCCGTGATCGACGGAGTGATCCAAATCAACCATACCTTCGTGGACGAAGCCTATCGGGGTCAGGGGATCGCCGGCCAGCTTTTGGATGAAGTGGTCAAAGCCCTTCGTGAGCGGGGCGTCAAAGCCCTTCCGGTCTGTGCCTATAGTGTTTCCTATTTCGCGAAGCATCCCGAAAATCAAGATGTGATCCGCCGCTGATATCCCTGCAGATCCAGCCTTAATCATCGTAATGCCTTCTCTTTCGAGGAGGCTTTTTCAGGGAAAGAAAAGCCAGGCCTCAAGGATTTAGTTCCCTGAAATGCCTGGCGCTCTTCCTTGGAAAGGCGGGATCAGACGTCGGCGTAGCAACTGCCACCGATGAATTCCCGCATGAGTGAATTCGACGGGATCCATTCGTCTTGCATATCTTTGAAGAATTTGAGCATGCGGAGCAAACGCTCGGCATCCGGATAATAAGGCGATTCTTTGTCGATGGCGCCCAACAACGGCATCGCGTATTTCTTCATGACCGGAAGTTCGTAGGGCATGAAGGAGTTGAAGACGTAATCGGAGCCTTCTTGGTTCGGATAGATCCATTTGAATTCGCCCATCCGGACCTTCGGCCACATCTCGAAAGTCTCTTCGGCGGGCGAGCCGCGGAATTTTTTGTCGCGGACCAACCGGCGGAGAAGACGGAGATCGGTCAATGAAAGCGGGTTGTGGTCATCGAGGTTGATTTGGGCTTGCGGTGCGATGAAGATCTTGAATTTCGCCGAAGGCGGAATCGCGGTCGTCAGTTTGTCATTGAGGGCATGGATGCCTTCGATGATGATCGGCTCCTCAGGCCCCAGCTGGACCCGGCGTCCGACGACTCGACCGCCTTTTTGGAAGTCAAACTTCGGAAGATCGGTCGGCTCGCCATTGATGAGGTCGAGCATATTCTGGTTGAAGTAATCGATATCGAGGGCATCGAGGGCTTCGAAGTCCGGCTTGCCATCTTCGCCATTGGGGATATCGCAGCTCTTTTTGTAATAATCATCGATGGAGATCCGAATCGGGCGGATGCCGCGGGAAAGAAGTTCGATTCTCAAGCGGTTTGCGAAGGTCGTTTTGCCCGAAGAAGAGGGACCGGCGACGCAGATGAGACGGACGTTCGAAATGTCATCTTCGATAAGTTGGCCTAATTCAACCAATTGGCGAGAAATTCGGTCTTCGCACACGTTGATGAATTCGATCGCGCCGGCTTTTTCGATTTCCTCGTTGACGTGAGCGACGGTGTCGACGCCGACGACTTTGGCCCAGTCATGGGCTTCGCGAAGGGTCCTCCCGAAGGTCGGGGCATCCTCAAATTCCGGGATCCTGCCGTTGCACTCACTCCGGGGATACTGAAGCAAGAAACCCGGGGTATAGAGCCGGAGTTTGTATTTGCCAAGGTAGCCGGTCGAGGGAACCATGTGGGAATACATGTAATCCAAGAAACCGTTGCATTCGTAAAGATGAACGGTTTTCTCTGGGCGGTACTGGAGAATCGCAAGTTTATCGGTGTAGCCCCGCTCCGCATAGATCTTAGCGGCATCCGCATTCGAAACGACCATCCGCTTGAGCGGGAGGTCTTTCTTGATCAAGGATTGGATTTCATGGTCGATTTTGATCAACATCGCGGTGGTGGCAACGGTCTTGGGCTCAATCAAGTGGATCGAGACGCAGCGCGAGACGTTGTAGGCGAAGCGAATCTTGAGATTCGGATAGCAATTGTGAAAAGCCATGGCAACGAGGTAGCGGAGCGAGGCTTCGTAGATTTTCATCGCCTCATGGTCGGCCACCGTCAAAAACTCGACGGTGCAATCATAATAGATATCGTAGGTGAGTTCCCGGACCCGGTTATTGACTTTGCAGGCGATGAACTCTTTCTTTTTCGGGTCCTTCGGATCGATGAGATCAAGGGCCTGGATCTTCTTCTCGTAGCTTTTCGTTTTTCCGTTCAACGTGACTGTGAATGACATGCTTTTGTTCTTCCTTGCTCTTAGGCGTGGAAGGGTATTCTAAGCATTCTCATAAGGGAATGCAAGCGCTTTCATTTGCGCTTTTTCGAACCCGTTTTCCCTGAGGCTATTTTCTTCCTCGTCCGTTATTATAAACGCTTGGAATGACTCGGCCGGAAAGAAATTGTTTCTTTTCGCGGATTTTGCATTAGTATAAAAAGGATGAAGCGCTTATTGATCGTAGTGGATTACCAAAACGATTTTGTCCAAGGCACGCTGGGCTTCCCCGGAGCCACTTCCTATTACGACCGGATTCTTGCCCTTGTTGATTCGTTCGAAACCTCAGGGGATGAAATCGTTTTTACCCGTGATCTTCACGAGGATAATTACCTTCATACAGAGGAGGGACGTAACCTCCCGGTCTTGCACTGTATGAAAGGCACCGATGGGGCCAAATTCTATGGGGATTTGGAAGCGCGGAGTCGGAATCACAAGGTTTTTGAGAAAGAGACCTTCCCGTCTTTAAAACTCGGGGATTATCTCGAAGGCAAGGATCTTGATGCGATCATCCTCTGCGGGCTTGACCTCTCGATTTGCGTCCTCTCGAACGCGGTGGTGGCTAAAGCCGCCTGCCCGAACGCCCACATCGTCGTCGATGTCTCCGCCAGCGGATGCGGCGACCCGGAAGCCACCAAGACAGCGATAGCCGAACTTGGCCGGCTGGAAATCGAATGCCGCGATCTCTCCAAAGAGCATAAAGGCTACTTCTGAAACTCGAAAGAAACGACAGGATCCCCTGTAGGGGGATTTTTTTACGTTTCGCGCGTTGACAATCCTCTTAATTCCCTCTACGATAAGAAGGCTTAAAAAAGAAGGCATAACGAATGGGCAAATGGTTTGCGAAATTGACGCTTAACCAAAAGTGCCTTTTTTTCATGGGGGTTTTGGCCCTCGTGGTTTTTGCCTTTCTTTGCCCGCTTTTCGGCTTTCATAGCGAGGATAATTATCCGATGGGCGCTTACGCTTTGGGCTGGCTCCTTGGCAGCGTGGTCGAGATCCTCGCCTTTGTGAGTCTCATGTATATGTCGGACGGGCTTTTCGCCAAAAAAGATTTGGGTCATCCCGTGGCTTCGGCCTTGGCGATCGGGAGCGCCTCCATCCGCTTTGTCCTTTATGCGGCCGCCCTTCTTGTTTCGGCGATTTGCACTTTCAAAAGCGAATGGTTTGGCGGTTTCAATGCCTTCAATTTCTACACGACCGCAGCGGGGCTTCTTCCGATGCTTTTCGTGGTTCTTTTCACCACTTTCTTCCAAATTCGGCACGAAGGCACCGCTCCTCAGGGCAACTCTGCTAACAAAGAAGAGAAAAAGCCAGGCGATAAGAAATGATCTACGCGGCAGAACCGGGAACCTACCAATATCGGTTGGAGAACATGTTCTCCTGGAACGTGGACGCTCCGCTTTATTCGTCGCTTTTGGTGATGTTGATCGTCCTCATCCTTGCGATCGTCCTTGGGGCCATGGCTCGTTCGGGCTATAAGAAAAAAACCTATCTCCAGCGCCCGCATGGTTTCCTTTTCTTCGGAGAGATGTATTACGGAATCTGCGACAATTTCGTCGCGACGCGCATGGGCTACACCCGGCGGAGCTATACTGGCTATTTCATGTGCTTGTTTGCCTATCTTTTCCTCAGTTTCATCTGGGGCGTCACCGGCTTGCCGTCCATCATTGATTGGCTTGCGGCTCCGCTCACCCTCTCAATCATCATGTTCATTTTGATCCAATATAACGCGATCAAAACCAACCATTGGCATTATTTCCATCGCTTCATCGAGCCTTTCGCCATCTTCCTTCCCATCAACCTTCTCACGATGTGGACCCCGATCATCTCGACGGCCATGCGTATGTTGGGCAACGCCTTAAGCGGCACGATCATCATCGGGTTGGTCCAGTGGGCGCTCAGCAATGCTTCAAGCGCGATTTTGTCCAGCCTTTCGACCTCGGGTTGGACCAGCATCTTTCTCGCTCCGATCCCGATGGGGATCCTCAATATTTACTTCAGCTTATTCTCGGGGTTCGTGCAGACCTTGGTCTTCGCCACCCTGTCCGCTCTTTGGATTGCTCAGGAGATGCCGGCGGAAGATGATCCGGCCCTCTCCGAAGCCCCGCGAGCGGTTGTCGAGAATAAGGAAGCCTAACCAAATTTAAGGGAGGAAAAACTATGAATTTGGGTCTTATTGCGATTGGCGCTGCGATCTGTGTCGCCTTCGGTTGCCTTTCTGCCATCGGCGAATCGTGGATCTGCTGCCACGCCATCGATGGAATGGTCCGCAACCCGGAGATGCAGGGGAAACTGCAGTCGACCATGATCGTGGCCGTCGCTCTCGATGAGTCGACCGCCATTTACTGCTTGGTCACCGCCATCCTTCTCATCTTCATCTTGGGCAGCAAGGCGGCTGCCTGATTCTCAGGGCAAAAGGGATGAAAGGCCTTATCACCATTATCCTTTTCGCGGATTCAGCTGCTTCCTCTTCGTCGGGGAGCTCCACTCCTTTCACCGCTGAGGATTTCATCAACAAGCTCTTCCCCAATGGCTGGAGTTTTCTGATCAACTTCCTCGCGATGATCGTCCTTTTCATTGCGGTTTATTTCATCGCGTACAAGCCGGTGAAAAAATACGTCGAAGCCCGCAAAGACTATGTGGAGCACAATCTCCGCGATTCGGAGCGCGCCAAGGCAATCAACGAGGCGAAAGCCGCGGAGGGCGACAAAATTATCTCTGATGCGAAGGCGGAGGCAGCCCAGATCGTTTTAAAGGGCAAAGCCGATGCGACTACAGCGGGGGAGACGATCATCCAAGGCGCCGAGAAGGACGCCCAAGAACGCCAGAAGGCGGCCGATGAGGCCATCAAACAAGCCGAGGAAAAGTCGCGCCGAGAGATCCATGATGAGATTGTCAACGTGGCCCTCGATGCCTCGAAGCAGGTTTTGGGTCGCGAAGTGAACCAAAAAGACAACGCGAAGCTCGTCAAGGACTTTGCCGAAGGCGTGAAAGAAGGGAAGAGCGTATGATTTCCTCAACCATCGAGAAACATGCCCAAGCCCTTTTTGAGCTGGCTCAGGACGAGAACGCGGTTGCGGATTACGAGGCCGCCCTCCAAAGGGTGCTTCTTTCGTTAAGGAAGGAACCTTCTTTGGCGGGTTGCCTCGCTTCTTATGCCGTGCCGAAACAAGAGAATTTTCGCCTGATTGATGAGGTCTATGGCGCGATTCCTCTCAAGTCCCTCACGAGTTTTCTGAAAGTGCTCGTGGATCATCATCTGATCGACCATTTTGAGGATGTGGAGCTTGCCTACCGCCATTTGGCGAACCTTGAGCTCGGCATCAAAGAAGGGCTTGTCTACAGCGCAAGTGCCCTGAGTCCTGAGGACATCGAATTGCTGAAGAGCACCCTGGAGGAGAAACTCCAGGCCAAAGTTGCCTTGGAGACGCGAACCGAGCCGTCGCTTCTTGGCGGCGTCAAAATCGCGATTGACGGCAAAGTCTATGACGGAACGCTTCTCGCGAGAGTCGAGGCGCTTCGTGCCCGCTTATTAGCGCAGGGAGGAAAAGAATGAAAATCGAAACCGGTGAGATCAGCACCCTGATCAAAGAGCAGATCAAGTCTTTTGAGGGGCAGATCGAGAGCGACGATGTCGGCACCGTGATCTCAGTGGGCGATGGCATCGCCATCATCTACGGATTGAGAAACGCGATGCTGGGCGAGCTTCTTCTTTTCCCGCACGACATCTACGGTATGGTCATGAACCTCAACGAAGACGATGTTGGGGCTGTTCTTTTGGGCGATGATGTCCTCATCAAAGAAGGGGACACGGTCAAACGGACCCGCCGGGTCGTCGAAGTCCCGGTCGGCGATGGGCTTTTGGGAAGGGTTGTCTCTTCCTTGGGTTTGCCGATCGATGATTTAGGGCCAATTACGTATACCAAGACGCGTCCGATTGAGCGAATCGCTCCGGGCGTTATGACGCGCAAAGGCGTTGATACCCCGCTTGAAACCGGCATCAAGGCCATCGATTCGATGATCCCGATCGGCCGGGGCCAACGGGAACTCATCATCGGCGACCGTCAAACGGGAAAAACCTCGATTGCAATCGATGCGATCGTGAATCAAAAGGGCAAAGGCGTGAACTGCGTTTACGTCGCGATCGGCCAGAAAAATTCGTCGGTCGCTTCGCTCGTCGCCAAGCTCAAAGCCAAACACTGTTTCGATTACGTGACGGTTGTTAATGCTTCGGCTTCGGAGCCGGCGCCCCAACAATACATCGCGCCGTTCGCGGGCATGGCGATGGCCGAAGAATGGATGGAAAAAGGCAAAGACGTCCTGATTGTTTTCGATGATCTTTCGAAGCACGCGGTGGCTTATCGGACTCTGTCCTTGCTCCTTCGTCGATCTCCGGGCCGCGAGGCTTATCCAGGCGATATTTTCTATCTTCATTCAAGACTTTTGGAACGGGCCTGCAAACTCGCGCCGGAATTTGGTGGCGGTTCGATCACCGCTCTCCCCATCATCGAGACCCAGGCGGGGGATATCTCCGCCTACATTCCGACCAACGTCATCTCGATCACTGACGGGCAGATCTTCCTCGTTGCTGATTATTTCGCCGCTGGTCAGCGCCCGGCCATCGATTCCGGCTTATCCGTGTCCCGGGTCGGCAGCGCCGCTCAGACCAAAGCGATGAAACAAGTCGCCTCCTCCCTGAAAATCGAGCTCGCCAACTACCGCGAGAACCTTTCATTCAGCCAGTTCGGGAGCGATCTCGATCCGGAAACCAAGAAAATTCTCACCCATGGCGC
>DAIQMS010000014.1:29279-31905 GCA_036788815.1 Bacillota bacterium
AGTACTGCCCGCCCTTATTCGATGCATCGGCCCGGCAGCTCATCCATGCCTTGCTTCCGTCTTACCTCGCCGCGGTCTTCTATGATCGGCTCCTCGACAGCCAGCTCAGCGAGCAAGCCTCAAGGCGAACGGCGATGGACAATGCGAACGACAACGCCGATCGGCTGCTATCCGCCCTGACGATTCAATACAACAAAGCGCGCCAGAATGCGATCACCCAGGAAATCACCGAGGTGGTCTCTGGCGCCGGGGATAATTCCCGTTAAGGAGGGAACAGATGGAAAAAAGCGAAAAGAAAGAACTCTATGGCACCGTGGTGCAAGCCGTGGGCCCCGTCATCGACGTCCGCTTCGAGGACAAACACCTCCCGGCCCTCTTGACCGCGCTCAAGATCATCTTCCCGGACGGGAAGAAGACCCTCGTGAGCGAAGTGATGCAACATATCGGCGATGATACGGTCCGGAGCGTCGCGATGGGCGCGACCGAAGGAGTGGAGCGGGGGCTCAAGGTTCTCGATACCGAAGAGCCGATCACCGTTCCGGTGGGCGATAAGACCCTCGGCCGCATGTTTAACGTCCTGGGCGAGCCGATCGATGGCTTGGGCGATGCGGACTTCAAAGATTGCGAACGCGACCCGATCCATCGGGAAGCGCCGAGCTTCGCCGAGCAGAAGGTCTCAACCGAGATCCTCGAAACCGGCATCAAGGTCATCGATTTGCTCTGCCCGTATGTGAAGGGCGGCAAAATCGGTCTCTTTGGCGGCGCCGGCGTCGGTAAAACCGTCCTCATTCAGGAACTCATCTCGAACATCGCTTCCGAGCACCATGGCATTTCCGTCTTCGCTGGGGTCGGCGAACGCTCCCGGGAAGGCAATGACCTTTATTTCGAAATGAAAGCCTCGGGCGTCCTCAAAAACACCGCCCTTTGCTTCGGCCAGATGAATGAACCGCCAGGAGCCCGTATGCGGGTTGGCCTCTCGGCGCTCACCATGGCGGAGTATTTCCGCGATAAGGAACACCAAGACGTCTTACTTTTCATCGATAACATCTTCCGTTTCACCCAAGCGGGTTCGGAGGTGTCCGCCCTGTTAGGGCGTATGCCTTCCGCCGTCGGCTATCAGCCGACCCTCGCGACCGAAATGGGCCAACTTCAGGAACGGATTACCTCGACTCAGGCCGGATCCATCACCTCGGTCCAAGCCGTCTACGTGCCGGCCGATGATTTCACCGATCCGGCGCCAGCCACGACTTTCTCGCACCTTGACGCCAAGACGCTGCTTGACCGCAACATCGCGGCCTTAGGCATCTTCCCGGCCGTCGATCCGCTCGAGAGCTCGTCGAATATCCTTGACCCGCAGATCATCGGCCAAGAGCATTACGATGTCGCTCGCGGCGTGCAGAAACTCTTGCAGCGCTATAAGGAATTGCAGGATATCATCGCCATCTTGGGACTCGATGAGCTCTCCGATGAGGACAAAGCCATCGTTGCCCGGGCGAGACGAGTCCGCAACTTCCTCTCTCAGCCCTTCCACGTGGCGGAGCAATTCAGCGGCTACAAAGGCGTCTACGTCCCGCTCAAAGAGACGATCCGGAGCTTCAAGGAGATCCTTTCGGGCAAGTACGATCGCTATCCCGAGAGCGCCTTCATGTTCTGCGGCACCGTCGAAGACGTTGAAGCCAAAGCCCGCGCAATGGAGGGCAAATGAGCCCCCTCAACGTCACGCTTCTCTCCCCACAAGGTCTTGTCTATGAAGGCGAGGCTTTGGAGGTTTATTTCCCGACCACCGATGGCCCTTTGGGCGTTTTGCCCGGCCATACTCCCTTTATCGCGGAACTCGCCCCCATGGGCGTGATCCGGCTTAAGGAGACGAACGGGAACCTCCATTATTTCGCCGTCTCGCATGGGGCGGTGGAAGTGAGGCCCGATAAGACGATTGCCCTTTCCGATCTCTGTTTGAGCGCCCCTTCCGAAGAAGAAGCCCGCGCCCTCCTCAAGAAAGGCCAAAGCCCGCTTCAAAAGGATGATAAGGACTTCGAACGAGCGCGAGCCGCCCTCGAAGCCCAGACGAAAAAATGAAACTCGCCCACCCCGAAAAGGATGGGCGATTTTTCTTCCTCGTCCCTTCGTGAAAGTCTCCTTTTCCCGTTAACGGTCACCTTAAAAGGAAAATTGACTTATAATACCAATCGTAAATAGAGGCAAAAGTCATGAATTTCATCTTTATATCCCCGAACTTCCCGCCCCGCTATTTCAAGTGGGTCGAAGCGCTCAAGGACCACGGGGTCACGGTCTTAGGGATCGGCGATTCGCCGGATTATGATCTCCATCCGCGGCTCAAGGCCGCGCTCACGGAATACGTTTTCGTCGACGATCTCTCGAATTACGCGAAGATGCTTGCCGCCTGCAAGGCCTACGAAAAGAAATACGGCAAGATTAGCTTCATCGAGTCCGACAATGAGTGGTGGCTCGAGATGGACGCCCGCTTGAGGAAAGGGATGGACGTCAAGACGGGTTTCTGGCCCGAGGAGATGGAGCACATCAAGGCCAAGAGCGCGATGAAGGAATGCTTCCAAAAAGGCGGAGCCAAGACGATGCGCTATATCTTGGTGAACGGCCCGGAGGATCT
>DAIQMS010000015.1:0-31790 GCA_036788815.1 Bacillota bacterium
TTCGGCCAAGCTTCCCGGTGTTGAGGGCGCTGATGTCCTTCAGGCCATTCACGAAGACAATGATCAAAATCACGCTCAATAAGCCAAGGACGACCCAAGAAACGATCTTCTCCCATTTCGGGGTGTCCTTCGGGAACTTCACGAAGCGGAGAAGCGCAGCTAGGAGATACGCCGGAAGCAAGAGAACGAGGCCGGCGACATAAGGAACGAGAATCAGGGACAATAGACCGATCCCACCACCGATCGCGACCGTGAGGAATAAAGCCTTATCCTCTTTAAAAGAAACAAAGAAGAGACCCGCTAAAGACAGGGCGCTCATGAAAGCGTATTGGAGGCCATAACGAAGCGAGACAGCGACGATCCTGAAACCAAAAAGCATCGTGTACTCGGAAGAAACGGTATAGGGAATCCCGTCGTCGTAATAGACCATCCCCTTATAACGGAGCCCATAGAAAATCCCATATTCGCAAAGGGAAGCAATAAGGGAGATGAGAGACAAAAGCGAGAAGCCGATAATGAGGGCGATCAAGATGCCTTTGAGCGAAACGTACTTCACGTTCTTTGAGAAATAGCCGATGAGGAAGAAGGCTAAAATCGCGAAGACGTTGATCGCGCTCGTCGAGACGCTGCTCCAGCTCCCGCTTAGCCAAAATTTCGAAAAGGAGCTGAAGATTGCAAAGATAATGAGGGGGATGCCGTAATAAAGGAGGGCTTTTTTCTCATCCTTCTCCATCTTCTTCGGCATGAGGCCAATGAAGCCGACCGCGATCAAAACGCCCAGGGCGGAAAGGACATAGGTATACTTCGTGCCGCCGAAGTTAAACGCGACGAGACCCAAAAAGGCCAAGACGCCATAGGCGAGGGCCTTATCCTTGTCCACCTTCTGGAAGAAATCCTTCTTCGGCTGGGTGGGCTTTGTTTCTTTCCTTTCGACTTGAGTTTGTTCCATCACCAATACGCTCCGTTATCAATTTTCTCATAGCCTTTCGGCTTTTTCGTCGGATCCGGCCTAATCCAATACTCATTCACGCGGCTTGCGACATGAGGACGATTCTCCCACCGCTTGCCCATAATCCCGAAAAGAGTTTGGGTGGCTCCTCCCGTTTGGAGAGCCATCTTGCCAAGACTCTTGCAATACAGCGTTAAAAGAATACCATAGGCGCCCGCGCCAACAAGAGCGATATCGAAATCCGTTTCCTTGATTCGCTCTTCGATCTCTTCAAGCGACCGCATGAAAGAGGGAAAGCGGTAATCGGTGCTTTCGCCGAGAGTCATCGGGGCTTGGAGAACCTTGAGTTCGAACTCCGGAAGCCGATCGGGTTCCTTCGGGAAGAGTTTTTCCCTCCGTGAATATTGGAAGAGAATCTCATCCGAAAACGGCGAAACCACCAAGACCTTCTTGCCTTTGAGCAAAGGAGTCCAACTCCCAAGAAGCGGCTCTAGGGCCCAGTTGGTGATGACTTTCGCCTTAGGCGTCCAGATCTTGTAAAGATAGTCTTCCATATGAAGACCCAAGATTGCCAAGATGTCGGTGGATCCCACATGGGATTTCACCAGTTCGCAATATTCGTTGAGGTGTTGATCATCGGTCGGATAGAAACCAGCCCGGACCTTCATCGCCCAGCGGGCGGAGTCCTTGTAGGTTTTAGCAAAGCCTAAGCGGATCTTCTCATAGCCATTGAGACAAGAGATCTCGCTCCCCCCATAACGGACAGCGCAAAAAGGCTTACCCGCCGTGATGAAATCGGCGATGACTTTACTCGAAGACTCGATCGTGATGCCTTTTTGCCCGCAGAAAGAAGAAGTCCCTTTTTGCTTATGGAAAAGCTTCACCTTGAGGGCCGATGGGGTGTTCTTTAAGAAATAATGAAGGTAACGAGCGCGTTCGTTCATGTTCTTTGAGTCCATTTTAGGCTTCCTCTTCCTTTCGGGAAAGAAAGAGGCTAGTTATTGGACTCCTCCAAAGCGCGAATCCGACGATAGACGCTCGCCGAAGGAAGAAGCTTGCCTTCATAAGAGAACCATGCCTGGTTCGCCCAGCTTTGAAGGCGCGTATCCGCGCTTTCCGTGCTCACGCCATCGACGCCGTGTTCGTTGTAATACTGCCCCTCAGGACTTGCCCAATCCGCGCCTTTGACGGGAAGCCAATCCGGCTCCCAATAAAAGAGGCCCGCCCCTTTTTGATTCGGCACCTTACTCAAAACGTCAAAGAGATCGCACAGTTCGTCCGCTTGACCTTGAGGCGATGTCGCGTAGCCACCGATTTTGCCAAAACCCGAAGACGAATATTGATTATGGGCATATGCCGTTTTCTCATCCGTGAATCCCCAAGCCGTCTCAAGAATCATGACTTTTTGGCCCGTCTCGTTTGCCACCGAATTCAAGACCGTTTGGAGGTTCTCTTTGCTCCCATGCCAATAGGGATAATACGAAACGCCGGCGACATCGAAATCCACCCCATGGGATTGGATAGTTTTGAAGAAGTCGATGGTCGAAGAGGCGTTATTCACATTGGTGAGATGAATCACAGTCTCCAGATGAGGGAAGACCGCTTTCGCGGCCGAGCTCCCGGCTTTTAAAAGGTCATAAAAAGCAGAGGAGGAAGGGGCGACCCCCGCGATTCCGGGGTTGATCTCATTCCCGATTTGAGCCCAATCGACCGTGATGCCAGCATTTTTAAAAGACTGAAGAGAATCTTGGGTATAACTTTTGAGGGCGCTGACTTTCGCACTTTCGGAGAGGGCGGCCCAAGCTTTCGGAACGAGGTAATGGCTCGGATCGGTCCAAAAGTCCGAGTAATGAAAATCAAGGAGAATCTTGAGTCCTGCCTCTTGAGCTCGTTTAGCCAAAGCAAGATCACGCGCCAAGCTATTGCCCCCGCCGCCATAAGAGACTTTCGAAGAGGATTCCGGGTCAACCCAAAGCCGAAAACGACAAGCGGTGCTTCCTTCCTTTTTTAAGAGGGAGAAGAGGTCTTCTTCTTGACCGCTCTCACCATAGTAATGCCCGCCCAATTCCTCAACTTGCCCAGCCATCGAACAATCAATGCCATAGACAAAGGAAGACGAAAGAGCATTCGTCGGTTTTTTGACGGAAAGTCCCGCATCAAAAGAGGAGGTACTGCTCCAAAGAATGGACGAAGATGAAGCGGAGGATAGAGCAATGGAAGAATCCGAAGGAATCGATGATTTAGGTGAACCATTTGTGCCGCAGGAAGAAAGGGTGAACACCAAAAAAATTCCAGCAAAACCCGCTCGCTTTTTCTTGATCGACTCCCTATTCATGAAAAGAAATTCTTTCTTCCTTCTTTTTGGCGCGCTAACAAAGACCTCTTTGATTTTACGCCCCTTCCTTACGACTCTAAAGGAAAAGAGCCGAAGTCGGTAATCCGCCATTTTCGTCCTTTCTGTTCTTTTTATTCCGCTAAGGAAGGCTTTTGCCCTATAATCAAGGTTGCTTACTAAGTAAGCATGTTTGTTCATCAAGAAAAAGGAGAAAACAAAAACATGCAGTTTACCGAAGAAATCGCTAGCATCCATGCGCGTCAAATCATTGACTCGCGCGGCAACCCGACCATCGAAGTCGACGTTACCACTGAAAACGGCGCCTTTGGCCGTGCCGCTGTCCCGTCTGGTGCTTCCACCGGCGAGAGAGAAGCGCTTGAGCTTCGCGATGGCGATAAGAAAGTCTTTGGCGGAAAAGGCGTTTTGAAAGCCGTCAAGAACGTGAATGAGATCATTGCCCCGAAACTCGTGGGCATGAACGTCTTCGAGCAGGTCAAGATCGATGAGACCATGATCGCCCTCGATGGCACTCCGACGAAGAGCAACTTAGGCGCGAACGCCATGCTCGGCGTCTCCCTTGCTGCTGCCAAAGCGGCCGCCAACTTCCTTGGCCTTCCGCTTTACCGCTATATCGGCGGCCCGAATGCCAAGAAGCTTCCGGTCCCGATGATGAACGTCATCAACGGTGGCAAGCACGCGGATTCCTCGGTCGATTTCCAGGAATACATGATCATGCCGGTCGGCGCGAAGAGCTTCAGCCAAGCCATTGAAATGGGCGCTGAGACCTTTGCCGCTCTCCGCAAGATCTTCAAGGATCGCAAGGATATCACCGCTGTCGGTGATGAAGGTGGCTTTGCTCCGAATGGTTTGAAGAGCAACGAAGAGCCGCTCGAAGTCTTGGTCCAGGCGATCAAGGCCGCTGGCTATGTCCCGGGCAAAGATATTTGCTTAGGCATGGACCTCGCTGCCTCGGAATTCTACGATGAAGAAAAGGGCAAGTACGTCTTAAAGCGTTCGGGCCAGGGCGAGAAGACCAGCGAAGAGATGATCGATATGATCGCTTCCTTCGTTGAGAAATATCCGCTCATCACCGTCGAAGATGCTTTGGCTGAAAACGATTGGGCTGGCTGGCAAAAGCTCACCGCGAGACTTGCCAAGAAGGTTCAGCTTGTCGGCGACGATCTCTTCGTCACCAATAAGATCTACGTCAAGAAGGGCATCGAGATGGGCTGCTCCAACTCGGTTCTCATCAAGCTCAACCAGATCGGCACTTTGACCGAAACCTTGGATACCTGCGAGATGGCCATGCGCAATGGCTGGACTTGCGTCGTCTCCCACCGTTCGGGCGAAACCGAAGATACGACCATCGCTGATCTTGTCGTCGCCCTCAATGCGGGCCAGATCAAGACCGGTTCGATGAGCCGCACCGATCGTATCTGCAAGTACAATCAGCTTATGCGCATTGAAGAAGAACTTGGCGATCAGGCCATTTATCCGGGACTTGATGCCTTCTACAACTTCAGCGACAAAGCTCGGTTTGCGAAGTAATTAAGTAACATTCTATCTTTACTTAGCGCCGCTCCCTATGAGTGATGGGGGCGGCGTTTTCTTTTCTCCTAAAGGAGTTATCCACCGGTGGAGCATCTTTGAGGACAAAGGAAGAAAACCCTTTGATAATGGAGCTGTTGATAAAGGAGAAAACAAACAATGAATAAAACCTTAGCCGCATCCTTGAAGAACCGCCGGAGCGTCTACGCCCTCGGCAAGAATTCCGGTGTTAGCGCCAAAGACATCGTCGCCCTCGTCAAAGAGACCACCGACTTCGTCCCTTCGGCCTTCAATGGCCAATCGCAACGAACCATCGTCCTTTCGGGCGAGGCTCACACCGCCTTCTGGGGCATCGTGATGGAGACCTTGCGGAAGATCGTCCCTGCAGCAAACTTCGCGAAGACCGAAGCCAAGATCAACGGCTTTGCCGCTGGCGAAGGAACGATCCTCTTCTTCGATGACGAAGCCGTCACGAACCACTTGATCAAAGCCTTCCCGCTCTACGCCGAGAACTTCAAGCCTTGGGCCGAACAGCAAAACGGCATGCTTCAGCTCGCCGTCTGGCTGGCGCTTGAAGATCAAGGATTAGGCGCGAACTTGCAGCACTATAACCCCCTCATCGATGAAGAGGTCAAAGCCAAATGGGGCATCGCTAAAGATTGGAAGCTCCGGGCCGAAATGGTCTATGGCAAGAAACTCGCCGATGCCGATCCGCGCGAGCACCAAAAAATCGATAGCCGCGTCCTCGCTTTTGAAAAGTAATTTCCCTTCGTTCGATCGACTCGGAAGACTCCCCTCCCAGGGTTTTCCGAGTTTTTTCGTGATTTAGTGTAAAATAAGGCCTATGTCCCTCCTCGTTCAAAGCGAAGTCATCGCTTCGCGCAGCATGAATCATCTCTACATCTATCTCGACATCGGCTTCTTATTGATCCTTTGCGCTCTTCTTTTCTGGCAAAAGAAATACCAAGCGATTCTCGTGGGCCTTTTCGGCGGGATTCTTTATTTCGCGGTCGATTATGGAATCTTTTATAGCTGGCTCGGCACCCGGAGAGTCGATGGGGCGAACACCGCCCTCTTCCTCTTCTGGCTCTCGATGTCTTATGGCTTCACCAACTTCGTATGGATTTGGCTCTGGCTCGATCACGATCCCCGTCTTTTGGAATGGTCGCTCCTCATTCCGCTCGGTTGGTTCTCAGAAGCCCTCATCTCCCAATATGCCGGACAGAATACCGGGGTGATCACCATCACGCGCGGCACAGGTCAATACCATTGGGTCATGGCGATTTTTCTTGTCGTGGGCTATGTCTATCTCATCATCCATAATCTGGCGGCGAAAAAAGAAAACCGCTACCCGATTCTTTGGATCTTGGCGATTGGCATCTTGGTTCAGTTCGCTTGGGAAGCCGTCCTTGCCATCACCGGCATCCGCAATCAAAGCTGGCAAACCCTCGTGATCAATTCGCTCCTCGAAACTAACATGGGTCTCCCCTATCTCTATCTCATTCATGAGGCGCTGGGCAAGAAAATCCGAGAAGACCTCAAGAAACCACAAGTTGAGAGCGAATCGCCTTCAGATGAAATCCTTGCAAAAAGCCATTAAAAGGGGAAATTAAAGTTCCGCAATTGGGAATTGCTTTCTCTTTCCGGCCTCCTCTTCTAAACTTGTGGGCATGAAGAAGCGGTCTTATCTTTCCAACCTCTTCTATGTCCTGCACGATGTTTATCTCTATAAAAAGAGCAGCATCGCCTTTCTTGTGATGGGTATTTTAGGGACGCTTGGAGAAGCCGTTCTCGCCAGCGTGACTTCTTACTTCGTCGTGCTGGCTTTGACGAATCAGGAGGAACCGGGCCGCTACCTGGGGCTCATCGGAATCTTGGTCGTCTCCACTTTCGCTTCCACCGCCATGAAGATCTGGGGATTGGAGTCCTATCAGTGGCGCTCCACTTTCGCCCGTTGCACCGTCTGCTGGCAAAGGTTGACCGAAAAAACCATCTGCACCGACTATCTCAACATCGAGCCGCGCGAAGCCCGGAAAGTCATCGAAAAAGGTTGGCGCGCCCTCGACAGCAATTGGATCGGCATCGAAGGGATGATGAAGCAGGTTCGAATCTTTTCGTCGGCATCATCGGCGGACTCGCCTACGCGATCATCGCCGGAATCTATGTTCCTTGGATCTTGCTCATCATGCTCGGAATGGTCGTTTCGACGTTCCTCTTCTCGAGCTGGGCCTACCGCTATCTCCAGAAGACCCGGAGCGAAGATGAGCGGCTTTGGACCAAACAATACGTCATGCGGAACGACACCACGACTTTGGAGAACTCCAAAGACATCCGAGGTTATCGCTTAGATAAATGGTTCGACGCGGTCTATAAAGTTCTTTCCAAGGATCTCTTCACGCTGACCAATAAAGTCCAGATGCATTTCTACTTAGGCGAGGTGAGCAACAACCTCTTCCTTTTCGCCCGGGACGCGATCGCTTATTCTTTGCTCTTGCCTCAGGTGCTGAATGGCTCAATCTCTTTGGCAACTTTCACTTTCCTTTTAGGCATCATCGCGGGCTTCTCGACTTGGGTCAACGACGCGGTCCAAGCGTGGAACAAGAGCCGGTTCGAATCGGTCTTGGTCGATGACTACCGGAATGCCCTCGCGACGCCCGATCAGTTCAACCATGGGAAGGGAGTCGACATCAAAACGCTCAAGAAGCCTTTCGAAATCACCTTCGATCATGTCGCCTTCCATTATCCGGGCGACGATAAGGAGATCCTCCATGACATCAATCTGGTGATCCATCCTGGCGAAAAGATCGCCCTCGTTGGCAATAATGGCGCGGGCAAAACCACCTTGATCAAACTCCTTTGCGGGCTCTACAAACCCACGAGCGGCAGAATCATGCTGAACGGAATCGACATCCAAGAGTTCAACATCGATGACTATATGTCGCTCATCGGAGCTCTTTTCCAAGATGTCCGCCCCTTGGCTTTCACCCTAAAAACAAACGTGGCTTGCTGCCCCGATGAGCAAATCGACGAGAAACGGCTGACGGAGGTTCTTTCAAAAGCCGACCTTTCCGATAAAGTCGCCTCGCTTCCGCAAAAAGAAGACACCTACATCACGCAAACCTTCGATCTTTCGGGCATTCAGCTCTCCGGCGGCGAAACCCAAAAACTTCTTTTGGCCCGAGCCCTCTATAAGAACGCGCCCCTCCTCGTCCTCGATGAGCCGACCGCCGCTCTCGATCCTTTAAGCGAAGAGCGAATGTATAAGCGTTATCTGGACTATTCGAAGGGCAACACCTCAATCTTCATCTCCCATCGGCTTGCCTCGACCCGCTTTTGCGATCGGATCGTCTACCTCGATAACGGCAAGATCGAGGAGATCGGAACCCACGAGGAGCTTCTGAAGCAAAGCAAGAAGTACAAAGAGATGTTCCAGATTCAGGCGAAGTATTACCAGGAAGGAGAACAGCATGGAGCCAACTAAATCCTTTCGGAAAAAGACCTTCCGGGTTCTCCGCTTCGTTTTCTCGCTCTCGCCGATGTATGTCGTAACCTACATCTTCTATTATCTGCTCCAAGCCTTTTTGCCTTACGTTCCCATCTACGGAAGCGCCTTGATCATCGATGATGTGATTGGCAATAAGCCCCTTAACGACATCCTCGTCATCGTCTACGCGATGATCGGAATCAGCCTTGGCGTGGGGTTATTGACGGGTTTCTTTACCTATTTCCTTCAGGCTTGGGACAGCAAAATCATTGCAGAAGTCAATCGGTTGACCAGCAAGAAGACCCATGAGATCTCTTATGAGCAGCTGGAAGACATCAAGACCCTCCGCCTCATCAAGGCGGCGGACGAAGGCGCGAACGGAAACGGAGGCGTTCCTTCCTTCATGGCCGCGATCGGACAGTTGGTCCAAGGGGCCTCAAGCGTCATTTATTCCTGCCTTCTCCTCAAAGGGATCTTCCAAGTCGGAACGCCAAACAAGATCGACGATTGGTCCAATTTCCTCAACAACCCTTGGAGTTCGCTCGTCCTCTTCGGCGTTGTGATCTTCGCCTTATTCGCCTCCTTCCCCCTCGTCAGTTATTCGAACAAATTAACCTACAAAGCCATGACGGAAAATGTCGAAGGCAATCGGAGGTTTGGCTATTTCTACCAAGTCTGCAACGACTACGAACTCGGCAAGGATATTCGCCTCTTCCACATGCAAAAGATGCTCTTGTCCCTTCAAGCCAACGACAAGCACGGGGTAAATGCGACCTGGGAGAGATTCTATAAGGCCGACGTGATCCTTCAGATCACCATTTCCATCTTTTTCGCGCTCCTCTCATTCACCGCCTATGGCTATTTGGGTCTCAAGGCGCTTTATGGCCTCGTCAGCGTCGGTTCGGCCGTCGCCTACGCCGGGGCGGTCACCCTTTTGGCGACAGGCTTGGAAAAGATCGTCACCGGCATCATCGGCCTCTCGCTCAACGCGGATTACCTCCAGAACTATTTCATCTACCTCGAACTCCCAAGCGCCATGACGTATGGCTCGGAGAAATTAGACGAGAAAGTGCCCCTTTCGGTGGAATTCCGCCACGTTACCTTCGCTTATCCCAATCAAAAAGAAAAGGCGCTCGATGACGTTTCGCTCACGATCAAGCCCGGCGAGAAACTCGCGATCGTCGGTGCCAACGGCGCCGGGAAAACCACGTTGATGAAACTCGTTTGCCGGCTCTACGAACCGCAATCCGGAGAGATCTGGGTTGATGGGAAACCCCTCGTCTCTTATGATCGGGATTCTTTGGATCGGCTCTATGCGATTGTCTTCCAAGACTTCAAGCTCTTTTCCTTCTCGGTCAAAGAGAACGTCGCCGCGGGCGAAAATGGCGATCAAGCCAAAGTCGTTGATGCCTTAAAGAAAGCCAACATCTATGATCGGATTCTGAGCTTCCCGAACGGTCTCGACACCCTTCTCTATAACAAGAACGACACCAATGGCGTCGAGATCTCCGGCGGTGAAGCCCAAAAGATCGCGATCGCCCGGGCCCTCTATAAGAATTCGCCCTTGGTCATTTTGGATGAGCCGACGTCCGCTTTGGACCCCAAGAGCGAAGCCGAGGTCTATGAGAATTTCTCAACCCTCATCGAACATAAGACGGCGGTCTTCATCTCCCACCGGATGAGCTCCACCAAGTTCTGCGACGACATCGCCGTGGTCGATAAAGGCAAGATCGTCGAATATGGGAATCATCAAACGCTTTTGGCGATCCCGAACGGACTCTATAAAGCCATGTGGGATGCCCAAGCGCAGTATTACAAATAGCTTTATTTAAAGTAAGGCCAATAAATCGTTCACGGATTCTTTCGTGGTCGCCCAACTCGTGCAAAGACGGATGACCGTATGGGTTTCGTCTTTCTTCTCCCAAACGCTGAACCAGATGGTTTTTGCAAGCCTTTCCATCGTTTTGTTGTCCAAAATAACGAAGAGTTGGTTGGTAGGCGAATCGATTGAGAAGGCGTAGCCTTTCTTTCTTAAGGCTTCGCGGATCGTCGTGGCCGCCTCCAGCGCAGGCTTCCCGATTTCCTGATAGAGATCATCGGTGAATAAGGCATCGAATTGGACCCCTAGAAGCCGGCCTTTGGCAACGAGAGCCCCGTGCTGCTTGATGAAAGTGACGAAATGCTTGGGGGCGCCCTTTGTATAAACGACCGCTTCGCCGCAGAGGCAGCCATACTTGGTCCCGCCGAAATAGAAAACTTCGCAAAGCTGGGCGAGCTCGGGAAGGCTCACGTCGTTTTCCTCCGTGCATAACGCATAGCCAAGCCGCGCGCCATCGATGAAGAGAGGAAGGTGGTATTTCTGAGCGACTTTATGAAGGCCTTCGAGTTCTTTTTTGCTATAAAGCGTCCCGTATTCGCTCGATTGCGAGATATAGACCATGCCCGGCTGAACCATATGATCCGCGCTTGAGCCCTCAAAGAAGTCTTTGAGGTAATGGGCCAAATCCTCGGCGACGAGTTTGCCATTTTGGGCCGGGATCGTCAGAACCTTGTGGCCCGTCCCTTCGATCGCCCCCGCTTCGTGGACGGCGATGTGGCCGCTCGAACAGCAGATGACGCCTTCATAAGGCTCTAAGAGGCTGGCGATCACCACTTGATTCGCTTGGGTGCCGCCCGTCAGGAAATAAACGTCCGCTTGGGGATCCTCGCAGGCCTTCTTGATCTTCTCTTTCGCCGAAAGGGTGTATCGGTCCGTGCCATAGCCCGGGAGTTCTTCGAGATTGCTCTTCGTGAGCGCTTCGAGGATCTTCGGATGGCAGCCTTCGGAATAATCGTTGCAGAATGCAAGCATAGGGGAAACCTCTTTTTACTTCGGGGATAATATAGAACGAGCCGAAAGAAAAGTCTCGCGTTAACTCCCCCAAGAAAAAAAGGAATAAGTCGACTTATTCCTTAACGATCTGAATTTTCAGCGTGAACGTCTTCTCTTTCGAGACGATGTTCTCGTCCTGACGGGCGCTGATTTCTTTGGGCATGCCTTCGTAGCCGGAGAAACCCCACCACGGCTCAACGCAAAGAAAATCGCCACCGGCTTTGGCGCAGGACCAAATCGCGATCGAAGGCGCCTCAAAACGGAATTTGATCGTATAGCCAAGACCGGTCTTCACATCGATCTTGTAATGCTCATCGTTAGGGACGATCCAAGTGTCGTTATCCTTCCAGAGGGCTTTATCGAGAACCTCGTCTTGATGGTAGATGCTCGCTTCCGGGGCTTTAATCCAACCGTCCCGCATCGGGTAGTAGCGTTTGGGCGCCCGGTCAAAATGAATCGAGCCCGTCCCATCGTATTTTTCTTGAAAGGCTTGATGGAGGCCCAAGGCAAACGGAAGGGGTTTTGCAGACTTATTGATGACTTTGACCGTCCGAATAAGGGCATCGCCTTTGAGGGTCAAGGTCGCATCGAGAACGAAGGCGAAAGGATAGGCCGCCAAGGTCTCCGGATTCTCCGTGAGCTCCAAGGTAACGGAAGAGGGGCTCTTCTCTTTCAAAACAAACTTCTGGCTCCGGGCAAAGCCGTGCCGCGTTTTGCAGGCATAGCTTTTCCCCTCGACATCATACTGAGGGAATCCGATGACTGGGAAGATGATGACGTCCTGATTCGGCCAGAACTCCGGGTTCTTCTGCCAAAGGAGTTCCTGCCCGTCTTTTTTGCTGATTACCGAAGTCAAAAGCGCCCCGACCTCATCGACTGAAACTTTGAAGAATTCATTTTCGATGGTTTGCATAGGCCACCTCTTTCTTTACTATTCTACTCTACTCTTCCAAAGAAAAGAAAAGCGCCACCGTAGTGGCGCTGCCCCTCGAATTATTTCGTCTCGTCCGCTTTCCCCTTGTAGAGGAAGTAACGCTTGTCAGCTTTGATCACCTTGACTTCTTCGACGTTCGGATCGAGCGCGGTTTTCGTTCCTTTTCGCGTGTATTCGGTTCCCTCGTAGGTCGCCTTTACATCAATCGGGAAGCTCTTACCGGCATAATAAGCCTTATTATCTTTGCGGTCAACCACAACCGCATACTCCTTAATGGCCTCACTTCCCCAATAAAGAAGCGAGCCGTCAACGATTTCTCCATCGACCGAAGTGCCGTTGAAAATCCCGCCTTCGAAGTTGTAAACATCGAAGGAACGATGGGCGGCATTATACGAATTCTGAATGTGGCTCTCGAGCAGATCGGAATCCATTTTTGCCTTGGTGCCCTTCCACCACTTAGAGAATCCTGATTCCTTTTTATCGCCCGAGGCGTCGTCCTTTGCTTCTTCTTTCTTTTCGCCTGTTTTCCCGGTTTCGTTGCCTTTCCCATCTTGATCCGAAACCACATCTTTTTTGTTTTCTTCGGCCATAAAATAACCTCTTTCGGGGTCAGTATAGCCCAAAAAGAGGCGGGAACAAGATTGGTTAAGAAAGACTTATCTTTACGAGGGAAAAAGAAAAAAGAACGATTGGCTCTAGACGAATGGAGAAAGACGCTTTTTTCTCCTTGAATCACCCCCGGGAAATTCTAAAATCATTTTCGTTATGGAAAATTATAAACAGCCGGGTTGGATCGAGGTCATTACGGGGCCGATGTTCGCCGGAAAAAGCGAAGAGCTGATCCGTCGCCTCCGCCGTTTGGACTATGCCCACACGAAGTATTTGGTCTTCAAGCCGGCCATCGACAATCGTTATTCGGTCGATAACGTCGAGAGCCATTTGCACAACAAAGCCAAATGCATCCCGGTCAAAGACACGTCCGAGATCCGGGCCCATCTCAAAGAGCCCTTTGATGTCTTGGCGATCGATGAGGTTTCGTTCCTTGATTTCGACATCGTCGCCCTCTGCGATGAATTGGCCAACGCGGGCAAGCGCGTCATCGTCGCGGGGCTCGATACGGATTTTCGAGGCGAGCCTTTCCCGATAACGGCAGCCCTCCTCTGCAAAGCTGAATTCGTGACAAAACTCACCGCCATCTGCGTAAAATGCGGCGAGCCGGCCACCATGACGCAGCGGATCGTGAATGGCGTTCCGGCCGCTTATGATTCCCCAGTCGTCCTGATCGGGGCGAGCGAAGCCTACGAGCCGAGATGCCGCCATTGCCACGTCTGCAAAAAGTAATCATCAAAAGCCGAGGGAAGCTAATCGAGGCTGACCTTGGTTTTTTTCGTGAGCTGCCGTTTGTGGTAATACATCATCCCTTCAAGTCCCGCATCCAAAAAGCCAAGGAAGAGGGCGGCGGCCAAGGAAATCAAAACGATCCAGAAGATCGGCTGAACAATCACGTTTCGCTCGAAAAAAGGAATGACGTTGAGGAGCAAAGAATCGGAGACGATGAGGGAGAGAGCGATCCATTCCGAAGTTCGGAGCCGGATTGACTCCAACAAGGGGTTCCGATAGCTCTTGAGCAAGGTTAAAAGAATCTCGATAATGAGAGAAATAACTGCGCAAATCGCGCTTATATAAGCCGAAACGACCAAGGTGTAGTGATGCGAGAGGATCGCAAAGAGGATCGGAAAGAAAACGAGAAGCAACGCTTTGAGGAAGGCTTTGATGTTGTCGAAGATGACCGCTTTCATGTCTTTACCTCCCTTGATACGCCGGATCATAGATCTGGCCATAGATGACGGGCAGACTCTCTACGGCCTTGCTCGTTCCAACGATAACGCCAGGGAAATCGACTCGGAAAAGATAAGGCTTGTCCAAGGTCAAAGTGAAGATTTTGCTTGGAGGGGCTCCGGCACCCGCGCCGACAAAGACAGTTCGGCTAGCGGAGTAAAGGCCGTTATAGTCGTAGTTGATAAAGGAACTTTGCGTCGTCCCGAAAGCATATTGGACGCTTTCCGCTTTGAGGAGCCGGCCAAAGAGACCCAGCTTGGAGAAAACGTCATAGCCTGCACTTTGATAGGCGGGCAAAAGATCGATTGCAGCGTTGTTGATGGTGAAATACGGAGCATTGACAATGGTGTCGTAGTCGGTTTTCTCATCATAGCCTTGTCGGGTATAGTTCTCTTTGAAGACATCCGAAGCGATGTCTTTCGGAGTATAGCCTTCATCGGGGAGGAAATAGGCGAAAGAGCAGCCGTTGATTCGAGCATCGGCTCCGATGAAATGATCGTTGATATAGGCTTTGCCATGGCCCGTCGTTCGGATGTAATTCACTCTTTGAATTTCGCCATTCAAATGGTAATCAAGGAAATGGGAATTCGAACGATACTGATTCAGGTAGTCCAAAGAGGTCGTTGGCCCATATTTATCCAGAAGATAGAAGGATGAAACCGAGGCGCTATCCGTATCTTTCGGAATAAGAGTCGAGGGCGTTTGGCTGAACTCTTCCGGAGTCTCGGAGGCATAGTATTTGTTCACTTCGCTGGTCGTGGGACGATGATGAAATACCGAGCAATAGAAGGAGCTCTCCAAATCCGTTTTGAGCGCGCTGATATCGTCGGCAAGTTCGAGATCCTCCGAAAGCCAGATTGACTGAAGCGAAAAACCACCTCTAAGGCCGTTATTCGTGGTGATTGGGGTCCCTAAGACGGTGATGATTTCTTTAGCGGCAACACGGAGATCGTCCCGCGAAGAAGCCCCTAGGCCCTTAACGACCGTCGAAGAAATCGCCTCGTCTGAAGTGTAGCCAACCAAGCAAAGATTCACAAAGGCATCGACGACCGAGAAACTCCGCGATTGCTCATAGCCTTCAAAGACATAGGGGGTCATCTGAACGCAAAAGGATTTATAGATTGCCATCGTTTTATCCGAGATGGTTAGGCCAGCGCCAAAGCCACTTGTGGATTCACGCCCCTCTGGAGAAACGACTTGATAAGAAGGATGGAAAGAAGGGCGGACGGTGGAAGCGATGATCACGGCCGCGCAAACACCCGAGGTCAATAAGGCTCCGCCCAAAGAACCCCAAAGCACATAACGCCGCTTCTTTTTTTCGCCTGACCAAGTTGACGTAACTTCTTTCTTTTCATAAGCTTCGATATGCGGCGTGTGGGCGTCGAGGATGCTTTCCATCCGTTTCTTTTCTTGGTGTTTATTGAACATTTTCCCGTCCTCCAATATGCGTTTTGATTTTGCTTAAGGCAACTTGGTAGTAATGCGAACAACTCGAACTCGGAATTCCGGTGAGTTCAGAAATGTCCCGGAAGCCATAACCATAGACGATGTGGTAGGTGACCATGATGTTTTCAAGGTCGCTCAAATAGTCGTGCATGTCGAGCAAGAGGCTGTTGTGGCTTTCTTCTTCGCCATAGAGATCGAGGAGCGATCCGATTTCGGTAAGATGGTTCTTCTCTTTGACGAAGTTGAGCGCTTTGTTGCGGGCGATCCGTGTGAGGAATTGTTCGAATCCGTCGATGTTGTTGATGGTCCTGGCCTTGGCGATCGCATCAACGAAGGTATCCTGATAGAGGTCTTTCGCGTCTTCCTCGTTTTTCACGATCGAAACGATGATGAAGAAAATGAGACTCCGATAGGAGAGATAAACCTCTTGAATGGCCTCTTCGTCGCCGGCGATGAAGAGACGAACGGTCTGATGCGAAACTTTCACGATTCTTTCTCCCCTAAGCTAGTTAAGACAACGAGGACCGCGTTTTGTCCAAAAGAAAATTACAAAAGATTGAGGTGACGCTCTTTTAAGAAACGAAGAAAGGAGGGAAGATCCGCCATCGAAGCGGAGGATCCTTTCTTCAAGGTGCTCATCGAAGCGTAGACGCTCGCGAGCTTTAAGGATTCTTTAAGCGGCTTATCCTTCGACAAGAAATAGCAGAGGGCGCCGCAAAAAGCATCGCCAGCACCGGTGGTATCAATCGCCTGAAGATGAATGGCCGGCTCACGATAACTTTCTTCTTTATTCAGGACGAAGTAACCTTCTTTGCCCAAGGTCACAACGACGTCAGGGACGGAAAAGCTCTTGGCGGCTTCTTCATAAGAGGGTTTGCCGCTGAGTAAGGAGGCTTCGGTCTCATTGGGGATCAAGAGATCGACATTCGGGAAGGATCCCGCCATGGCTTTGTTCGCTGGCGCGGGATTCAAAAGGGTCTTCAACCCTAATTGGTGGGCTTTTTGCAAAGATTTCGCCAAGGAATCCGCGTTATTTTCGCCTTGAGTGAGGAAAAGATCGCCTGGCTTGGCATTTTGAAAGAAAGCATCGATCTCTGCCTCTTGGATCGTTTCGTTGGCCCCGAGATCCAAAGCGATTTCGTTCTCGCCATGGCACACCTCAATGAGGGCAACCCCGCTCGCGATATCTTCGCGCACATGAACGGAAGAAACGTCGACGCCGACGGAATTCAACTGAGCGACCATCATTTCGCCGAATGCGTCTTTTCCGACCGCGCCTAAGAAATGAACATGCCCGCCGAGTTTGGCGGCCGCGAAAGCTTGGTTCAGTCCCTTGCCCCCGGCCCCCGTTCGGAACGAATGCCCTTTGACCGTCTCGCCTTTCTCCGGATAGCGATCTAAATAAACCGTCAGATCGGTGTTAAGCGAGCCAAGGACGTAGATGTCTTTCATGCGTAGAGCCTCAGGACGCTTTCGATCGTGTCCCAGTATTTCTCAACATTGATCGCCACCGCCACATAGGCGTTCGGCTGAAGATGGAGATAGCCAAACCGGTCGCAATTGGTCCGGCCATAGGACGGCCCTTTCGAAAGATCGATCCCGACATTCATATATTCATAAGTGACCACGCTCGGATCAATCAGGCTCACGATCGTCACCGGATCATGAAGCGGCCCGCCTTTCGACCATTGGAACGTCTTCTTCTGGTTGATGTTGTATTGCTTCATCAGGGCGACGAAAAGATCGCTCGCCTTGTTGTGGATCTTCGCCATCCGGGCGATGACTTCCTCGGTGACGAGAACCTGACGAGTCACGTCGAGTCCGTTCATATAAACGGACAATCCCGAATGAAAGACGATGTCCGCGGCCTCGGGATCGACAACGATATTGAACTCCGCAGCCGGAGTGACGTTCCCGGAACCGATCGAGCCACCCATCAACATGATTTCTTTGATATGGGATTTGATTGCGGGATTCTTTTGAAGAGCTAAAGCGATGTTGGTCAACGGTCCGGTCGGAACAAGGACGACTTCCTTATTCGCTAAGCAGGTCTCGATGATGAAATCGCATCCAGTGCGAGAGTCTACTTTCTTCGTTAACGGAGGGAAGGTAAAACCATCGAGTCCGCTTTCGCCATGGATCTGAGGGCAATACATCGGCTCTTTAAATAAAGGCTTCGGTGAGCCTTGGGCGACGGGGACGTTAATCCCCAAGTATTGGCAAAGGCTTAAGGCGTTATGGGTTGTTTTCTCAATGCTTTGGTTTCCCGAGCAGCTTGAGATGCCAAGAAGATCAAGCTTCGGGGACTTTCCCGCCAGCATAATCGCCACCGCATCATCGTGGCCTGGATCGGAATCCATGATCAGCTTCAGTTTTTCGTTCATGCATCCATTATGGAAATCCCCTAAGGGCTTTGCAAGGCAACCTCGAAAACAAACCGCTTGACTTGGAGTTAACTCCAAGACCTATGATGGTGAGCGGGGGGAAGAAAAATGGATAAACAAACCGCCGGGCGAAAGGCCTTGGGCGATCTCGCTCCGAAATTCGCCGAACTCAATGATGATGTTCTTTTCGGAGAGGTCTGGGCGCGAGAGGACAAACTGAAGACCCGGGATCGTTGCCTTATCACCGTCACCGCTTTAATCAGCAAAGGAATCTTCGATAATTCCCTGAAATATCACATCGCCAATGCCAAAGCCCACGGGGTCAGCAAAACCGAAATGGTCGAGCTCGTCACCCATCTCGCTTTCTATGTTGGCTGGCCCAACGCTTGGGCGGCCTTCCCGCTGGTGAGAGAGGTCTACGCCGAAGACAAGACTTCGCCTTCGGATTCGCTCTTCGGCTTAGGGGCCGAGAACAAAGACTACGAAAAGTATTTCATCGGCAAGAGCTATTTGAAGCCGCTCAATCTGAAAGATGGCTTAGGAATCTTCAACGTGACCTTTGAGCCTGGCTGCCGCAATAACTGGCATATCCACCATCAGGGCGGCCAGATCTTGCTTTGCACCGATGGCGAGGGCTGGTATCAGGAATGGGGCAAGCCCGCTCAGAAACTTCATCCGGGGGATGTGGTCTACATCGCGCCGGAAGTGAAGCATTGGCATGGCGCGAGCAAGGATAGTTGGTTCACGCAATTGTCATCGGAATCCCTGCAAAAGACGCCTCAAATGAATGGTGTGAGCCGGTCGATGAGAAACAATACAACGCATTAAGCGAAGGAGAAAAACAATGAAGAACGTCATATTGTCGAATGGTGTTGAAATGCCGATCTTAGGCTACGGGGTCTATCAAATCCCCAATCTTGAGGAGTGCGAACGCTGCGTGAAAGACGCGGTCGAAGTCGGCTATCGTCATATCGACACCGCCCAAGCCTATCGAAACGAAAGCGCAGTCGGCGCGGCCGTCAAGAAGAGCGGTCTCCCCCGAGGCGATTTTTTCATCACCACAAAAATCTTTCCGAATAACTTCGGCTACGAAAAGGCCAAAGCGGCCATCGACGCTTCGCTCGAACGGCTTCAAACAACCTATATCGATCTCTTGCTTCTCCATCAGCCTTTTTGCGATTATTACGGCGCTTATCGGGCTCTCGAAGAAGCCTATAGGGCTGGCAAGGTCCGGGCGATTGGTGTTTCGAACTTCTCGCCCGATCGCTTGATCGATATCGGCTTGTTCAACGATGTCTTCCCGATGGTGAACCAGGTTGAGACCCACGTCTTCAATCAACAGATCAAAGCCAAAACCTACATGGACAAATACCATTGCCAGATCGAATCGTGGGGTCCCTTCGCCGAAGGCCGTCACGATTTCTTTAATAATCCCACGCTTGTCGAAGTGGGTGCCTATTACAACAAGTCCGCGGCTCAAGTTGCCCTACGTTATCTCATTCAACGGGGGATTGTTGTCATTCCGAAGAGCACCCATAAGGAGCGAATAAAACAAAACTTTGAGGTCTTTGATTTCGAACTGAGCGACACGGATATGACCAAAATCCTTGCCCTCGATGAAGGAACGAGTCAATTTTTCGACCACACCACCCCCGAAGCCGTTGAGATGTTTGCCAAATGGATCAAAGGGTAAGACGTCTTCTTTTAATCAACCTCCCTCTTCTTTTGGCATCGTGCGCAAAAACAGGCCCCACGCCAAGTTCGACATCGTTTTTGTCAAAATCAAGTCCGACAAGTTTCTCTTCAAGCGATAAGGAGGAAGTGAATTCTATGACCTTAACCATTGAAGGCAAAATCTACCAAGGCATTCTCGAGGCAAACGACAGCGCGGAAGCTTTTGCGTCTTTGCTTCCGACAACCTTGACGATGAAAGAATTAAACGAAAACGAAAAATACATCTATCTCGATCAAAACATCCGGAAGGATGAACCCACCATCCCCTCTTCGATTAAGGCAGGCGATCTCATGCTCTTCAGCGATAATTGCGTCGTATTTTTCTATCAGGATTTCACAACAAATTACTCTTACGTTCCGCTAGGCCATTTTGATATCGATGAGACGTTCTCTCAAAGAGTCAGCAAGGGCAATGTTTTGGCTGCATTTTCGCTATGAATTCAATCTTCAAAATACACTTATAAGGAATCTATTTTTCTTTACATTAAACAAAAAAACATAGGCATTGCCTATGTTATTTTTGATGGTGGAGTCGAGGGGAATCGAACCCCTGTCCGAAGAACTTTCAACTAAGACATCTACAGTTTAGGCCATATCATGTTTGGCCTTAAGGCAGGATACGGTCGAGCCCTCAAGGCGAGGTTGACGCGTTTTCGTCGATGACCTCCAACCAGCGGTCACCGCTTAGTGTCTTGAATGACGTCACATCCTTCCGTGAGACACGAAACAGAGGGCGGACGTGCTGCTCTCACACGAAGTGAGAAACCCGAAGGTTACTGATTAGGCGCGAGCAAACGAAAGGTGCTGCGAGGCAGTACGATTCGCATAGTGATAACTGTTATCAGTTATTGGTTTTTGGTGTTTAAGCTCACCACGCCACTGCGATCCTAGCCAAAGAATTCCCCGTCAAAACCGGAACGACCCCATGAATTAGAACAAGGCTTGGTTCGTGCCAAGCATACGTAATATACCCTCAAAAAGAGGAAAATGCCAATTCGGGGCTACTCGCCTTTGATCTTGAGGCCGAAATAGGTGATGAAATCGATGGCCTGGGCCGGTGAGATAATCGCGCCCCGCAGGGACTCGGGCTCGCAATGCAATCCAGAGACTTTATCGCTTGATAAATCGATGTCCGCTAGCGGGGTCTTAAAGAACTCGGCACCGGACAAATCCGACGTTTCGAAGCGCACATCCTTGAAGAGGGTCTCCGCGAAATAGGATTCGCCTAATCGGCACGAAGAAAGGAGGATGGTTTTCATCTCGGAGGAAGAGAAATTCGCGAGAACGAGATTGCTGTCCACGAAGACGACATCGAGAAGAGCAGCTTCGATCCATTTTGAGCCCAAGAGATTGCAGGCCTCGAAACGAACCCGGCCGAAGTAGCGTTTTGAAAAATCATGATTGGCGAAGGAGCAATGGCGGAAGACCACATTCTGGAAATCGACCTGCTCCAAAGAAAGGGAGGCAAAATCGACCCCATCAAAGATCACGGAATCCACCGTCACGTCCGTCAAGGAAAAGCCTTGGGGCGGGTTGCCTTTAACGAGGGCATGGGAATAACCCTCATTTTGGAACTCTTCCCAACGTCGTTCCGCGAGATTTTTGACTAAAGGTTCTTTCGGCGTTTTCATTCTCTAAGTATAGAGACGAACGCTCGGAAATACTCGCAAAACCCCCTTCTTTGTATTCCTCCAGTCAAAAAGGCAGGAAAAGGGGCAATGTTTTCTTTGTATAAAGAGCCGCTTTGTTGTAGAGTTTCTTTGCTTAAAAGCAAAAAGAGAATTTATGGCAAAAGATTACGTCGTGAAACAACAAAAGAACAATTCGGGCTCTCATGGCTCGGCTCAGTTCAAAGCGAATCTCAAATTCTTTGGGATGTCGCTCATCAGCAACGATACCTGCGTCGAAGCGCGCAAAAAGCCGTGGTACGCGGCCGTCATCATCGTGGTCGTCAGCACCATCTTGGCGATGGCTTCGGTCATGTATAGCGCCTTCAAAACCACCGGAGCTTCCTTCCTCGATGCCCCGCTCTATGGCATCGACACGGGCTTATCCGAGTTCGATAAGGCTTTGGCCGCGAACAATCTTTCAGCCAAAGTTCAAAATCACACCCTGACGATCGATGATTCCGCCTGGAAGGCCGCTTTCCCGGATACCAAGACCGGCGAAACCACGAAGTACAATCCGTGCAACGCCTACGTTCACCAATACCAAGAAGAGCAAATCTATCTTCCGACCAGCTATGACAGTTCGTCTTCGTCGGTGGTCTCGACGACTCCGACTAAACGGACCGTGACCGTTACCGACTTCGCCGTCTATTGGGCTGGCGCGACTTCGTTAGATACCTATTACACCGAATCCGTCTGGGGCCTCGCCGTCGGTTTCCCGACCGCGGACTCGAAGACCAACATCCTTGTCTTAGGCGAAAAGGGATTCAAGTTCTACAAGCTTCCGACCACCAAGACCGCTCAGTCTTCGAAGCTCGAAGGCAAATGGGATTCGTCTTATATCGAAGGCTTTGATCTCAAGGATCTTGCCACCACTTCAACCCATGGCGCGACTTATGCCGCGGGCGATGTCGATAAGACTCTCGCGAGCTGGAAAGAAATCCTCGCCGATGGCTACAATTCGACCAAGATCACGAGCGCTTGGATCACGACGGGCATCTACTTCGGCGTCTACGCCGGACTTGCCCTCTTGCTCGGTCTCACCGTCTTCTTAATGACGCGCGGCAAGACCAATCCGTTCCGCATCTATACTTTCTGGGAGTGCCAGAAGATCGCCTACTGGGCTGCCTTCTCACCGTCGGTGTTGGCGCTCATCGGCTTCGCCTTCCCGGCCTACGCTCCGCTCGTCTACATCTTCCTCTATGGCATGCGGGTCATGTGGATGTCGATGCGCAGCCTCCGTCCGGTCTACAACGAACAGTAAAACAAAAGCTCGTCAACCGAGAGATTCGGAGACGAGCTTTTCTTATCGCTGGGCTTTGCTTTCGGCGCGGCCAACGGAAATGTAATCGAAGTAAGTGAAGTAATGAAGCGAGTAGAGATTCCGTCCGTCGAAGATGATGCGACCTTTCAGAAGAGGAAGCAAGGCGCGTTCATCCAATTGAGCGAAGGACTTCTCTTCCGTCACGATGATGAGTGCATCCGAATCCTTGAGCGCTTCTTCCTTGGTGGAGCAGATTTGAACCGAGGGGCAGGCCTTAGCGAAGGCTTCTCTCGCTTTCACTGAAGGATCATAACCGCTTACGAGAGCGCCCGCCTCTAAAAGAGGCTTTGCCAAAACGAGCGAAAGGGCATTCCTTAAGTCGGAGGTCCCCGCCTTATAAGCCAAACCCAAAAGGGCGATCTTCACCCCTTTAAGAGAGGGGAAGCGCGCGTAAATCTTCTTGAGGAAATAAAGCGGCTGGGTGTCATTGATCGCCGAGGTCGCTTCCGGAAGGAGTAGGCTTACCCCTTCTTTATTCGCGGTATTAAGAAGCACCTTCCCATCTTTTGGGAAGCACGAGCCACCATAGCCAAGGCCTGCCTTGAGCATGCTGTGTCCAATTCGGGGATCGGCCCCCATCGCCAAGGCGACATCTTCGATATCGGCGCCCACGCTTTCGGAGAGGCGCGCCACCTCGTTGATGTAAGAGATCTTCATCGAGAGGAACATATTAGAAGCATACTTCGTGAGTTCGGCGGATTCGTTCGACATGAAATAGAAGGGAACCCCATGATTCACATCGGATTTGCGGAGATTCCGGATCAAAGCGAAGTCTTCTGGCTTCCGAGCGCCGAGCACGATCCGATAGGGGTTGGACTCGTCTTCGTAGGAACGGCCTTCCGCTAAAAACTCCGGCATCGAGATGATGGAAAATTGAGGAAGTTGATCCTGAATCTTCTTCGCCGTGCCAATGGGAACGGTCGAGCGGATGATAATCGTCGATTTATCAGATGATTTTTGGATGAGCTCCACCGCGGAGTTGAGCGCGCTCAGATCGGCCGAGCCATCTTCTTCGGAAGGCGTGCCGACGCAAAGGAAATAGAGATCGGCATCCTTGATGTCTTCTTCTTTGGACGTATAAAGGATCTTACGGGCGTTTTGGCTTAATACCTTATTGAGAAGCGGTTCCTCATAAGGAAATTGCACGCCCTTTATGGCGCTGATCTTGGCTTCATCCGTGTCGAAAGCGATGAGCGAAGTCCGGACGTGTTCGGCCAGGTAGGCGACATTGGCCAAGCCCACGTAACCCAGACCCAGAATGACGCTCTTCATTTAATCTCCGTAGTCGCTTCCGCGGCTCTTATCCTCAACAAAGATATCGAGCGGATCGGTGATGTCGGTGATCTCCCGGTAGACGAAGCCAGGTTTGTCGATAAAAGGCGTTTCGAAGTTCCCGGTGAAAACCACCTTCGGGTTCTCTTCGACGATTTTGTTGATCGCATCAAGAATCTTCGGAAAGTCATCCCGCCGTTTTTCTTTGAAGCCTTGGAGGGCGTAATAGAAGCCAGGTTCGACATAAAAGAGATGGCCCGATGCGGTCTTGTAGGCATTCACGAGACTGTTGGCGGGATCGACATACGATTTGTATTGCACAAATTCAGGGTAAAGCATAGAGTTAACGCAATTAAATATACCCTATGTGCCCCGAAATGTGAAAGGAGGGTTACTTTAATGGAAAACAAAAAAGACATCAAAATCGTTTTCACGGATATCGACGGAACCCTCTTCTCGCACGTGACGAACCACGTTCCCCAGAGCGCCATTAACGCGATTCGGGAGATGCAATCGAAGGGAATCAAAGTCTTCCTTTGCTCGGGCCGCAATTATTACCTGATTCGCAAAACCGGCATTTTGGATATCGTGAAACCCGATGGCCTCGTCATGATGAACGGCGCTTGCGCCGCGATTGGCGACGTCGTGATCTATAAGTATCCGATCCCGGGCGACGTCGTTGACGCGATGGTCAAGTTCTCCTATCGTCTCAAGTTCGGTTTGACCCTCATCGAAGAGAATGAAGGCCACATCAATATGATCGATGACCGGGTCATCGACGCCCACGCCAAATACGGGACTCGTTTCCCCCAGCCCCGCAAATTCCCGATCCCTTATGATCGGACCGTTTATCAGATGATCGCTTTCTGCGATGAGTTCGATGAATCCTTGTTCCTCCCCCACCTCAAAGACTGCAAAGCAGCCCGCTGGGACGAATACGCGGTCGACATCATGCCGAAAGATTCGGATAAGGCCAAAGGCATTTTGGCGGTGCTTGAATATTATGGCTGGACCCAAGATAACGCGATGAGCTTAGGCGATGGCAATAATGACATCGAAATGTTGCTCTTCACCGGCGCTTCGGTCGCGGTTGGCGGCGCGCTCGCGGATGTTAAAGCGGTCGCGGACTACGTCACGGATGACATCGATAATGACGGCTGGGCCAAAGCGATGGTCCATTATGGCTTAATCGACAAAGTCATTTGTGATACGGCTCATGATTAAGGATCTTGAACGACCGATAAATCTGTTCTAAGAGAATGATACGCGTCATCTGATGAGTGAAGGTGAGGCGCGATAACGAGAGCGAGGCATTCGCTCTTTTCTTTAATGCCTGGGATAGGCCAAGCGAGCCACCGATGATAAAGGTAATGAAACTCCCGCCCCGGGTGAACATCGTCATCATCTTGTTGGCGAGGGCGATCGAATCGGGCTCTTCTTTGCCGAGATCGAGGGTGCAGACAAAATCATTCGGCTTGAGTTTTGTGAGGATTTTATCCCCTTCTTTGGTTTTGACTTCTTCTTCCATCGCCAAGGAAGCGTTCTCCTTGCTCGGGAGATCGTCCACTTCGTCGATTGTCACGTTCGCATAGGGCGAAAGGCGCTTCAAATATTCTTCTTCGGCCGCTTGCCAATAGGCTTCTTTGAGGTGGCCAACGCAAAGAATTCGGACTCTCATAAATCGCCTCCAGAGATGCTCTCCCACTGTTTGGCGCAAATGATGTTGTCTTCGGGGAAATAGATCCCCGCTTTCTCAAAGGTCATTTGGTAGGTTTCTTTGGCAAGCTCAGGCGTATTGCACTCTTCGCTTAAATGGGCGAGGTAGATCGCCTTGGTCGAAGGGGTGACGAGATCGAGCATATAGTGGGCGGAATCCGAATTCGAAAGATGGCCGACGTCACTATGAATCCGATGTTTGAGCGAAGCGGGCCGATGGGAATGAAGCAGCATCTTGTAATCGTGATTGCTCTCAATCACGTAGTAGGTTGCCCCCTTCATAAGGGCAAGATCGTCATCCGGAAGGTAGCCCGTATCGGTCACATAGACGAGGCTCTCCTCATGTTCTTTGATCAAAAAGCCCATCGGGTTGGCCGCATCGTGGGAGACCGAAAATGGGGTGATCGAAAAATCGCCGAGGACAAAACTCTTGGTGGATTGGAGCAGTTTGTCCGGATGGGGCAAAGTTCCTTCTCCGGAATAAACGGGCACATTCCGTTCAACGCTCAAACCTGAAATATGATCGGTGTGCTCGTGGGTGATGAGAATCGCCTGGATGTCTTTCTTCGTTTTATGAATGGACTCCAGCCCTTCTTCCACCCGGCAAAAGGGCAGACCCATGTCGATCTGAAAAAGCGTCTTTTCGTCATAAACCAAGGTCGCGTTGCCTTTGGAGCCGCTCCCAAGGATCAGAAAGCGAATCATTGGCCGTCATCGTCATCCGCATCAAGGACGACGCCGTTCTTCTTGGCCTCTTCTTGCTCGAGCGTAAAGGAAGGCGTATCGAAACGCTGAAGGTTCTTATCGAAGAGCAACGTGATAACGCCCGTCCGGCCGTTGCGGTTTTTAGCAACGGATATCGAGACGACGGAAATGCCATTATCCTTGCCGGCGGCCTGGGTCTGCTGCTGGACATCTTGCTCAAGCTGCTGGGTGTATTTGTCTTTGCCGAAACCATGGGCATTCGCGGTAGCTTTGTTATCGCCGATGCCAAGGCTCTTGTAATAGTCGCTCCGATACATCAGAAGAACGATATCGGCATCCTGCTCAATTGAGCCGGATTCCTTAAGGTTCGACAGCATCGGGATTCGGCCTTCGTTTTGCTCGGTATCACGGTTGAGCTGAGCCAGGGCGATGACCGGGACCTTCATCTGACGGGCCAATTGCTTCAAGGTCTTGGTGATGAGGCTGACTTCGTTGGCGCGCGATTCGAAGGCGCCTTCGGTCGTGATGAGGTTGAGGTAGTCGATGACAATCATCGAAAGATCCGAGTGCTCGGATTGGAGTTTGGCCTGAAGCTTCATGGCCTTGCTCACGACATCGCCGAGCTTGGGGTTCGGGGTGTCATCGATATAGAGTTTGGAGTTGCTGAGCGTATTGACCGCCGAGGAGACTTTGCTTAATTCTTTTTCATCGAGCGGACCGGCTTGGATCTTCTCGAGTTTGACCAAGGAGAAGTTCGCAATCAAACGCTTCATGACCTGATCGGAGGGCATTTCGCAAGAGAAAATGGCCACCGGCTTATCCTGATAACGGGCGGCGTTGACCGCGAGGTTAAGAGCGAAAGCGGTTTTGCCGACAGACGGGCGGGCGGCGATGATGATCAAATCGCTCTTCTGCCAGCCATGGGTGTACTTATTGAGCCGGCGATAGCCGGTGTCGATGCCCGTCAGACCTTTATTGTCCGATGAGGCTTCTTTTTGAATCTGATCTTCGACCGCTCGAGCGATTTCTTTGGCGCCTTTGAACTCGCCGACGGAACGCTTCGAGGCAATCTCTTGAAGGTCGGAAGTCGACTTCGCAAGGAAATCCCCGATGTCCGGGACATTGCCCTGGGCATAGGAATCCTGAATCGCCTGAAGCTGAATGAGATAGGCTCTCAAAACAGCTTGGTCTTTGATGATCTTGATGTAATGATCGATGTTGTCGGGCGAGATGGTCGACTGAAGCAGTTCCATCAGATAATCCGAACCGCCGGCATCGTCATACATCTTGAGGTTATTGAGCGTATCGGCGACGGTCTGAACATCGATGTTGCCATTATGCGAGGAAATCGCCTCCATCGCTTTGAAGACGAGGAGATTGCGCTTATCGACATCGGAAAAAACATCTTCCGTGAGGGATGAAAGCGCGGTTGAGGCCGCCGCGGAATCCATAAGCATGGATCCGAGGACGCACCGCTCCGCTTCTACATTGCTAGGAAGCGCGACTTTTGCCATTACTTTTCCTCGGTGATATGAACGTTAACGGTTCCGATGACCTGACCAGCCGAACCTTTGTAGAGTTCGATCCGGAGCCGGGTGTAACCGATCGCGTTCGCCGGATACTTATCCAAGAACTTGCGCTTATCGATGATGATGCCCCACTGATCCTTCATGCCCGCTTCGATCTCTTTCGGCGAAATCGTGCCGAACATCCGGCCATCGCCGCCGACTTTGGCTTTGAATTCGACATTCAAATGCTCAAGACGTGCCGCCAAATCTTCGGCGTCTTTCTTGAGTTGTTGCTGATGAGCGTCCTCTTGGGCGTTGTCTTTCTGCAGTTTCGCTTGGTTCTCCGGCGTCGAAACGACCGCCAATTTGCGGCGGATCAAGAAATTGACGCCATAGCCGTCCGAAACGGTTGCGGTGTCGCCTTTCTTGCCAACGCCATCGACATCAGCCAATAAGATGACCTTCATATTTTTCCTCCTCCGCCAGTGGTGTCAACGCTGGCTCTTGCTGAATCAAGGTATTCGTCTAACGTCGTCGTCAGGGTGTTCACGACCCGGTCAACACTCTGGCCCGGGAAGATAGAAGCCGCCATCGTGAAGTGGCCGCCTCCGCCCATCTTTTCGCAAAGAAGCTGAACATTGATCGTCCCATCGCTCCGAGCGGAGAGACGGACGTTCTTCTCGTCGGTCTTGCCGATGACAAAACAGGCGTTGATATCCTTGAGCTGCATCACCTGATTAGCGACTTTGGCCAAGGTGCTCCGCTCAATGATGTCTTTATCATCGCAGGTGCAATAGACAATGCCATAGTGCGGCGTCTGCATCGTCGCGATGATCTTGGTAATCAAAGAATACTCTTCGAATTCGTCCTTGAGGTAATCATCGGCCACCGAGTTATCAGCGCCGTATTCCTTGAGGATTTCTGCGGCTTCGAACGTCCGCATGCCCGTCGACTTGCTCTTGAAGTACGAGCTATCGAGGAAGATGCCCGAAAGCATGAGAGTCGCAAAGGTCGGCTTGAGCTCAATCCGCGGGTTGGCAGTCGCATAGCGGATCATCTCGGCCACGAGTTCCGAAGCGCTCGAGGCGGACGGCTCGATGTAAGCCAAGACCGGATGATCAACGTATTTGTCGCTCCGTCTATGGTGATCGATCACGATGACCTTGGCCGCTTTTTCAAGGAGCTTCGGCGCCATGACCATATCCGGAACGGAAATATCAACGACGATAACCAAGGTCGAATCTTTGAGGGCGGCCACCGCATCATCCGGCAGGATGGTCATCTTATCAAAGACATCGCGCGAGAAGGCACTCTGGAAAGCCATCTTGGTCTTCTTTTCGGCCAACTTGGCGTTATAAACAATCTTCGAAGGCTTATTGCACCAATCGCAGATGGCCACGATGCCGAGGGCAGCGCCCAAGGAATCCATATCCATGTCTTGGTGGCCCATCACGAAGACGTTCGAGGAGCTCTTGATCAAAGAGACAATCGAATCGGCGACCGAACGAACCTTGACTTTCGAGGTCGTTTCAACCGCGGCAGTCTTGCCGCCGAAGAAACGAAGCTCAGCGCCATATTGGGAAACAACCGCCTGATCGCCGCCTCTTGAAAGGGCGACATCGAGGGCGTTCGTGGCCATTTCGTTCAGTTTGGAGACGTCAGGGAAATCATGGGCGAAGCCTAAGGACAAGGTCAAAGGGTTATCGAGCTTCGAGCCCGCCTGACGGACAGTCTCAAGAATCGAGAACTTATCGTCTTCCATCTTCTTGAGCGAGCCATAATCGCAAACGCTGAAATAGGTGTCGGTCCGGACCCAGCGGAGCAAAACGCCATTATCACGGCAATAATCCGCAATGAGAGAACGAATCTTGTTCACGACATCCGCCGACTCATCGGTTTCGGAAGCGATCTCTTTGAAGTTATCGATTTGGATGATGCCCAAAACGACCGCGTGCTCTTCGGAATAGTTCACGACGTTCTCGTATTCAGTCGTGTCCTTGAAGATGAATAAGCGCGGTTCCGAGATGTATTTCACATCGTATTGGCGGCCTTTGATTTCGACTTTGACGATCTTGTTGACCGGCGCGTTCACCAGATCCTTGAGGGCTGGAAGCCATTCGAAAACCTGGGTGTCAATCAAGTCGATCTGCCGATCCTTGAAAAGGGTATTCGCCCACATGATGACGTTCGACTCATCGACCACGACGAGACCGATTTGGCCGAAGTCATAGGCCTCTTGGACATCGGAGCCCACAAGCCGGGCTGCCTCGACGTCGTTCTTTTGCCGGAGCTTGTTGATGTGAAGAAGGCTGAACCAAATGAACAAAGTGTCGGTCACCGTGAAGACAATCAAGCCAACCAGGATGTAGAGAACGTTATCAATCGTCTGGAAACCGCCGATGTTAAAAAACCAAAGAACGCTGACGACGGCGATGCCAACGAGTTCAAAGAGAAAAAGGATGAACGCGGCAACTTTGAGTTTGGAAAGGGTTTTAGTCATAACCTTGTTATTATAGCCTAGGGGACGAAAACGAAAAACAAAGACTTTATAAGAGTCTTTGGGCTTTGAGAATAAAAGGCCTGATATCGAAAGAGTCTTCCTTGGGGCATTACGGAAAAGCTTCTCAAGCAAAGAAAAGAGGCCTTGCAAGCGGTTTAAGAATAAAAATCCCTTGCAAAACCCCTTTATTTGATGAAGAGAAGCACCAAAGAAGAGACTATCTACTTCGTTAAGAGTTCGCTTTTCTTGGCGTTGAATTCTTCGTTCGTGAGGACGGCATCGTCCAAGAGTTTTTTATATTTGCCCAGAAGCTCAATGACTTCCTCGTCTTTCGAATAAGAAGATTCTTCTTTCTTGGGTGCAACAGGTTCGCTCTCGGCTGGTTCCTCTACCGGGGAAGAAGAACTGGTCTGTGCGCTCACCGAGGGCGCTGGCGAGGGAGTAACGCTCGCAACCGGAGCGGAATAATGATAGCGACCCACAAAAACGTCTTCGAAGAAAAGGGAAAAGCAAACAAGGATGGCCGTGATCATGTCGAACACTCCACAGAGAATCGGCCCAGCCCCTAAACTGGAGACGCTTCGGAATTTATCCGCGCTATAACCTGTTTTGGCCGCCATATCGGAGGTGACGTTCACCTTGAAACAGAAAGAAACAATCCCCGTAGCCACGGCAAACACCGCCACCGCAACCCCAACGGCCGTGTAAGAGTTGATGGCATATTCGTCGGATTTTAAGATGGCAAACACCAATAACCCGATGATGAGAATGATACTGAGCCAGAAAATCCACAAGGCCGCGTCAAAATGGTTTCGGTTTGAACTGAAGCAATAGTCATAAATCGAACCCTGATCCCCCGCTCCGAGGATGCTTAAGCAAGATAGGGCCATCCAAATGAGGGAAGTAAGCCCCGTAACGAGAGCGGCCCAAGAAAAGTATTTGTTCTTCATAGATAACTCCTAATTGCTAAGGCTATCACCTCTGAAGATCAGAACGAGATACTCAAAAGAAAAAACTTATGCCATAACCAGTCTTGGATGCCGCTTTAAGGAAAACGCCTGGTTAAGCCCCAAGAATTTCTCGCTTTCTTCGCCTATCGCGAGAGCAAAAGAAAAGAGGCATTGCTGCCTCTCTTCGTTTTCAAATTTGTGACAGAACAAGTCCGTTTTTCCAAAAAGGGACGCCTGCTGTAAACCTCTCACGCCACGCCGAAAAGGCCGCCCCCGGAAATCCGACTGGCAGCATCCCGACTCAGAACCGACCGATCACTTTAACTCTGATCCATATTGATTGAGGGAGGACCCCACTCCGACGCCCCGCCCGAGCCCCGAAAGCCAGGCGATGCAAGGCCTTCCCGCTCCTTTCGAGGCCATTATGGGGCCGGACGCCGCTCGTCCCGTACGCCCAGGGAAGACAATAGACAAGGCCGCCGAGAACGCGCGGGACGGACGGCATCAAAAAAAGACCGGCCTTTCGACCGATCTTGATTTCGGGTGAGAACGGATTCCGTCGTCCTTGTTCGGAAGAACGACTTCGTCCTGTCACAAAATTGATTACTTTTGGCCCGGCTCAG
>DAIQMS010000016.1:0-28316 GCA_036788815.1 Bacillota bacterium
CGCCAATCGTGAAACTGCGTCTCATCTTAAGGGAGCGCGCATTGGCATTGGGAACGTAGCCCAAGTCCTCCGCCGCTTTCTTAACCTCGGCAATCGTCGTATCGGGAATTTCGTGAGAACCATTGAGGGCTTTGGAAACCGTTGCATTGGAATAACCGCATTTGGCTGCGATGTCGCAAATACGAACCATGGTTTGCCCTCCTTTTCACGAAAACGATTTCGCGGCATCATAGTACCCACGAAAAAAACGACCGTCAAGGGGTAAATGTAAGGGCTTACTTTTTTGCGAAACATGCTTTTCGTTGGTTTCACAATCATGTTTCGTACTTTTTTCGTAACAAAAAATTTTTTGTCAGGTTGTTTTTGCCATTTTTTTGGGTACAATGGTGGCGCTTAACGAAAACGATTAAGTTAAGACTGAGTAACGAGTTTGCTCCAATCATTAAGATTCATTCTTACTTAGAATGCACGTAGCGTGCACGCGAAGGAGACACTATGAAATACGGACACTTCGACGATAAAACCCGAGAATACGTCATTTCGACTCCGGAAACTCCGTCCGCTTGGATCAACTATCTCGGCGACGACTCCTTCTTTTCGCTGATCTCCAATACGATGGGCGGTTATTCGTTCTATAAAGACGCTAAGCTCCGTCGCATCACCCGCTATCGCTATAACGATGTCCCGGCCGATATGGATGGCCGCCACTTCTATATCAAAGACGGTTCCCTCGTCTGGTCTCCGGCCTTTTTGCCCAGCAAAACCCCTCTCGATTCCTATGAATGCCGCCATGGCATGGGCTATTCGACCTTCGAGGGCGCCAAAAACGGCGTCTCGGCGAAAATCACTTGTTTCGTCCCGCTCAAAGAATCCTGCGAAGTCGAAGAAGTCGAAATAACCAATCAGAGCAAAAACGCCAAGACATTATCGCTCTTCGCCCAGATTGAATGGTGCTTATGGAATGCCTCCGATGATGGGGAGAACTTCCAGCGGAATCTCTCGACGGGCGAGGTCGAATGCTACGATGGCATCATCTATCACAAGACCGAATATCGCGAGCGGAGAAACCACTACGCCTTCTATTACGTCAACGCCCATTGCTCCCACTTCGAAAGCGACCGCGATCGTTTCCTTGGCCGCTTCAACGGCTATGAGGCCCCGAAAGAGGTCCTAGAAGGCCAGTTAAGCGATTACGTCGCCAGCGGCTGGCACCCCATCGCCGCCCATCAAATCGATTTAACGCTCAAGCCCGGCGAGAGCCGCAAGCTCGTCTTTATCCTCGGCTACGTCGAAGTCGATCCGGAAAAGAAATTCAGCGCCCCGGGCCTGATCAACAAAGTTCCGGCCGAAGAATTGATTTCCCACTATAACACGGTTGAAAAAGCCGAGTCGGCCTTAGCGAAACTTCATTCGCATTGGGATGAGCTCCTCAGCATTTACCATGCCGAATCGGGCGATGAGAAACTCGATCGGATGGCCAATATCTGGAATCAATACCAGTGCATGGTCACCTATCTTTTCTCGCGGAGCGCTTCCTATTATGAGTCCGGCATCGGGCGGGGCATGGGCTTCCGCGATTCCTGCCAAGACCTCTTAGGGTTCGTTCATCTTATTCCGGAAAAAGCCAAGCAACGCATCATCGATATCGCATCGATCCAAAAGAAAGACGGCTCGACCTATCACCAGTATCAGCCGCTTACGAAACGGGGAAATAGTGATATTGGCTCAGGTTTCAACGATGACCCGCTTTGGCTCATCGCCGCCACATCAGCCTACTTGAAGGAGACCGGAGATTATGCCTTCCTTTCCACTCCGGTCCCCTTCGATAACGTCAAGGGGAGCGAAGTCCCGCTTTGGGATCACCTCAAAGCCTCGATCGACTTCACCCTGAATCATCGGGGACCCCATGGGCTTCCGCTCATCGGGAGAGCCGATTGGAACGATTGCCTCAATCTCAATTGTTTCTCGACCACCCCAGGCGAGAGCTTCCAGACGACCGCGAACAAAGAAACCGGCATCGCCGAAAGCGTCTTCATCGCCGGCATGGCGGTAAAGTACGGCAAAGAATACGCCGAAATCGCCAAGATTTTAGGAAAGAACGCGGAATCTGCAAGGATTTTGAAGGGCGTTCACGAGATTGAAGAATCGACCGAAAAGTCGGGCTGGGATGGTTCCTGGTTCCTCCGCGCTTACGATGGATACGGCCACAAGGTCGGCTCCAAGGAATGCGCCGAAGGTCAGATCTTCATCGAGCCGCAAGGCTTCTGCGTCATGGCAGGCATCGGCCACGACAAAGGTTTCGGGCACAAAGCTCTTGCCAGCGCCGAAAACCTCTTGGGGGATAAATATGGCCTGGAGCTTCTCCATCCCTGCTATTCCACTTATCACGTCGAACTCGGCGAAATCTCCTCGTATCCGCAAGGCTACAAAGAGAACGGCGCCGTCTTCAACCACAACAACCCCTGGGTCGTAATCGCCCATTGCGTCGAAGGGGAAAGCCAAGAGGCGTTTGATCTCTACAAAAAGAACGCCCCGGCCTATATCGAAGAAGAATCCGATGTCCATTACACCGAGCCTTACGTCTATTCGCAGATGATCGCTGGCCGGGATGCCAAAAACTATGGCCAAGCCAAGAATAGCTGGCTTAGCGGAAGCGCCACCTGGAGCTTCGTCGCCCTCAGCCAATACCTTTTGGGCATCCGCCCGGATTACGCCGGGCTGATCGTCGATCCGCATCTCCCCTCCAAAGAATTCCCCCACCTCCATATCCGGCGGAAGTTCCGGGGCAACGTCTATGACATCACGGTGGACAACACCGTCAAGAATCCCACGCTCTACGTTGATGGGAAGCCCGTCGAAGGCCGTCTCATCCCGTTCGAAAAGAGCTCCAAACCCGTGAAGGTGGAGCTCCGTTAAATTAGGTGGAAGGCCCGTCTCGGTTCCCTACAAACCGGGGCGGGCTTTTCCTATGGCTTTTTAAAAGGATTTGTTGGCCCGCTTGATCGCCTCAAGCGATGCCTTGGGCTCCCGTTTATCGTTCACAAAGCCGTTCTTCTCTTGATAGGTATCGGCGAATTGAGTCGCGCAATAGCCAGAGAAGCCCAGCTTCTTGATGGCTCGAAGAAGCGAGCGGTAACGCTTGAGATACGCCCGTTCGTTCGCCACCGCGTGATTATAGCCCCAGCCCTTCCCGGAGTCTTTCTTGAAGGCGGCTCCGAAGAACTCGCTCAGGAAATAAGGCTGGCCGGAATAGTGATACTCGCCCGCGAAGGCTTTCTTGGCCCCGCTCACGACGAAGTTATCCTGATTCGCCAAGCGATTCTTGAGCCCGAAGAACTCGGAAGAGAGGGCTTCTCCGTCCTCCGCGTAATTGTGGAAGCAAACCAAATCGGTTTCGGTCATCTCCCAGCCGTCGTTCGAGACCACCGGCCTCGTCCAGTCGATTCGATTCGCCATCGCGTAAAGGGAATTGAGCTGCTCTTGGAGCTCTTCTGAGATATCGACGTTCTCAACGCCCCAGCTCTCGTTGTAGGCCACGTACGCCATGACGGAAGGATGGCCCACGTGATCGGTCACGAGTCGGCCGAATTGCGATTTGGCGCTGTCGGCCTCGAAGCGATTGTAGACATGGGGCGAAGGCATCTCCATGTCGGTCAGCAAACCCTCGCGATCCGCAAGGTAATAGAAGAGCTCGCTCTCGATCTTCTCATGGACCCGAACCCCGTTGAAGCCCATCGCCTTGATGAGATGAACATCTTGAAGGATTTCGTCTTCGGTAGCGGTAAGGCCGCCCGCGGGATGATAGCCTTGATAAAGCACGAATTTGAGGTAGCGTTTTTTGCCGTTGAGCGTGAGGTAATGGTTCTTGGCCTGAATTTCGTTGACCCCGAAATAGGAGAGGACTCTGTCGGTGATTTCGCCATTCCTCGAGAGGACGAGTTCGACGTCATAAAGGCAAGGGAAGGCGGGCGACCACGCATGGAACATCTTCTTGGGGATCGCCACTTCTTCTTCGTGATAGATGTTGTCGACGGTGAATGAAGCGCTCGCGACCTTTTCGCCCCGATAGGAGAGATTGATCGTCAGAGTCGCCCCCATCGCTTCAGGCGTGAGGAGCAGGCGGAAATAAGCGGTTTTCTCATCGTAGGATCCGCGGGCGTCATAGCCTTGGATCGAGGCGCGCGCCACTTTCTCCATCCAAACGTCGCCATAGATGCCGGTCGTCGGAGGATAGAAACAACCCTCGGGCTTATCGCCCCACATCTGTTTGCCCCGGAGATGGCTTGGATCCTTGTCGTCATAGACCCTGATCGACAGCAAATTCTCGCCATCGTGCAAGAATTCCGTGATGTCGCGGGCGAAGGCGTCATAGCCCCCGATATGCTTGCCGAGATAATGGCCGTTGAGCCAGCCATCGAAAACGTAATCGATCCGTTCGAAGTGGAGCAAAACCTTCTCGCCCCATTGCGGGTTGTTGAAAGTCTTGAAATACCAGACGATGTTATGTTCTTTTTGCTCGTTGATGAGCGATGCCGGGGTTTCGTAGGCGTAGGGAACCTCGATCGGACGTGTCCCATCCGGAATCCGGTTGCTCCAGCCTTCCGTCAGCCCTTTATTCTCGTCGTCGAAATAAACGCGCCACTCGCCATTGAGGCTTTGCCAGGTCGGCCGATAAAAAAGCGGATTTGGATGGCCCTTCTCATACGACAACACGTTTTTTCTCATGGTTTTCTCCTTTAGCGAAAAAGATCGGACGCGGAAAAGAAACTTTTTCCGTTGTCCGAGAGCCGATGTTTTTCCATCGCGCTATCCCCTTTCGCCTACCCCATTAGTATAGGATGCTTTCCTTACGGCGGGAATGGCTTTTTCATCCGTTTTGAAAAAGAGAAAAGAAACCGCGGGAATTATCGTGGAATAGTAAAAAGAGCAACCTTGATTTTCACTTATTTCGACAGCGAATCCGAAGCCGAAACGCTTGCGCTCACGCCCGAAGCGTTTTTGGCCTTTTCCGCCAATAATGCGTCGGTTTTCGAATTGATATTCCAAAGGCTGGCCAAGAAAAGAAGAAGGAGGCTCAGCCCAGCGGGGGACCCACCAATAGAGAGCGATGAAGGTATAAATCGCAGACTGAGGTTGCTCGGTTAAACTCGCGTCGTAATCGCAAAGCGGAATGAGCCAAAGAACGATGGCCGTGCCTAAGCCGCTGCCGATCTTGCAACCGAAACTGTTGGCGCTCGCGGCCAAGCCTTCGACCCGAATCCCATCCTTGGCCTCGACGTAACGGACGAGATCCGGCGCCAAGGTGTAAAGTTGGGACATCACAATCGCGGAACCGAGTCCTTTGACCATGACTCCGACATAGGCGGCCGCCACGGAATAAGGCCAAATCGAACCGATGATATTGCCTAAAGCCACGCAGCCAATCGCCCCGAATAACGTCCACTTCTTCGAGAATTTCTTCACCAATAACGGGGTGAGCAAAAGCCCCAAGCCCATCGTGAGCCCCGGATAGAGTCCGAAGGCCGTGAAGAGGTTTTCATCAAGCAAAACCCATTGGGCATAATATTTTCCAATGCCGATCACCGAAAGGCTGAGGAAGTAGTTGATCGTGAACATCGCGATGGCGATATAGAAATACGGCGTCTTGAAAAGGGCCTTCATGCCTTGGGCGAGCTCTTCGCGCGAGGCTTTTTGCTTTTCCGCCACCACGATCTCTGGCTTCTCTTTGACGAAGGCGAAGCAAATGGCTTGGCCAATGAACGCCAAAACCGCCAAGATCAAAACGAACCAGGTCCAGCCGGCTTGGTTTTGCTCATTGCCACCGAGGGCTTTGATGCAAGGAACCGCAATCGCGCTCACCAAAGAGCCGACGCTTGTGAAAATCGAATTGATCGTGCAGATATTGCTCTGATCGTAGGGATCCGAGGAGATCCTGGGCAACATCGCATTGAAACCGATGTTGTTCATCGTGTAAAAGATGACGGTAAAGAGGAAATAAAGAATCGAGATCGTGATCAAGGCACCCGTTTGATCCATTCCCTTCACATAGAAGAGGAAAAAGAACACGATGATGAGCGGAATGATGCTGACGCCGAACCAGAAACGGCCCTTGCCTTGCTTCGAGTGGGTCTTTTCGATGATGATGCCCATCAGGATGTCGCTGAAGGCATCAAAAAGACGGCAGACCAAAATGATCGTTCCCAATAAGGAGATCACCCATTTGTCCGGTTGGAGGCATTCGGTCACGTAAATCGTCACATAGGCGCCAAGGAAAGCCCAAAGGATGTAGCTTCCCATGTTGCCGAACGCGTAAAAGATCTTTTCGTTAAAGCTGGCTTTGATGTTCTTCATAACGACTGACTATTTTAAACCCTTGCAAACGAAAATGACTCATTTTTGTCATTCTCGATTTTTAAATTCAAAATCTTCAGCAAATCGACCTTATTTCGCTTCAGCGGGCTGCTTATCCCATTCATCGCCCCGAACGGTATCGAGATCGATTCCCTTTGTTTCATGAACCTTAAAGGCAATGATAAGCACGGCCGCCAAGACGCCTGGGATCGCTAAGCCAAGATAGACGAAATCGAGGTAGCGCAAAGCCGAACCGGAATTCTTGGTGAAGATAATCGTGGCGGCGTAACCCACGAGATAACCCGCCGCGGCGAAGAGGCCCTGATCGCCAGCCGCCGAGGAACGGAAGTTGGTCGGGCAGGATTCGCTGACCATGAGAATGATCGTGTCGCCCCAGTTCCAATAGCCTGCCAGGAAGAAGCCAAGGAAAACGCCGTTGACGTATTCATTCCAACCCAAGTAAAGGCCGGTGCAAAGAAGGGCAAGGCCCACCACCGCCAAACTGCCGAGGGCAGTCGAAACCACCTTGCGGCCGAGTTTATCGGAAAGAAGGCCATAAACAATCGTGATGGCAGAGCAAACAAACGGCCAAACCAAGGCAACCTTAGCCAATTGTTCGGCCGAGTAGCCAGCGTTGGTGATCGTCTGGCCATAGTAGCCCGTGGCATAGAAAGCCGTCGTATAAAGCATGGAAGCGACAAAGAGCCAGCGAAGCTGATGATGGCGGAAGCCGAACTTCACGGTGGCAATCGCGCCGCCCTGGCTCTCGGCATTCTTTGAGACCTTGTCGCTCATCATCTTCATCTTCTCTTCCGGCGTCTTCGAGAGATAAGCGATTCGTTCATCGAGGAACTGATCGGTCTCGCGGGCGAAGAAGAGAGCAAGGAAGCTCACCACGAATCCCAAAATCGCTGGGATCAGGAAGACCTTGCGCCATTCAGAATCGTTATTTTTCATGAACGACTGCATCCCGATGGCAATAAGCGCAATGCCAAGTTGGGCGATGCCTTTAATCACTGAAACGAAGGCAGCCCGATGGGCCTTCGGCGCGCATTCGGTCACATAAACGACCTGCATATCCGGACCGGTCATAAAAACGATGAGAAGATAGCCGACGAGATAAACCGGGAAATAGGGGCTCCAGAAGCAAAGAATCATGCCCGCCGCCATGATCAAGGTATTAAAGAAAAGGAAAACCTTGCGGCCAAAGCGGTCCGCGAGCGGACGGTAGAAAATCGTGATGACCTGCATGAGAAGACCCAAAGCGCCAAAGCCATCCCATTTTGCCTGGGCGGCGTTCTTGTCGAGTCCCTCGACCCCCATGAAGAAGTCTTCGATCATGTAAGGCTGCATCGTCGAATTGAGGTTTGTTGCGACCTCATCCACGATGTAGACCAGCGTCAGAATGAGCATCAAATACCAAAGGTAGAAAGAACGCTTTGGTCGGGCTTTTTCCTTTTGCCACTTGGCCAGTTCTTTCTGCGCTTTTGGTTCTTCTTTTAGAACCTTTTCACGAATCTTCGGATCGATCGCCGAGTGGGAAGCTTCCTCCTCCATCACGGCAGCCTTGGGGCTATCCTCGTTCATGGTATGTTCCTCGAATTTGAAATCATCATAGCGCACAAGGTAACGTTTGGTTAGTTAAAAAGGCATTGGGAAAGAATCTGGCACCCGAACCGATGAAACCTTGCTTTTCAAAGAGGAATCCCCCTTTTTCAAAGAGGATGCTACACTATCACCATGGCTTTGTCCCTGCGGAGTTGGTCCTTTGAAGACGAGGGCGAATGGAAACGTTTTCTGACGCTCTTTATTCCTTATCTCAAAGAAACCACCGATCCTCAGGATTTCGAACAAAATAAAAATGCTTTTTTAGATGCCGAATACCGGGAGAACATCCTGCGGTTAAGCCAGCGGAAAAAGAATCCTTACCTCACGTACGAGTTGATGCTCGACGGAAAAGGAATCGGCTTCGCTCAGGATATCGTCTTCTCCGATGAGCACCTCAAGTCCCTATTAGCCAACATCTATGTTCTCCCCAGCTATCGGAATCAAGGTTATGGGAGTGCCTTCTATGATCTTCTCGAGCAGGACCTTTTAGCCCGGGATGCCCGCTATGTCGATTGCAGCATCGCCCCGAAAGCCCTCTCTTTTTATGCCCGGAAAGGCTATCAGAAAACCAATGACCTTCTGATCGAGAACCATTTGCCCGCCTATCGGAAATTCCTCTCGCGCCCCTTCCCTTATCAAAAGATGATCGTCTTAGGCTCGCCTGGCGCGGGGAAGAGCTATCTTTCGCGCGAGCTCGCGCGTCGTTTCCTTTATCCGGTCGTTCACATGGACGTTCTTTATTGGCGGCAGGATTGGGCTCACTTGAGCGATGAGGAGATGCTCAAAGCCCTCGATAAAGTTCTCTCTGAAAAAAGCTGGATCATCGATGGCAATTACGCCTCGACCTTGGAGCACCGCTACCAAAAAGCCGACATCGTCTTCTTTTTGGATTACCCACCCGAGATTTGTCTCGAGGGCGAAAAGAGCCGCCGGGGCGCACCCCGTGACGATTTCCCCTCGTTCCTTAAAGAGGGCGAAGACCCGGGCTTCCTCAATTTCATCGCGACGTTCCCCCAGAATGGACGCCCCACGATCTTGGGGATGGCCAACCGTTACCTCCATACGCCTTTCATCCGTTTTTCCTCGCGAGAAGAATGCAATCAGTTCCTTTCGCTTTATCCGGTCCAAAAATGACGGCTTTTTAAAAGATTCGAGCATAGCTGATCTTTTTCTATAACTCCACGCTTCGTGGAGATTTTTAAATTTCAATTCCCGGATTTCGGGATAAACTCTTCGTAGAGTAGTTAACGCTTCCGCACCCCTTATGCGTAGAGTTTAGCCAGGAGGAAAAATTCCATGTCCATCAATGAACGAATCGCCCTATTACGTAAGATGAAAGGTCTAAGCCAAGCCGAGCTAGGCAAGGCCCTCAACGTCACCGACAAAGCCGTCTCCAAATGGGAGAATGGCGATGGCACCCCGGATATGACCCAGATCATGTCCTTATGCCAATACTTCGCAATCTCGATCGACTACCTCATGACCGGCAGTGTCCTTTCCGAGGGCGACAAAGCCATCGAGAAAGACATCAACGCCTACCAAAAGGCCTTGGCCCTCAACGCTTCGGCCAAGGATGCCGTCACCGCCTGCAAGAAATATCTCGATGGTTTGGCCATCGCTTATGACGAAGGCATCTTGCCAAGAATCATCGATGACGGAATCGACATGAACTGCTTCAAGAAGAATAGCGATGGTTCGCTCGGAGTGATTTACGAACGCCTCGTCGCGAAGAAAGCCAAAGACGTCCTCAAACGCTTATGCGCGAATGAGATCCAGCTCCTCGATGCGACCGAGCTCGATGATTGGGACCTCTTCGAAATGGGAATGGCCAACGCCAAGAAAGACATCGAAGCGGTCAAAGACCTTCCGACCGATGAGATCCATCCGAGTATCTTTGGCCTCAAGGACGAAGAAAAAGCCCATAACATCGAAGTCAACCGCCGCAAACGGGCCGAAGGCGTCTATAACGCCGCCCTCGAAGAGCTCAATCCCGCCTCCGAGAATTATTATCGCTTCATCATCGCCCTCATCGATGCGGGCGCCTATTACAGCAACCTCGTCTATCCGGAACGGACCAATCCGTTTGTGCCTGGCAATCCGTCTTATGCGAAGGATCAAGCCAAAACGAGTTTCTTCTATCGGGTCGCCAAAGACATGCTAAAACTCGCCGAGAAAAAAGAAGTCGTCGTCACGAAATAACAGGAGTGAAAATCATGAGTAAACTCAAGGCCTATTGCGCCGCTCTTTCAGCAAGCAAAGTAAAATTCGTTCTTAAACCCGGGGCCTCACGCCTCGTCGAGCAAGAACCCACGGACTTAGAGGAGGCCGTTCCCCAAGGAGGGGAGGTGACCTTTCTATATCGATCCGGTAAAAATCGCCTCTTCGTTATCTTCGCTCAAGACGGCCGCTTTGAAAGCTTCTTCGTCTATCCAGAAAGTGGCGAGCGCTACCAAGCGACTTTGGAAGGACGTTACGCCTCCTTTGAAGTCGACCTTGAGCACGCCCCTAAACAAGTGTGCTTCCTTAGCCAAGGCGAAGCTCCGCGCTTCCTCACGTTGGCTTTTAGAGCGATTCCTGGACGGCGAGAAACATTAAAGGCCCTCGCGCCTCAGATCAAGGATCTTGAGAATAGCTTTGTCCTAACTTATAAAAACGGAAATGAGAAGGTCGCGAAAACCGAAGTCCAGCTTTATAAGCGAGAGCCTCAACTCGCCCATGCCCACACCTGGGGCAATCACACCTATGTCCAGTCTTACTATCCGAGTCAGGGCGAGATCCTCTTGCCCCACGAGCAAAAGACCAACGTTTCCTTTCGACTTAAGCAGTTTGATTCGGAAGGCACCCTCCTCTTCGATAGTGGCTTCCTCAATCCGTTACTGACGGAAAGCGAAGAAGACCTCCTTCTTTATCTCGAAGTGGATTCTTTGCTCGAACTCAGCGCCTTCTTACGTTAACGCTAAACCCCCTCTGCCCTTAAAGCGAGGAGGTTTGCCAGCCTTTTTTAGGCGTTAGAAAAAGCGAGCCACCGTTCCTTGGTCGCATGATTGAGGCATTCGCTCAGGATGAGCAAACTGACGTAAAAGAATAAAAGGTAATACGGGAAATAAAGGATATCGATATAGCGAGCCAAAAGTCCAAAAAGCGGCGGCATGAACGTCGAGCCGACATAAGCGGTCGCCATCTCGATTCCGATCACCTCTTGGGAATGCTCTTTGCCAAAACTGGTCGGCGTTTCATGAATCAGACTCGGATAGACCGGAGCGCAGCCAAAACCGACGAGCAATAACCCGACCAGCGGAGTGTATTCGCCATAACGAATGGCTAAGACGATGAGCCCGATAAGAAGAATTCCAAGCCCGAGCCGGACCGAGCGCCGATCGCCGAGTCGATTGGCAAAAAAGCCCATGAGGAAACGGCCAACGCCAATCCCGAGATAGAGGAGGGAAGCCCATGAGGCCGCCCGTTCTTCGCTTAAGCCCCGGTTCAACACGAAATAGGAAGCCGACCAAAGCCCGGCCGTGCTTTCGAGGGAACAATAAGCGAAAAAGGAGAGGAAGACAAACGCCGTCCCTTTCATTCCCCAGGTCCGGAAAAAGCCCAAATGCTCCGACTTTACCTCTTCTTGGGATATTACCGAGACTTTTTCGTTGATCGCCCATAATGGGGCGGACGCCAAAAGAATCACAACCAAACCAATCTGGATGAAACCGACGATTCGATAACCCCAAGCCCAGCCCATCGAATGGCCAAGGCAAAGCGAGATGATGTAAGGCCCCAAAGTCGCCCCTACGCCCCAAAAGGAATGAAGCCAGCTCATCTGGCGGGATTTGTAATGGAGGGAAACGTAGTTATTGAGGCTGCTATCCACCGCTCCGGCCCCTAAGCCATAAGGGATCGCCCAAAGGCAAAGCTGCCAATAGGCCGAGGAGAATGAAAAACCAAAAATCGCCAAAGCCGTCAAGGCCACGCTCACGACCAAAATCCATTGGGTTGAAAAACGCCGGGCCAGCCGGTCGCTCGAAAGCGAGGAGATAATCGTTCCTCCGGCGATGATCATCGTGACATAACCAGCAAAGGAAAGCGGAACGTTGAGGGCTTGATACATCGAGGGCCAAGCCGCGCCTAAAAGGCCATCGGGGAGCCCCAAAGAAATGAAGGCGAGATAAATCAGAAGGATCAAAAGGACAGCCATGCGAACAATGCTACCACAAAACCCCTTGTGAAACTCGGGGATAAAGGCAAAAGGTAAAAGCCGCTACTTCTTCGGACTCAACGCGTTTTGAAGCGCAGCATAAAGATGATTGGGATCGATCGGTTTGGCCACGTGATCGTTCATTCCAGCCTCAAGGCATTTCTTGACGTCGTCATCGAAGGCATCGGCGGTCATCGCGATGATCGGAATCTTTTTGGCGTCGATTCTGGAAAGGGAACGGATCGCTTTGGTCGCCTCATAACCATCCATGACCGGCATCCGGATATCCATGAGAATCGCGGAATAGAAACAGGGGGAAGAGAGGCGGAAAGCCTTCAGTCCTTCGAAACCGTTATTGGCCACTTCGACGATGGCGCCTTTCCGTTCGAGGAGGGCTTTCGCAATCTCCTGATTGAGCGGATGGTCTTCAAAAAGAAGGATATGGGCGTTTCTTAAGGCTGGGAATTCGGAAGGAAGGGGTGCTTCAAACTTCTCTTCGGGGATCGGGCGCTCGGGAATCGCATCAAAGACGATTTTGACGGTGAAGGTCGTGCCTTTTCCTAAGGCGCTTTCGGCTTCAATTGTCCCTCCCATGAGATCAACCATGTGTTTCGAGATGGCGAGGCCAAGCCCGGTTCCGCGATTGGTCGCGATGTCGGAACGGCTCTCTTGCGAGAAGGGCGTGAAAATGATCTTTTGGAATTCCTCGCTCATGCCGATGCCGTTGTCCGTGACTTTGGCGGTCAGCTCCAATTTGCCTTTTTCCTTCAGAACGAAGGAAGCGTCATAGGTGACTTTCCCGCCTTCGGGGGTGAACTTCACCGCGTTCGAGAACAAGTTAAAGACGACCTGACTCATCCGGAGTTTGTCCATGAGAGGGATCCAGCCCTCGACCATGTGAATTGAAGAAGAGAAATGGACGTTTTTCTCCTCGCAAAGCGGCCGGATGACGGAATCGAGGTAGTCGTTGAATTCCCCGACCGGATAGGGCTCCGGATGGAGAACGATCTTATTGCTTTCGACTTTGGCCATATCCAGGATGTCGTTGATGAGACCCAAAAGGAATTTCGAGGAGGTGTCGATTTTGCGAAGGTAATCTTCCGTCTTCTCGGAGTTCTTCTCTTGCTCGGCGAGATAGGTCATTCCGACGATGCCATTGAGCGGCGTCCGGATATCATGCGACATCCTTGAAAGGAAGTCGGTCTTGGCTTTATTCGCTTCGTTCGCTTCTTCGGCGGCTTTGCGGAGCCGTTCTTGGACCTCGAGTTCCTTATGCTTTTCCTCATTGATGTCCTGAATCGCGAAAATGACTTGGCTTGCGTAGCCGTTTGCGTCCTTTTTGACGGGGATGAAGATCGCGCGGCACCAACCCGAATTGCTTGAAATGAATTCGAGGGCGATGCTGGGGCGGTTATAAAGCCGAGACCTCAGAGTCGAAAAGTCGGCGAAGATACCAAAGTCTTTTTGGAAATCCGGGGTCACGACGATCGGAGTCAGTTTCTTCGCGATCTCCTTTGGCTTCAGCGTGCGATAAGGCTCGAGGACCTTCCGAACCCAAGGGATCGAATCCAATTCTTGGAAGCTCTCACGTTCGAGATCGATGAAGTAATCGCAGAAATAAAGGGTGCTCAAAGAAGAAATGATGTTGGCGCGCTCAACGAGCGATTGGGAATTGAGTTTGGCGGCGTAGGACGTGCGGACGAACATCGTGATCGTCGCGGTCAATAGGTCGAAAGAGGAGAGAATCTCTTTGGTCGAGCGAATCCGAACTTTCCGAAGTTCCTCGAGGTAGCGTTCTTCTGGGATCCCGAGTTCCCGTGCGATTTGACGGGCTCTTTCTTCGTTCGGCTCTTCGGGCTTGACCTGCCCGCCGATGATTTTGCCGACGACCGTCCCATCCGTCAAAGTGAGCGGCGCGGAGAAATCCACAAGCCCCGTATGGCAAAGATAAGTGCCTTGGCCTTTTTTGTCGCAGGCGATGCAGCGCCTTAATCCTTCGGGGCTCTTCCGGACCAACTGCTCACAGAAATCGGTGAAATTGTAATAGCCCGTGAGGTAATTGCCATCATTGTCGACCACGACCGTGGCAAGCCCAGTCGCGTAAGACCAGTCTCGCATCATCTTGTCGAATCCGACCATATCGCAAAAATCAGTGATCGACAAAACTTCCGATCCAGAATGAGCCAATGGCGAGACGAGATCCCCTGTAATCATAAAGACTCTATTGCTATTTTACCCTTTTAAAGGGCCGAGAAAAGAGAAAGACGAACTATCCCAAGAAGGATGAAAGCGTCTGAATTATCTGCTGGGGATCGATCGGTTTGGCGATGTGGCCATTCATTCCGGCATCGCGGGCTTTTTGGATGTCTTCGGCGAAGGCATCGGCCGTCATCGCGATGATCGGAACCTTCTTGGCGTCCACCCGAGCCAAGAGTCGAATTTTTCCGGTTGCTTCGTAGCCATCCATGACCGGCATATGAACGTCCATCAAGATCCCATCGTAATAGCCAATCTTCGAGGAAGTGAAACGATCCAAACCCTCTTGGCCGTTATTGGCGATCTCAACGATCAAGCCTTTTTCGGCGAGGATGGCTTTGGCGATCTCTTGGTTGAGCGGGTTATCTTCGCAAAGGAGGATCCGCTTGCCTTTTAAGGAGGCGAAATTATTCGCGGAAGGTCTATTCGGAATGACTTTTGCAGGGATTTTGTCTTCTTCGATCGCATCAAAAGCCAAGGTGACGGTGAAAGTCGTTCCTTTGCCCGGCGCACTCTTGACCGCGATCGTCCCACCCATGGCATCGACCAATTTCTTGACGATGGCGAGGCCTAAGCCCGTGCCATGCGCCTCGGGGAGGTCCAAGCGATTCTCTTGGGTAAAGGGCTGGAAAAGATGCTTTTAAAATTCTTCGCTCATGCCGATCCTGTTATCGCTGATCTGGTGAACGATCTCGATTCGCTTGGGGGAGAGGATCTTGCCACCGATCGAATAGGTGATGCTCCCACCTTCAGGGGTATACTTCACCGCATTGGAAAGGAGGTTGAAGACGATTTGGTTGCAGCGGAGTTTATCCGATAAGGGCACCAAGGTGAATTCGGCTTTGTCCTCGTTGAGGATGAAATGCTGATCTTTGGCTTGGCAAAGCGGCTTGATCAAACTCTCGACGTAGGCATTGAATTCGCTGAGAGGATAAGGCTCCAAATGGAACTCGATCTTGTTGCTCTCGGCTTTCGACATATCGAGGATGTCGTTGATCAGGCTGAGCAGATATTTTGAAGAGGTTTCGATCTTTTTAAGACAATCGACCGTCTTCGGAGGATTCATTTGCTCGCTTGCGAGATAGTTCATGCCGATGATGCCATTGAGCGGCGTCCGAATATCGTGAGACATCTGGGAAAGGAATTCGGACTTAGCAACGTTCGCGGCGTCCGCTTTCTCGCGGGCCTCTTCGAGTTCCTTCATTCGGGCTTCGTCTTTCTTGTGGGCCTCAGTCACGTCTTGTTGATGGACCAGAATCTTCTCGTGATCGGCATCCATAAAGCGGAAGGAAATCTGTTTTTTGAGCACCGGGCTTCCAGCGCCCTCTTGATAATCATAAGGTAAGACGAACATTCCTTTTTCTTTGAGCGCCTGAGTTAAAGAAGAAAGCTCGGTGGCTTTTGTAAAACTCCCTTGCTCGCTCGGGATGACATAATGAGAGACGAGCGTGGTCCTCATTTCATCGAGCGACGCGCTTTGGCCGTTGGCGATCTCCATGCATTTCCAAATGCCATCATGCATCGTGAAAAGATTCTTCGAGATGTTGATGATGCCGATGAAATCGCTGCCCTCTCGGGTGAGGAGATCAAGCATCGCTTCTTTTTCCTTGTCTGCCGTGATGTCTTTGGAATAGGTCACTCCTTCGACCTCACCGCTATGCGGATTCTGCATCATCGCGAGAGTGGTCCGGATCCAAAGGGTTTCGCCTTCCAAGGAACGAATCGGATATTCTTCGGTGATGTTAGCGATGCCTTTCTCAAAAAGACGAAGGAGGTTAGCGCACGTGAATTTCTCCGTGAGTTCCGCTTTCCTTTTCGGGTCGCTAATCGAAACGATTGCCGCAGCAAAATGCTCATCCGCCGTCGCTTTGGCTAAAGACTGCTGAACCTGAGGATAAGGGCTATACCCCGAAACATACTGATTCTTGGAGAGGTTGAGCTGAACGCTGGAGACCGAACCGGAAAGGTTGCCGATGTATTGGTTCCGAATCCGCTCGTATTCCTCTTCGTTTCGTTTTTGCGAGGTGATATTCTGGCCGATGCCAAACGCTTTGAGAGGCTTCCCAGCGTCATCATAGACGGTCGTGTAAGAGATTCTTTCGCAGCGTGGCTCAATTCCGGGCCTCATCTTATACCAGACTTCGCAACTCGCCCGTTGAGCACCGTGGATGATGGCTTTATAAACCGCTTTGAAAGGTTCAAGCGAACCCTCATCGATGAAAGGCAAAAGCGCTTCCGGAGCGTTATCGATGATGTGCGGAAGGCCAAACTTCCGATAATCGTAGGATGTGAATTCGTTCTCTGCCATGATGATCCGGCGAGCGGGGATATCAAATTCCCAGACGACGAGTTTGGCTTCTTCGACCGCCGCCTCGTACATCGTCTTGGCCTTGAGCCGTTCTTGTTCCGCTTCTTTTTGCTGATCGAGATCGACAAAGGAGGCGTAGTAATAGGCGACTCCATTCTCAACGTAGGCAGGACGGAATTGGTTATTGACCCAATGGAGTTTGCCGTCTTCTCCGATGACACGATAGGCAACGTCGCCTTCATTTTTCGCACCGGAATGGACGAGCTCAAACTCCTGATTGAACAATTTCCGGTCTTCGGGCGTGAGCCAATTCACAGGATTCGGGGATTGGGAACGCCAATAAGCCTCGCTCCCGTGATGGAGATCATAGAAGCCGGGGTTCGTATAAGTCAGGCGCACTTCGCCATTTTGATAGGAAAAGATGGCAACTCCGCCGGGGATTTTGCCCAAAATGGTATCCCGTTCCTGACTGTAGCGTTCCAAGGCATATTGTTTTTGAACCAAATCATCGAGGTTGTAATAGGCGGCATAGAAACGCTCGGTATTGCCATTGAGCTTACGGTGATTGGCGTTGATGCCCACCCAAACATAATCTCCGTTCCCACTTAAAACCCGGAAGCGGAAAGAGAAAACCCGCTTCTCGCGAATCGAAGCCAAAGCCTCATTCAATAAGCCCATTCGATCATCCGGATGGATCGCCATCACGGTCCCGGTTCCGAAAAATTGTTTCCGTTCCTCCCGCTTCTGGCCCACCATTTGGTAATAGCCATCGTTGAGGAACTTCATTTTGATCGTCGTGCCTGTCACATCGAAAACGCCGATGCCTGTTGAAACATTCTGCAAGGCCTCAAGCTCAAAATTCTCTTCGGTCATCTTACTCGCCCTCCCCCATCATCTGGTCGAGATCCTCTTTTAACGAATCAAGTTTTTCGGTAAAGGAATTCCGCTCTGCTTCGTCGAGGAGAGCTAACCTTTTTTCAATGCTTCGATCAAGAATCGCCGCGGTCTCCACCGCAAACTTCTCCCCCTTCTCCGTCAGGGTAATTGCCTTTTTAGGCTGGGGTTTCTCACGAGTTTCCTTGAGATGACCCCTTTCTTCTCGAGCGAAAGAAGAAGACGGCTTAAGTAGCCTTTATCCAAAGCAATCAAAGAGGCGATCTCTTGGGCTGTTATCCCCGGATTGCGGCCAGCAATGCCAATGACGATAGCTTCGTTAAGCGAGCAATCGGGATAGGAAAATTCTTTGCTGAAAATGGCGATGGCTTGATAAAACGATCGGAGGACTTTCTTGACCGAGCTATTCTTCTCAGTTTCCACAGGATAATCATAAAAGCGGGAGTTGATTTAATCAACTCAATCGCGCCAAAGTCGCTTTCTTTCTTTTCACTCAGCGAAGAAACAACAGATGGTCAAAGCCTTAGTCATCAAAAGTGTAGCGGCATTCACTCACGATGTTCGCCTTCGATAACGTCACCGAATAATAGCGGGTTCCATCCCATATTTGGCCGATGTCGTATTCGAGCGAATAGCTTCCGTCATCTTCTTTTTCTTGGCGGTTGGGCGCATCGAGATAATAAATGACCGTGGCGTAGTCTTTCCCAACGAGATCTACCTGCTTTTCAAAATCTGGCAGCATGTATTTCCGGAGATTGGGGCTCGCATGAGCCCATTTCTCCCGGCTGTAATAGGCATAATAAGTGGAATCCTTCGCTCCCTCCGATATCTTAAAAGGTGAGCGAAAGGCCCCGATGAGAATCAGCAAAACCAGAATCCCCGGCAGAAGGGCTAAGCTCCCGTCTTTAGGGCGGAAAATCCGCCATAGCCCCCAAAAATAGGCTCCTAAGAAAGCAAAGGAAGAAACGGCGCCTTCCGCTAAAAAGCCAATGAGGAGGCCATCAAAGGAATCCGTTTCGAATGCGCCGTCGAAAGCGGCGTCATAGAGATAGCTCAAAAAGAAAATGACCAAGCCCCAAAGGAGGATCGCGCTGATGATCAGATAGGTCGTGGCGGCTCTTTTCTCGCTGGTACCGTCCCCCCGGAGTTTGTCCTTCGCCTTTTGAGGAAGCCGAACACTCATATCACCCGAGCGAAAGGCCTGATAATCGTCATAGCATTGATGAATGTAAGAGGTAAGCGAGAAAAGAAGGCAAAGGACCAACGAGGGGATAAAAAGGCCCGACCCCATAAAGCGAAACGCCTGAAGCATGGGATGGCTCACCGCGAGGATCAAGACCACAAAGAAACTTAATAAGCCCTCGATGATACCAACCCAATGACGAAACTTCATGAGATGCTTGCTACCAGCGAAAATCACCCAAGTCAAAGCCGAAAGAAAGACAAAAATTCCAAGGCCGATGACTAAGCCTGTCAAAGCCCAATCACCGTTTTGAAGGACAAATGAAAAACAAGCCCAAAAGTCGCTGGCGTGAAAGAAAAAGCCAACCGCAAAAAGATGGAACAGCAGGACGAAGTCCCATAAAAGAGAAGGGTTTTGCAGGAGGTTTTTTCCTTTTGCGACGGCTTCGTCTTTCATTGGCCTATCCTCTCCAAATCTTCAAGATTCGCGGTCTTCTTCCATAGCTGATTCTCAAAAAGAAGATAGAGGGTTTCGTAAGGCGATTCCATCCCGGTTCCATTGTCATAAGTGATGGCCACGCCTTTCGGATACACTTGGATGGAATAGAATTTTTCGTCAGCCAAAGGCTCATAGCCATCATCGCCCGTCACGCCAGTTACATTCCGAAGACTAAAGGGCCCATTCTTTTGATAAATAGTTGACCATCCCCCGAGCAAAAACGAGTCGCTGGCAATCACTAGCGAAGAATCAAACTCTTTGATGTAGCGCTCATACGTCGTCGAGCTATCCGCAAAACGGGATAACGCGGTGAGACAAAGAAGCGGAATGATCAATAGATTCAGAAAAAGAAACCCAGGCCGATGGGAACGAATCACGAAGACGAGGAGATCGATTTGGAAGAAAACAAAGGAGATCAAAGCCAAGAGAAGCGCGGGAAAAAGTCCGATATACCCAAAGAGATGGAAGAACGTGCCCGGAGAAAGGTAATTGATCAGCACTCCCGCCAAAGCAAAGCCCAAGAAGAACAACATCAAAACGGCGATGATGGCACTGAAAGCTTTGAGGCCCTGAGGCATCCTGCGGAACTGATCTTTGGACTTTTGAAAAAGACTATCTTCCTTCATTTTTTCTCCTTTTTGGGCGCTTTAAAAAGAAACACCCCCACTTCTCCTTTTTAACAAAACGATTATTTACGGTATTCGAGAATGTCGCCGGGCTGGCAGTCGAGGATCTCGCAGATCTTGTCCAAGGTCTCGAAGCGGATGCCCTTCGCGTGGCCATTTTTAAGGATCGAGACGTTGGCCATCGTGATCCCCAACTTCTCCGAGAGCTCGGTCAAAGAGACTTTGCGCTTCGCCATCATGACATCCAAATTGATGATGATCATACAATGGCCTCGTTTTCTTCTTTGATCGCCTCGGCGGCTTTCACGTATCTCGCGATGGCGAGGAAGAGTATGGAAAGGCAGAACCCCGCCACCCCGAGAACCCAGTAAAGGAACTCATAGCCGTTCGGCTTCAGGAAATAGACGACGATGTTGCCAATGATGAATAAGAGGCTGTCGACCCCGAGGATCAGGTTCGAAATCTCAATGTCCTTCGCCGAGCGTTCGTCAAAGAACTTGCCCTGCCCGAAGCGGTTCGTGACATCCCAGGCCAAGCCAAGGATGACGAAACAAGGGGCGGAAGTGACCCAATAAAGGCTCACTTCGAGCCAAGGGATGGCCTCCGGATAGATCTTCTTGATGCTGAATGGGGCCCAATAGGCGCAGAAGGCCGCGCCCACGAGAGCGAAGGCGATGATGGCGATCCTGAGGGCAACAACGATTTCTTTTTTATCTTTCATTCGGGAATCCTCCCAGGCCAAAGCATAAGCGACTCTATTTTGTTTTGCAACAATTATTTATTGTTTTACGATAATATTCAAAAAGGGCAAACTGAAGTTAATTCCGTTGACAATGCGGATGCAAAGAATTGACAATCCAAACGAAATTCCGTGAATTTTGAGCCTATGCAAACTATCCTAGTAGTAACCGCTTATGGAAAAGTATCTTATCTACTCGGTGGAAGACGACCAAGACATCGGCCACATCATCAACGCCACCTTAACGAAACAAGGCTACGAAGTGATCACCTTCCCCGATGGGGAAAGTTTCCTCGACGCCTTCGCCCTTCGGAAGCCCAACATGATCCTCCTCGATCTCATGCTTCCGGGCATCCAAGGCAAAGACTTGCTCAAAGAGATCCGTTCCAAAAAAGCCAACGACGATATCCAAGTCCTCATTATCTCCGCAAAAAACCTTCCGATTGATAAAGTCGATGGGTTGGACCTCGGGGCGGATGACTACATCGAAAAACCGTTTGACCTCCTTGAGCTCATGAGCAGAGTTAATGCCCACGCCCGGCGGAATCGTCAGCCCGACAGCATCCAAATCGGCGACCTCCATCTCGATCTCTCGAGTAACTCCTTAACCAAAAAAGATCAGGATATCGAATTAACCCCGAGCGAAGCCAAGATCATCGTCCTCTTATTTAAGAATGCGGGCAAAGTCGTCACCCGTCAGCAAATCGCGGAAGAGCTTTATGGCGATCCGGCCAAAGAAGATTCCCGAACCATCGATATGCATATCAAATCGATCCGCGCCAAAATCGGGGATCGGAACCAAGAGGTCATCCTCTCGGTCTATGGCTCGGGCTATAAAATTCCTTAATGAACAAAAAGACCTTCATTCTCTCGAATGCGCTGATCTTCCTTTTCACGTTCTTGCTCTATTTCATCACGACTCTCTCGATTCATTTCGTCATCCGCGATAACGTCTATCACGATAACGCCGCGCTCGTGGGCTCCGCCACCGCTTCTTTGAAGACCTCCAGCGATTCGGATGCCCTGATCGCCAAATACACCGGCGTTCCCGGAACTCGGGTCACTTTCTTCGACCTCCGGGGAACGACCTACAAAGCCACCCAAGATACTTTTTCCTATTATGAAGAGGCTTATACCTATGACCAACTTCACGCCAAAGTGGACACAACCTACTTCGAAAGCGGGAATGGCAGCCCCACCGCTTATTGCTATCACGTTCTTTTCTTGGAGGACAATTCCTCCTTCCTGCGCTTAGGGAACAAGGTTCCGTCCTCTTATCGGACTTCGTTCAATTTCTGCCTCTATGGCTCGATTGCGATCTTCCTTTGCGATGGGGTCTACTTCTTCTATTCCTACCGCAAACTCTCCTCGAGCTTATTGGCCCTCAAATCCCAAGTCAAAAAACTTCGGGACATCACCAATGTCGAGCGAATCGTGAATTACGACGACAACCTCGAATTCATGTCGCTCATGATCCGGGATGCCCGCAAAGAGCTCGATGCCCAGCTGAAGGAAGCCAAGACCAACGAGCAAAAGATGGAATTCGTCCTCGATTCCTTCTCCCAAGCTCTGATCGTCATCAATGCGAATGGCCGAATCGTCATGTTCAACAAGAAGGCCAGCGAAATCTTCCATCTCCCGAAAGAGGAAGCGAGCGGTCACGATATGGGCGTTCTCAACAAAGGCGAGAAAATCGAAAAGAACCTCTCGACCGTCGCCAAGACTCAGATTCCTTTGGTCTATTTCGAGGCGATCGACAACCATTATTACGAATGCGATATCAACCCGATTGATTTCGCTTGGGCCAAAAACGAGGAGCGAAGCGGCGCTTCCTTGTTGATGATCGACGTCACGGAGAACTTCAACTCCAGCAAGATGAAACGGGATTTCTTTGCCAACGCCTCCCACGAACTCAAGAGCCCTTTGACCAGCATCCTTGGCTATCAGGAAATGATCCACGAAGGCATCACGAGTACCCCCGAAGAAGAGAAAGATGCCGTCAGCAAGACAATCAAGGAAGCGGAACGGATGCGGCAAATCATCATGGATATGCTGGAGCTTTCGAGTTTGGAAAACGAGGAACTCCGGCCAATCGAGCAGGTGAACGTGGCCCAAGAATTGGAGAATATCCTCCAAAGCCTCGAGATCCAACTCAAGACGAAAGCCATCCAGGTCCATTTTGAGAAGCGAGACATGGTTGTCGGAATCAACCCCGATGATTTCGACAAGCTCTTCCGCAACCTCCTTGAGAATGCAATCCGTTATAACAAAGACGGCGGAAGCATCACCATTAAGATGGATGAGAAAGCGATGCAGGTTGCCATCCAAGATACGGGCATCGGAATCGCCAGTGACGATCAAACCCGGATTTTCGAACGCTTCTACCGGGTCGACAAAGCCCGGAGCCAGAAAAACGGCGGGACGGGGCTTGGCCTCGCCATCGTCAAATACATCTGCAACTACTACGACTACACGATCGACGTCCAATCAACGCTTGGCTTTGGTTCCACTTTCACCTTAACCCTGAAAAAATAAGGAGGGGAAACCCATGATCCCCAGCCCTGCCATCTCCGGAAACCCCAACAAAAATATTGACAAAGTAAATTTGTTGTCAATTTTTAAATTTAAAATTTTATTAGGTAATATCGACGAAATAATTAATTTAATTCACTAATTGTAAACGAAAAGTAAATATTATTATTGCAATGAAAGCCCTTACACCTTATGATAGTGACAAGCCAAAACAACGAAAGCAAAAACAGGGTGCTTTGCGTTCTTTTGTTTTGCCCCTAACTTCAGGAATGGCCTCCGGGTCATTCGGGTCAATCGACCCAAACCTATCCGATCCGACGCTACATGTCATAGGAGGAAAACAAAGAACATGAAGCAAATCAAGACGCTGGCGCTACTCGCTGCCACTGCCATTCTCGTTCCGGCCATGAGCGGCTGCTCGAAAGCCACCGGCGAAGTCGAGAATGTCATTGCCCAAGCCCAAAAGATGGACCGCAACGAACTCTTCAAGAAGTCGATGGCCGAAATCGCGGGCAAGAAATTCATCGCGCTGGGCAACTCGAGCCGTGGCAAGACCGCGCTCGAATACCTCTTCAACTACTATGCTGGCAAGAAGTATGATTCCACGACCAAGACTTACGTCGAAAGCGACGAAGTCAAAACGGCCTTCCCGGCCTACGATGCGAATTTCACCGCTGAATTCGATTGGTCCCAGCCGAAAAACAACCGCATCTTCACCCAGATTGCGAGCGATGTCACCGGCACGAGCCACACCTTCAGCATGACGCTGATCCAAGATGGCAACCAGATCAAGAGCAAGATGCTCGACACCGGCTACCTTCTCAACTACGTTCCGAAGGAGTGGAAAGGCGAAGCTGCCTCGAATGGCAACCCGCTCGCCCTTCAATCCTTGAACAAAGTCTTCGTCTTCAACAACCAAGGCACCAAGACCTTCACCAACTGCTGGGATTTCGTCGGCAACAAGATGGCGACCCAGTTCATGGCTCCGAACAGCGAGCCGGTCGGCAAGAACTTCCTCTACATGCTTACACAAGATAAGTATGCGGCGATCGTGAAAGAAGCCTTCAGCTCCTACACCGGAGCCGACAAGGCGACGATCCAAGCCGACATCGAGAGCACCGATAGCGCCAAAGGCGGCTGCGCTGCCCTCGCGACTGAATTCGGTCTTTCGGCGGATGCGGCTTACTCCATTGAATGGATCAAGCTCTTCGTCAAACAGTACACCTCGGTCGAGGATGATGGCCCGATCGCGACCAACTTGGTCAACAAGTCCAACGCGGACACCGCTGGCCTTCTCGTCTACTCCAAATTCCGGAGCACGACCGAGAGCGACCAGACGAGCAACAAGTTCGTCACCTGCGCGGCCTATCAGGATGGCTACAAGGGCATCGGCGGCTTCATGTACAAGCACTATCTGCAAGTCTTGAAGACCTCCCCGTATCCGTGGACTTCCTGCGCGCTCATCAACTTCATGACGACCACCACCTATGGCTTCTCGCCTTGGGGCAAGGATATGGGCGGCTATTGCTCGGATCCGAACAGCAACCAAGACCACTCGAATGATGGCGGCACCGATTACCCGATCAAGAACGATAAGGGTTATGACTGGTGGACTGGCACCGGCGCTGGCAAAGGCAACCTCGTCATCGAGGATCCGACCTATGCCGCGAAGATGAACTACACCATCGGCAGCTGGATCGATTCACTCCGCTAAACGACAAACGCGCCAGGGGCGACAAAACCCCTGGCGTTTCCGAAATGAATAGGAGGCGTTATGGCGCTATTTAAGAAAAACAAAACCACCGATAACCCTGGCCCATCTGCGGCGGGATTAGGCGATTCCTACGCGCTCGAAAGACCGGACTCTCGCCGGGTGTTCCGCAACCGGATGGGAACCTATTTTTCGAAGCCGGACAACATGATCCTCTTGATTTTGGGGATCATTCTCTCCGTCTTGACCATCGCGCCTCTCATCACGATTGTCCTCGACTCATTTTTGATTCACGCCGGCGGCTACGAAGGCGCCATCTCGGGCCTTCCCGTCGGTTCCTACTCCTTCTCGAACTTCACCGATCTCTTCGGTGGGCGCTTAGCCAACAAGAACTTCTGGACCCCGCTCGCGAACACGATGGAGCTCGCGGTCCTCACCTGCGTCTTCGCCATTCTCTTCGGCGGCGGAGTCGCGTATTTCGTGACCCGGACCAACATGCCGCTCAAGAAATACATCTCCTCGATTTTCATTCTCCCTTACGTCATGCCGCAATGGACGATCGCCGTCGTCTGGAAAGACCTCTGGAGCAACACCGCGAACCTCAATTCCTATAACGGATTATGGAATTACCTGACCGGCATCAATATGCCGACCTGGTGGTGCGTTGGCCTCTTCCCGACCGCCCTTTGCTTAGGCATTCACTACGCCCCATTCGCCTATATTCTCATCGGCGGCGTCCTCCGCAACATGGACGCGAACCTTGAGGAAGCCGCGACGATTCTCAACACCCCGAAATGGAAGATCTTCTTCCGGGTCACCTTGCCCATCGTCATGCCCGCCGTCCTCAGCACCATCCTTCTCGTCTTCTCGAGCGCGGTCGGTTCCTACCCGGTCCCCCACTACCTCCTTTATGACACTTTAGCTACGAAATACATGGATATTGAGGCGAATATGCGGGGCGGGAGCAACATCATCTCACTCGTCATGATGCTGATCGGCGTCACGATCCTTCTCATCAATCAGCGTTCGACAAGCGGCCGGAAGCAATACACCACCGTCACCGGCAAAAGCGGCCAGGCCAGCAAAACGAACCTCGGCAAAGCCGGAGGTTGGCTCATTGCGACGCTTCTCGTCATTCTCACCACCTTCACTTCGATCTATCCGGTCGTGAGCTTCGCCCTCGGAACCTTCATGAATACCCGCGGCGACTACACCTCCTGGACCACCAAATGGTGGGACACCCAAAATTCGGGCGGCGAAAATGGCATGTATGGCCAAAACGGCATCCTCTATAACCAAATGATCCGAACCGCCCTCGGTGGGCAGCTTCTTGTCGCCGTCTGCTGCGCCTTGCTCGCCGGCACAATCGGCTTACTCGTCGGTTATGCCGTCGCGAAGAACCGCAAATCCAAATGGGCGAACTACGTCGGCAATATGGCCTTCTTGCCTTATTTGCTCCCTTCGCTCTCGGTCGGCGCGGCCTACTTCGTCTTCGGCTCGCAATTAGGCTTATGGAATAGCTTCTTCCTTCTCATTCTCGTCGGCACGATCAAGTACATCCCCTTCGCTTCGAGAGCGTCTCAAAGCGCGATGATGCAGATCTCGGGCGAAATCGAGGAAAGCGCGATCATTGAGGGTATTCCTTGGTGGAAACGGATGACCAAGATCATCATGCCGATCCAGAAGAGCTCGATTCTCTCGGGTTACCTCCTCCCCTTCATCACCTCGATGCGGGAATGGACCCTCTTCATGATGCTCTGCGCTGATGGGCGTATTGTCACCACGCTCTTAGGCTACTTCGATGAAATGAACCTCTATGGGCTCTCGAACGGCATCAACCTCATCATCATCGTCGTCATTCTCTTGGTCAATTTCTTGACGAATATTCTCACGGGCGCATCGCTCGACAAAGGCATTGGAGGGAAATAGTTATGCCAAAGATCGTATTGGAGCACATTTGCAAACGCTACGGCGGCTTCTACGCCGTCGATGACCTCAACCTGGTCATGGAAGACCACTCCTTCGTCACCCTCTTGGGTCCGTCGGGCTGTGGCAAAACCACCACTCTCCGCATGATCGCGGGCCTTGAAACTCCGACGAGCGGCAAGATCACGATCGGCGATCAGGTCGTCTTCGATTCGAAAGCGGGCATCAACGTCCCGGCGGCCAAACGCCACGTGGGTTTCCTCTTCCAGAACTACGCCCTCTGGCCGAATATGACGGTCTATAAGAACATTGCCTTCGGCTTAAAGAACATCAAGGAAGAGATGCCGCTTTATAACGAAGAGTATCTTTCGAATGTCAAACTCGCGAAGGAAGTCCTCCGGGAGAAAGACATCATCAAGTGCGTGAACGACACCAAAGAAAAAGGCGGCAAGATCAACGAGATGCGCGCTATGGTGCACCTGATTGACCTCTTAGACCTTTCCTGGAAAGAAGCCAAAGCGATCTATTCGCTCCATCTCGAAGCGAAAACGGATCCCTCGGCCGAAGCCAAGAATGCCGCGCTCGCCTTCGAAGAAGCGGCGAAGAAAGCCAAACAAGAAAGCCTCAACAAGGGCTTCACCCTCTCGGATAAGGGCGAGCTCCTCAGGAATGGCGAAGTCCAAAAGGCGAAACGCCATCTCAGCTCCGAAGAAGTCGATATCACGGTCCGCCGCGCTTCCCGCGTCGTCAAAATCGGGGAGTTCATGGATCGTTATCCCGGCGAACTCTCCGGCGGCCAGCAGCAACGTGTCGCCATTGCGCGCACCTTAGCCCCGAAGCCCTCCGTCCTCTTCATGGATGAGCCGCTCAGCAACCTCGATGCCAAGCTCCGGCTTGAGATGCGGGCCGAGCTTCAGCGTCTCCATGCCGACTTAGGAGCCACCTTCGTTTATGTCACCCACGATCAACTCGAAGCCATGACCTTAGCCACCAAGATCTGCCTCATCAATAACGGGGTCCTTCAGCAATACGACGCCCCGCTCAACGTCTACCGCCGGCCCGCCAATCTCTTCGTCGCCGACTTCGTGGGCAATCCTTCGATCAATTTCATCGAGGCGAAAGGCCACCAAAACAAAGACGGAACTTTCTCCTTCACCTACTTCAAAGGCAAAGAGAAGTTCACGTTTACCCCCGCCAAAGCCTTCTCGATGGATGCTTGGCGGAAGGGTCTCTCAGATGAGATCGCCCTCGAAAACAAAGCACTGGCCGAACGGGGAGAGGAGAAGAACTTCGTTGAGAAAGACAACAAAGACAGCCTCTTCAAGTATCGGATCGCCAAAGTCGAAGAAGACGCCGTCGAAGAAGAATACGTGCCGAATGATGAGGACTTCCTCTTCGGCATCCGTCCGGAATTCGTCCAGACCGAAGCCAAGCCGGATAAGGCCCTCCTCGAAGGCAAGATCTACTCGGCCATGCCCGCCGGCATGGAGAC
>DAIQMS010000016.1:28416-30931 GCA_036788815.1 Bacillota bacterium
ACCCATGCCCAAAATCGTTCTCCAAGACGTCAGCAAAGAATGGAACGGCTTTTATGCCGTTGACCACCTCAATCTCACGATCGAGGATCGTTCTTTCGTGACGCTTCTCGGGCCTTCAGGCTGTGGCAAGACCACGACCCTCCGGATGATTGCGGGGCTTGAGACCCCCACGAGCGGCAAGATCACGATCAATGGCGAGACCGTCTTTGATAGCAAGACCGGAGTCAACATCCCCCCGAATCGGAGACGGGTTGGCTTCCTTTTCCAAAACTATGCCCTCTGGCCGAATATGACGGTCTATAAGAACATCGCCTTCGGACTTGAGAACATCAAAGAGGAGATGCCTCTCAAGAGCACCGAGTACCTGAAATACCTCCGCCTTTCGGAAATCCTTGCAAAACCCACTTCGTTTATCGAAGTCCTTCGCTCGGGGCTTGATGAAAATGGCCAGGTAGACCTCAGCAAAACCCTCTTAGCGATTGTCGATGAGTACAAGATCTCTTGGATGGCGGCCAAAGAGCTTTTCGGCCTCCATTTGGAAACGGTTCCGAAAGGCGAACTCCAAGCCAAGGCCGAAACGGAATCGAAACGCTTCGCCGAGAAGGCCGATGGCATTTTGGCGGGCATCGAAAACAAAGGCTACTCGCTTTCCGAAGAAGGGATTTATCTGCGGGATGGGAAGCCCGTCACCAAAGTGCGGCGCCTCGACGCGGAGGAGATCGATCTCAAACTCCGGGATGTCGCCCGAATCGTCAAGATCGGCGAATTCATGGACCGCTACCCCAATGAGCTCTCAGGCGGCCAGCAGCAACGGGTGGCCATCGCCCGAACTCTTGCGCCCGGCCCGAAAGTCCTCTTCATGGACGAGCCTCTCAGTAACCTCGACGCCAAGCTTCGGCTTGAGATGCGGAGCGAGCTCAAACGGCTGCACCTTGAGACCAATTCGACCTTCGTTTACGTGACCCACGATCAACTCGAGGCCATGACGCTTTCAAGCAAGATCTGCCTCGTCAATAACGGCGTGCTCCAGCAAGTGGATGCCCCGCTGGATGTCTATAAAAAGCCCGCCAACCTCTTCGTCGCGGATTTCGTCGGAAGTCCAGCGATCAATTTCCTTTTGGTGAAGGCGAAGCAAGAAGGCGAGAACATCGCCCTCACGATGCTCGATGATGTGAAGGCCATCTTCACGCCCAATACCTATGTCGACCTCGCCACTTCTAGGAAAGAAAGAGACGCCAAACTCCTCAAAGAGCACAAGGAAAAAGAAAAGGCCCGCAAAGAAAAGGGCTATGTGGCCAAAGAGAACGCCGATCAATCCTATAACTTCCATATCAATACGGTCCGGGCCCAGCTCGAAAGCCGAAACGAAAAAATCATCCCCGAAGATGAATATGTTTTGGGAATCCGCCCCGAGTTCGTCAAAGTCGATGATGAAGGGCTTCTCGAAAGCGAGATCTATAGCGCGCTCCCCTCAGGCTTAGAGACCACCCTTAAGTTAAGGATCGGCATCTATCTTCTCACCAGCGTCATTTTCGGTGGGGTCGACTACAAGACCGGCGCCAAAGCCCGCCTCTCTTTCTCCGGACGGGAGATTCTTCTTTTCGACCGGAGAAGCGGCGAGCTGATCGCTCAAGGTTCTTTGAAGCTCGTTTAGGATAAGAGGCTCATCAGTTCTTCGAGCGAAAGCTTCTTAATGCCTTCATCGCCCTCTTGGATCACGCTCCGATAGAGCGATTTTTTCTTTTCTTGGAGGAGAAGTACTTTCTCCTCAATCGAATCATGGCAAACGAGCTTATAGACGCTGACCGGCCTCTTTTGCCCGATCCGATAGGCCCGATCGGTCGCCTGCTCTTCGCTTGCGAGGTTCCACCAGGGATCCAAATGATAGACGGTGTCCGCCCCGAAGAGATTGAGGCCCGTCCCGCCCGCCTTAAGCGAGACCAAAAGAATCCGGACCTGGTCCTGGTGATTAAAGGAATCGGCGATCTTGAGTCTTAGGGAAGCCGGGGTGTCCCCCGTGATCGAATAGGAAGGGATCTGCTCCTCATCCAAAAGATAACGGAGGTGATCAAGGACCTTGGTGAAGGAGGAGAAAAGCAGAATCTTATGGCCTTCCTCCACCGCTTCCTTGAGGGCATCGAGCACGTAGCCGAGCTTCGCCGAGACCGGCGGCATCTTCTCGAAGAAAGAGGAAGAATCCACGCAGATCTCGCGTAATTTGGTCAAAAGAGCGAAGATCGGCACGCCTTTTTCGCCTTGTTCCAAGAGGTGTTTGGCCTCCAAGAGGGTCGCGTCATAAAGCTTCCGTTCCTCCTCGCCCATATCAAGGGTGATGACGGAGACGCTCTTCTTCGGAAGGTCCTTGAGGAAGTCCTCTTTCTTTCGCCGAAGAAGGAAGGGCGCCACAAGTTTCCTTAAGCGGGGCGAATGGTCTTCTTTGATGTACTCCTTTTGGAAGGATTCATAAGAGCCGAGATAGCCGGGCATCAGGAAATCGAAAATGCTCCAAAGATCG
>DAIQMS010000017.1:0-28484 GCA_036788815.1 Bacillota bacterium
TGGGTTGAGCAGTGCATCGAGATCACGCCGAAAGGCGCCTCCAAGAGCGAAGGGATAGCGTTTTATCTTGATTACAACCACCTCTCTCGCGATAATGTTCTAGTCATTGGCGACTCCGGGAACGATATCTCGATGTTCGAAGCCTTCAAAGAAGAAAGCTTCTGCATGGAACATTCGCCCGAGGCCGTTCAGAAGCACGCCTCGCATGTGATCAAGCGCTTCTATGACCTTGAAAGCTATATCTACCCATCGGAGGAGAATAGCAAGGTCTCCGACACAAAAAAGGAAGGAAGCAATTCCAAATGAATCAGATTTCTGAAGTTCTGACGACCCTCATCCATTACAAGGTCGTCGTCCGCGATTCGCTCGAGTACACGTTACCCAAAGACGCCTATGACGTGGCGCTTTTCAAAGAGAAGAAACGCTCGATCCTCGTCGAGGTCGATCAGCCGACCCCGCTCAAGAGCATCCTTGATCGTTCGGGCGACAATGGCAAGAACCTCGAGAAGACCATCCGTGATTTCTATGATCAGGTCTATGGCGATTCCTCGACCATCTTGAAGCTGGCCGACGATGGCCTTCGGGTCGATCATGCCCAGCATCTTGCGATTTTCAAAGGGGTCCTTCCGATTCACGAGAACATCGAGGCGATGTGCATTGGCATCATCAACGACGCGAAGAAGAACAACGTCGATGTTTCCGAAGCTGCGGCGGTGGACCTCGCTGAAGAGCGCCTCTATCGCGGCGTGGCCTATATGACGCTTTCGGCTCAACTCGTCAAACTCTTCGGCGACTATAACCAAGCCCGCCGCGAAGCCAAAGGCGAAGAGAGCGCCGCTTCCCGTTTCATCGGGAACGACATCAACGAGACGATCCAAGATCTCAACATTGTCCGTGCCAATTGCCATCTCACCGATGAGCGTTACAACTCGGTCCAAGACAAAGTCTTCCTGATGGTGGACTTCATGACCGGCCGTCGTGACCTCCCGATGGGCAAGAGCTTCCCGGATATCATCAAAGAGACCCAGGATGCCGTTGCTGGATACGTCCGCGAAGTCGAACCGGCGTTCCGCGAGATCTATGTCCCGCTCATCAACGCTTTGGTCGAACAAGCCAAGAACGATGATCAGAAGATCAAAGGCACTGCCGCTCCGGCAGCCGCTCAGCCGACTGATGAAAAACCGGTCGAAATCGATCCGAAGACCGGCGCTCCGAAAGCCTAATAACTTATCTCTAAGGAACGAAGAATTATGGAAGAAGCAGCAGAACAAAAGAACAGCGCTAAAGTATCGGGCGCCGAGATTGCGTGGATTGCGATTTCGGGAACGATCGCTTTGGCGGGACTCGTGATGGTGATCCTCGGCATCGTCGGGGATTATCTCCCGGGCAAAACCAGCGAAAACTGGATTCTTTTGGGCGAAGCCTCTTTCAAGAAAGTCATGATGATGAACTACCGTTGGTTCGGCGTGATCCTCATCATCGGCGCGGCCTTCATCTCCGTCATCTACCTCAACATCTTTGCCAAGAAGAGCGACATCGATGAGGAACGGGCCCTCCGGCGCCAGCAGCGTTTGCAAGTCATCTCGCAAAGCGCTCCGGCCACCCCAGCTCCTGCTGCTCAGCCGGCCGCAACGGAAGTTGCTTCCACTCCGGTGAAGAAAGACTAAGACGATCCTTGAACCTCCTCACGATGGTGGGGAGGTTTTTTGTTGACGAAAAAAGGGAGGACTTTTTTCTTCGGAGGTATCTTTTCATTTATCGCACGGAATGAAACCGATTCGATAAAATTAAACAATGGCATGAAGAAGCAAGATTTTATCGTATAAAATTATAAAGTGTTTACTATATTATAATTCCACGTGCATTGAGAATAGCATCCCGATATAATGAAAATGAAAGCAGGGGTATTAAGGGGTATGGGTAGACGAAAGTTAGTCCCGAACATCAATGAGAAAATCATGATCGAGGTCATGAAGATGACGATGAAGGTGGGAACCGGTTTGGTTTCGACCAAGGAAATCGCCAAGAAACTTGAAATCTCCGAACCGGTGATTTTCACCCATTTCAAAACCAAAGCGGATTTGATGAACGCGACCTTCCTTTTAGCCTGCGAGCCCCTCAAGAAAGACCGGATCGCCGAAGTTGCCCTTCTCAAGGGGAAAGAAGTGACGTTTGAGGATTATAAACCTGCGTTGCTTTGGGCTCTTTCGCTCAAGAAAGAAACCGTTTATATTCATCACTATCTCGCGTCGAGCTATTACGATGCCGCCACGGTTCAAAAAGCCCTGGCCCCTTTCTATGATCAGATGCGGAAAGTCCTTTTGACCTACGGGCCGACCCGGATCCAAAACGAGGCGGAAACCAATTTCTTGCTCTTCACCTATTTTCATAACCGGACCGACATCCTCAACGCCTTCATCCAAGGGCGTTACACTCCCGATGACGATCTTCTTTCCGTGGCAGAACGCTACTTGACGGGTGCCGCCTTTGCCTGCCTGGGGATCAAACGGGATTAACTCCAAGCTATTTTTCCTTTTTAGCCAAAAGAAAACCCGATCAAACTTGCGTCTGGTCGGGCTTTTTTGTCACTGGCGGAGGAAAAGGGAGTCGAACCCTTGCGCCCGGTTAAGAGCCTACGAGCTTTCCAAGCCCGCCCCTTCAGCCACTTGGGTATTCCTCCACGCGTTTCGCGTGGCAAAGGGAATTATAGGGTGTTGCGCCCCGTTTTTCAATGTCCGTTATGTTATAATTTCCAACGTATGAAAGAAATCATCATCGATTCGAAAAATTCCGGCCAAAAGGCTGAGAAATTCGTGCGCCGTTACCTCTCGGAAGCCCCGTTAGGCTACATCTACAAAGCCTTCCGCAAGAAAGATATCAAAGCCAATGGGCATTGGATTCACAAAGATTACATCCTCCAAGAAGGGGATGTCGTGCGGATTTATGTCACGGATCAGCAACTGGCGGACTTCGCCAAACCGCGCGAAGCCACCAAGGCAATGTTGCCTTATCCGATCGTCTATGAGGATGAGGCCGTTTTGATCGTCGATAAGCCCTCGGGCCTCCTCGTGATCGGCGATGAGGAAGAGAAGCGGAATACCCTGGCCCGCAAGGTGTTGGATTATCTCTATTTCAAAGGTGAATTCGATCCGAATAACCATGCTTTCGTCCCGTCGCCAGCCCACCGGCTCGATCGGAACACTGCCGGATTGGTCGTCTTCGGGAAGACCGATGCCGCGCTCAAGGAACTTGAAGAGCTTTTCAAAGACCGAACCGAGATCGATAAACGCTATACCGCTCTCGTCGCGGGCGTCCTTAAGGGCAAGGGCGAGATCAACGCCCCGCTCAAGAAGAACCCCGAAAGCGGGCTCGTGAGCGTCTGCCCCGTCGAAGAAGGCGGGAAAGAAAGTCTTACCCGTTACGTCGTTCAGGAGAACTTCGGGGATTCGACCCTCGTCGAAGCCGAACTCGTCACTGGACGAACCCACCAGATCCGCGTTCATTTCCAGTCGATTGATCACCCGATCATCGGCGATGGAAAATATGGCGATTTCTCCGCAAATCGCCACTATAAAGCCGTATATGGCTTCGACCATCAGTTCCTTCACGCGACATCGCTCTCCTTCAAAAACGTGGGCGGCGTTCTCGTGATCCTCAAAGACAAGACGTTCGTCAGCCCTCTTTCGGAAGAGGAAGCGCGTTTAGTTGCCACCTTGCGCGCGGGTGATAAAATGAAGTGAAAGCGAGGACAAAGACATGGCTTCAGTGGTGGAGATGAATTACGCGCGCTGGCTCGCGTCGGCAAAGGTCTCTTCGGAGGACAAAGCCCTCTTGAAGGCGATGGACCAAAAAACCAAAGACGATGCCTTCTTCCAAGATATCGAATTCGGCACCGCTGGAATGCGCGGGGTCTTAGGCCCCGGCACCAACCGGATGAACACCTTCACGGTCCAGAAAGCCACGATTGCCTTTGGGATGTTTCTCCTCGAGAAATTCCCCGATGCGAAAACCCGGGGCGTCGTGATCTCGCACGATAACCGCCATCTCTCCCGCCAATTCACGCTCGAAAGCGCCCGGCTCCTCAACGAGATGGGCCTCAAGGCTTATATCTTCGATTCGCTCCGTCCGACTCCCGAGCTTTCTTACGCGGTCCGCTACCTCCACACCGTCGGCGGCATCATGGTGACCGCCTCGCATAACCCGAAGCAATACAATGGTTACAAGGTCTATGACGAGAATGGCTGCCAGCTCGTCCCGGACAAGATCGCCCGGCTATTGGAGATCATCGCCTCTTTGCCGGATGAGCTCACCGTCGAGGCCAAAAAAGCCCCGATCGCGGGCGAAACCGTCACGATTGATTCCTCGCTCGACGATGCCTATGTCAAAGACGTCGAGGCGATCCAAATCAATCCTCAGCTCCCGAAGAAGGGCTTCAAGATCATCTATACCCCCCAGCATGGCACCTCGTACGAGAATGCAATGCGGGTTTTCAAGAATTGCGGCTATGACGTGATCCCGGTGCAGAAACAATGCACTCACGATCCGGATTTCTCGGGCACTCTTTCCCCGAACCCCGAGACCGCCGAAGCGTTCATCGAGCCGATCAAATTGGCTGAGAAGATGAAAGCCGATCTCATCGTGATGACCGATCCCGATGGCGACCGCTGCGGAGTGGGCTATCTTTCGAGCAAAGGCACCTATGAGCGTTTCACCGGCAACCAGTCGGCCGCCCTTCTCATGGACTATATTTTCCAGGAGCGGAAGCGGATGGGTCTCCTTTCGAAGAATGGCGTCATGTACGATACCATCGTGACCTCCGACTTAGGTCGCAAGATCGCCAAAAGCTATGGCCTCAAGAACGAAAGCTTCTTGACCGGCTTCAAGTACATCGGCGACCGGATCGACCATTATGAAGAACTCGGGAAAGGCCCGGTCTTCGAATTCGGCTACGAAGAGTCCTATGGCTGCCTCATCGCCCCGTTCGTCAGGGACAAAGACGGGATCCAGGCGATCTTGCTCTATTGCGAGATGGCGCTCTGGTATCACCTCAAAGGCATCCCGCTCGATGTCGCCTATGATGCGCTCGAGAAGAAATACGGCTACCACGCGACGATCACCGATAACATCTACTTCGAGGGCTCCGAAGGCCAGGCCGAGATGAAGACGATCATGGACAAGCTCCACGTCGACGCGCCGAAGAGTCTGGCGGGGATGAAGGTCGTGGCGGTCGAGGATTACATGAAAGGCGTGACCACCTATCCGGATGGGCACACCACGAAGATCGCGCTCGAAAAGAGCGAGGTCGTCCGACTGATGTTTGAAGATTCCTCCTGGCTGGCGGTCCGCCCGAGCGGCACCGAGCCGAAGTGCAAGTTCTACATCGAAGCGTTCGCCAAAAAAGGCGAGGGCTTAGAGGAACGGGCCAAAAAGATGAGCGCCGATCTTAAAGCGTTCTTAGGCATCAAGGCTTAAGCAGCAATTCCTTAAGAGTAAGAGCAACGCCATCGTGGTCGTTGCTCTTTTTCGTTACGGGGAAGTCCCGCGAAAGCGCACGGGATTTGCAGTGGAAAACGGCGTAAGGATGCCCTGCTTCGAGGAGCATCTCCCGATCGTTTTCGCTGTCGCCGAAGGCATAGACGTCTTCTTTCGTGATCCCTAATTCCTTTTCGAGATACCTTAAAGCGGAGCCTTTGCTCACATCGGGGTAATTGGCCTCGCTATAGAAGCTCTTGCTCCAGTGGCGGAGCTGGATTCCTTTTTCTTTCGTGACGAGTTCTTCCAGGGCCTGGTCTTTCGCATGCGTCGACTTGAAGACGGCGGTGAACGGATCTTCGTTCAAAGTCTCTTCGAGCGGTCCGATCACGTGGGGGTAGAAACGGTGGGGGAAGTATTTCTCGAGGTAGGTGTCTTCTTTTTTGAGATAGATCATTTTCTCGCCTTCCGCGACCATCGAGGTGACGAGATTGTGGCTCCCTTGGGCAATCGAGCGAATCGAGGCTTGGGGGAAAGTGCGTTTTAATTCGGGGAACGAGGGGTCTTGGGGGTTCGTGACGAGCATGCCATTATAGGCGATGACCGGGCAAGAGGAGCCGATCGCCTCATAAAAAGGATAAAGGGCTCTCAAAGGGCGACCGCTGGCGAGGACGACGATATGGCCTTTTTCGAGCAGCGTTTGCAGCACTTCGCACGAAAAAGAGGTCAGGGTCATCTTGTCATTGAGGAGGGTGCCATCAAGGTCGATGGCGATCAGTTTCTTTTCCATAACGCGTTTAAGGCATAGGTATTATAGGCTAAGAGGGTTCCTCCTTGCCTCCTTTTTCTTCCGTAACAAAAAAAGAGCGATGAAAAGATTGACAGCAGTGCTACAATGCTTTCGTATGATTAAAATCTATTATTCCCCGAGCTGTTCGAGCTGCCGAAAAGTGAAAAAGTGGTTCGATGATCAGAATATCCCCTACGAGCAAAAAGACATCTTCGGAAAAGAGCTGTCGAAAGATGACTTGATGGAGATCATTTCCAAAGCCGAAGACGGCACCGATGACATCATCTCTCCCCGCAGCAAAATCGTGTCAGAGAATGACATCGATTTCGACAATATGACGGTCTCGCAATTGATCGACTTCATTCGCAAGAATCCGTCGGTTCTCCGCCGGCCGATCATTGTCGACGATCACCGGGTCCAAGTCGGCTACAACGCCGAAGAGATTCGGACCTTCATCCCGCGGGCCCGCCGCATCGCCGAGATGGCCTGCAGCGACGAAGAGTGCCCGACCTTCGGAGATTGCGATCCTTCGAAGGACATCCAAGGCTTGCTCAAAATCAAAAAGTAAGGCCGTTTTGCTAGGATAAATGAAAAACCGTCTCCCGGAAGGAAACGGTTTTTTCTTTGCTATTTGCTTTCTTATTTGGCGAGGGCATCGAAGGCGCGCGAGACCTTGGTCTTCTTGTTGAGCAAGAAGGGGATCCCGTTCTTCTCGAGCAGCTCCTTGAGGAGGCGCTCAGCTTCGGGCTCGTTATTGTATTCGAGTTCGATTTCGTAGTCGACGAGCCCCGAGTAGTGGTTCTCATCGATCGAAAGCTTGCCACCTTCATAAGGGACGTCGATACGCTTGGTCGTGAGCGAAGTGCGGATCTTGAGCAAAGAGACATCGATATCGAGCATCGTGAGGAAGCGCTTGATGTCGCCTTCTGGGAAGATGCCGTTTTCTTTGAAATCGACAAACTTGTCTTTGGTCCAGACGCAGCTCTTCTCCAAAAGCCCTTGGGATAACGGGGTCTTCAGGGTCATCTCATAGAGGCCGCCTTTCTCGCGGACCCGAAGGGCGATCCCTTCTTTGCGGAGGATGTTTTTCGCATCGTCGATGTAGTAGTTCGTTTGATTGTAGGAGGGATAATCCTTGAACAAAGAAACGATCTTTTCGTACTCATTCTTTTTGACTAGGGCTTTGGCTTCGATTTCAATGGCGTTACTCATAGTGACTCCTTCTTGTGCTATTATACCTTCCATGGAACGAATTAGCATTTTTTCGGATGAAACAGACAAATTTTTCTTTCAGAATCTTTGGTGGATCGTTCTTCTCGGCGTCGCGGCGCTGATCGGGCTCTATTTCCTTTTCAGTTTTCTTTACCACCAAGGCAAGGCCAAGAAGAAAGCCCCGAAGGTCGATCAGAGCAAATATCTCTCCGCCCTCGGCGGGGAAGAGAACATCCTCGCCCATGAGCTCATCGGATCGCGGATCGTCGTTTCCTTAAAGGATTACACCAAAATAAACCGGCCCCTGCTAGAAGAGGCCGGCGTGACCGGATTCATCGAAAAGAGCGACAAGCTGACCTTGGTGATCAAGACGAACGCCAAAGCGGTTTACGAGGCGATTTTCACCGATTAGCGGTTGCGGGCGAAGACGTGCCAAGCGATGTCCTCGCTTGGGAAGCCCATCACGTTGTCGTAAGAGCCTTCGATCCGATTGATGAGGCCCGCCTCATCTTGGATCCCATAAGCGCCAGCCTTGTCGAGCGGCTGGTATTTTTTGACATAGGCGCGGATTTCTTCTTCCGTCAGCTTGTTGAAGTAGACGGCGGTGGAGACGCTCCGGGTGACTTCGCGGGTCGGCGAGATGTAGGTGTAGCCCGAAAGGACGATCTGCTTCTTGCCGCTTTGTTTGAGAAGCATCTGGACCGCTTCCTCTTCCGAGTGGGGTTTGCCGAGGATTTCGCCATCCAAGATGACGACGGTATCGCAGGCAAGCACCTGGTCGTTCGGATAGAGGGCATGGACGGTGTAGGCCTTCAGGCGCGATTCTTCTTCGGGGAGATCTTTAGGGTCGACCGAACTGTCGATCGAACGCTCATCAATGTCGGGGACGATGACGGTGAACGACGGGGTGATCTTCTTGAGAAGCTCTTTCCGTCTCGGCGAACCGCTGGCGAGAATCAACATGCTTTCTTTGCTCCTTTTTACTCGTTGACGTTCATGATGACCGGGATGATCATCGGGTTCCGCTCAGTCTTGCGGAAGATGTAGGAAGACACTTCGTTTTTGATCGTGGCTTTGATGTCGCTGAAGGTGCATTTGCTCTGCATCAGGTTGCGGATCGCCTCTTCGGCGTGCATCTGGCTGTGGCGGATGACGTGGCTATCGCCGGCCGCCGCAAAGCCGCGGGCGTAGACGATCGGAGGCACGACCATCGTGTTGGTGCGCGAATTGATGGTGACGAGAACGGCGACCATGCCATCGCTCTTGAGCTGATCCCGGTCATTGATGACCGCGCTCGAAAGCCCATCGAGGTCATTGCCGTCGATGTAGACATCCTCGGCCGGGACGTGCCCGCCGCGGGTGACTTTATGGCCCTTGAGAGTCAAGGTATCGCCATTATCGCAAATGAAGATGTGATCGGCGGGGATGCCCAAGGACTGGGCGACTTGCCCATGGAGCTTCAGCATTCGGTATTCGCCGTGGGCTGGCATGAAGTACTTCGGATTGACGAGCCGGAGCATGAGCCGGAGCTCTTGGCGCGAAGGGTGGCCCGACGAGTGAAGCGAGAAAGCCAAACTGTTCTGTTTGACGTCCGCGCCTTGCTTGACGAGATTGTTGACCAAGCGGTCGATCAAAGCGCCGTTGCCGGGAATCGGGTTCGAAGAGAAGACGATCGTGTCGCCCGGGATGATGTGAATGTTCTTGTGATCGCCATTGGCAATCCGCGAAAGGGCGGCCATCGCCTCGCCTTGGCTTCCGGTGCAAAGAATGCAGATGTCGCCGGCTTTGTAGCCGCGGACTTCTTCGTCAGTGATGAGCGAGGTGTCCGGGATTTTGATGTAGCCATATTGACGGGCGATCCCGACCACGGTCTCCATCGAGCGGCCCAAAATGCAGATTTTGCGCTTATGCTCGACCGCGACTTCGACGACTTGCTGAATACGGTTGATGTTGCTCGAGAAAGTCGAGACGATGATGCGGCCAGGGGCCTTGTCGAAGATCTCTTCGACGCCGCTCCGGACATTGGTTTCGGAAGGGGTGTAGCCTTCGAGTTCGGCGTTGGTCGAATCGCTCAAAAGGAGATCGACGCCTTCGGTGCCAAGCCGGGCCAATTTATCGAGTTCGAAGTTCGGGCCGACCGGAGTGAGGTCGATCTTGAAGTCGCCGGTATCGATGATCCGGCCTTCCGAGGTGTCGATGCAGATGCCAAAGGAATCCGGAATCGAGTGGGTGACCCGGAAGAACGACACTTTGAATTCGTCGCCGATATTGATGACGGAGTTCGAATCGTATTCGACGATCTTCACATCATCCTTGATGCGGGCGTCTTCGAGTTTGTGGCGAATCAAGGCCGCCGCGAGCCGCGGAGCGTAAATCACCGGGATGTAAACCGACCGAATCAAGAAGGGGATGCCTCCGATATGGTCTTCGTGGCCGTGGGTGATGAAAAGAGCCCGGATCTTGCTCCGGTTGTTCTTGAGATACGTATAATCCGGGATCACGTAATCGACGCCCGGGAGGTTGGCTTCCGGGAAGCGAACGCCGGCATCCAAAAGGATGATCGAGCGCTCCGTCTCGACGCAATAGGTGTTCTTGCCTACCTCGCCGAGCCCGCCCAAAGCAAACACATTGACTGATGAATCTAACCTAGCCATAAACGGCCTCCAAAATAAAACGGCATGATTATTCCTATTTCGAAATAAACCAGCGCCTCAATGATAACACGTGCGCGCTCTCGCGCAAGGAAGAGCGTGCTCAAAATCAATGAAAACGCTTTACTGAGACAAGGAAAAACGGAATTTAGCCGATGGCGATCGAACCCGGGATTTCTTTATCGGGGTTCTGGGGGTCGATGTGATCGTAGAAAAGAATGCCGTTCAAGTGGTCGATTTCGTGCTGGAGGACGATCGCGTCGTAGCCCTCCGCCTTGATGAGGACGTCCTGGCCGAGAAGCGCGTTGTAGGCTTTGACCTGGATTCGGAAGTCGCGATAGACCTTTCCGGGATGGGGCTGGTCCACCGAAAGGCAGCCTTCCCCGCTGGCGAGATAGCATTTCTTGATCGAGGAGACGACGATCTTCGGGTTCACGAGCTCGTATTCGGTTCGGTGGCCTTCTTCGTCGATCGGATAGGAAATCACGAGCATCCGCTCATTGACGCCGACTTGGGGCGCGGCGAGGCCGATCCCTTCGCGGACTTTGGGATTCTTCTCCCGAAAAGCGGGATCCTGGCTTTCTTTGAGATAAGCGAGCATCTCATCGAGAAGGGCTTTTTTCTCCGCGCTCAGGGGGAGAGCCACTTCTTTGGAGACGGAGTGGATGGATTTGGCGTTATCTTTAACAATGCGTAGCATAACAAACGTATTGTAGCACGCTCCGCGAAAAAACCTTAAAATAAAACCCGTGGAAAAAGAACTGCTCGATGATCTGGCTTCGTTAAGGGACGCCCTCAAAGGGGATCCCCGTGTTTTGGCGCTCGACCAGGCGGAAAAGGCTTTGACCTCCTCGCCTGAAGTGATTGAGCTCGCCAAGAAGAAAGATGCGGCAGAACGCGATTACGAGGATTGCCTCAACTACCATAAGGAAACGGATCCGGAAGCCCTGGCCTTGCAAAAAGCCCTTTATCAGGCAAAACTCGCCTTGGATGAGCACCCGTTATCGAAAGCCTACAATGCGGCCTATATCCCAGTCCGGGATCTCTATATGGCCCTCGACGACATCCTATTTTCGCCTTTCCGGAAGAAGAGTCTTTTCGAAGGAGCCCATTGATGCTCAAGATCGCTGGCGGAACGTATCGCTCTCGGGTGATTGAGACCCCGTCTACTTTGACCGTGCCGACCAAGTCGATGGTCCGCGAGGCGGTGGCCAATGCCCTCGCGATGGATTTCCGCGGAGCCGAAGTCCTCGACCTTTTCGCCGGAAGCGGCGCTTTGGGACTTGAAGCGCTCTCGCGCGGCGCCAAGGAAGCCTATTTCGTCGATTCGGCGCCGGAAGCCTATGCCGTCATTCAAAAGAACATCGCGGCCTTAAAGGCCGAAGGAAAGGCTTTTTGCGGGGATTTCGATGCGGAACTGACGTCCTTTCGGGATTCGGGACTCCGCTTCGACATCGTTTTCCTCGATCCGCCCTATGCGATGAAAGGAGTCTATAAGAACGTTCCCGAACGGCTCGTGAAGGAGAATATCCTCGCCGATCAGGGCATCGTGGTTTTGGAATTTGAAGGGGAAGTCGAACCGCCCTTTTCCCTCTTTCGAGCCGCAAAGCGGTATCATTATGGGCGGACGGATGTCTGGATCCTCAGGAGGTAATGCCTATGCGCATCGCGGTGTATCCCGGAAGCTTCGATCCGATCACGAATGGGCATTTGGACGTCCTCAAACGCTCGCTCAAGGTTTTTGATGAGGTCATTCTTCTCTTGGCGGTCAATCCTTCCAAGAAGAGCGCTTTCTCGGTTGAGGAGCGCCTGTCGATGATGAAGGAGGCGGTCAAAGGCCTCCCCAACGTCAAGGTGGATTTCTACCCCGGCCTCACGGTCGACTATTGCAAGAAAGTGGGGGCGAAGCATTTGATCCGTGGCCTCCGCGCCGTCACCGACTTCGAATACGAATTTCAACTCGCGGCCGCCAACGAATTCGCGGACCCGGAGATCGACATGGTCTTCTTCATGTCCCGGAAGGAAGAGACCTTCATTTCCTCGAGCACGATCAACCAGCTCCATTCGAATGGGGTGGATATCACGCCGCTCGTGCCGCCGGTCGTCGTCCGCTATTACCAAGAACACGATAAAAAATAGCAAGCCGGCCGCTTGCTATTTTTCTTTATCCTATTGGAGAAGCTCGATCACGCTCGGGTTCTCTTTCTTGTCGCCCCGAAGCTTGGAATAGAGGAGGCTGTCGCACTCGAAGGTGTCGTGGGCATCAATGAAGATGTTCGCGGCGGGGATCCCCAATTTGCGGAGCATCAAGACGTTCATGACCGGGACGTCGAAGAAATCGACGCCGCTCGTCCGTTTGGCCGAGGCCCGATAGCCCATGTCCATCACTTTGAGGAGGGTCGCCCGGTCAACCAAGGTATGGCTGAAGGTGAGCGCCGGTCCTAAATAGACCACGATGTCTTCGCCTTGGAGGTTGTATTGGACCATGATTTCATGCATCTTGGTCTTAAGGTATTCTTTGAGGGTTTCGTCTTTCGAGAGCTTGGCCGCCCCGATCAGATGAGCCTTCTGGTCGTAGAAGAAGAAGGGGACCTCGTCGGCGGTTTGGACCACGAGCGGATGGTGGGCGAGCGCGGTCACGCTGAAATCGGTGACATTTTCGCCGCTCGGGAAGGAAGCGGCTTCTTTCGTATAGGTTTCGAGCCGAAGCTCGGCGGCGGTTTCAAAAGTGATTTTTTCCATACCTCTTATTATATAAAGAAAACCGCCCTTTGAGGCGGTAATCTTGATTTGAATGAGAACGGATCAGCCCAAACGGGTGAAGAGATTCGTCGTGTCTTTCGAATAGGCGTCGGTGTGATTCCACATATTGATGAGCAAGTTGGCCCGCGCGGTATCGGTCTCACCGCTGATGGTGAAGAGGACTTCGCTTAAGCCCGCCCGGCCATCTTTAACCGCCGTATCGGTGTAATCGACCAAGGCAACGGTCGGCACCGGGAAGGAAGAGTAATCGCTCCCGTCGAAGCCATACTTGAGATAGTTGTCATCGCCGATGGCGGCCCGCGTCTTGTACGGGGCGGTCATCAGATGCTCCATCGTGGTCTGGAAGAGGTCAACATGGATCGAGAGGAACCGTTCGAAGGCGCTGCCATTGTCGGTGTAGTTGTCATCGTTGGTGGAAGTGTCGTCTTTGAAGATCGTGTAGTACTTGAAGGCTTTGCCATCCGAGGGGATGTAGCCGTATTGATTCCAGTTATCGGAGAGATAACGGAAGCCGCCTTCCGCGGTCTTCGAAGTGGTGTTGGCGCTATCGGCGAAGATCAGGAAGAACTTATCTCCATAAGTATCGAGATCGACGAAGTCGGTGGCGTTGTTCTCATAGAACTTCGTCACGGTGTTCGTATAGATGCTATTGGCTAATTTATCGGCCGGAGAATCGCTAGCGGCATCGTTGGTTTCGCCCTCGAGGTTGCGCTTTTGAGCGTTGTAGAAGGAGTTGGTGCTCGTGAGATTGAAGCCATTGGCCCATTCGGTGATGTACGGGATCGAGAAGATGACCGCGAAAATCGCACCGACGATCAGAAGCGGCTGCACCCAAGCGGTGTCTTTGATCCAGCGCCAGATTTTCACGAAGAAGGCGCCGATTGCCTTTAAGATGATCATATCAATTCCTCTCCACTTACAAAAAAGTAGCCTGTTTCTTAGAAACAGCGTGTTAATAATATCATCCCTTCTTTAGGGTGGCAACAAGAGGAACGACATTTTCTAGGAGCCCTTCACAATGCAAGCTTTGTTCGCGCGCTCCTGCGCCCCCGCGCCTCCGAGGATTTTGAGGGAAAAGAAGGGGAATTTGCCTGATATTTTTAACGAAAGGCGTCTTTTTGCCTCCTGTGGTTGTTAATTTTCCTCGGGGGCTTATAATTCAAATTGTCTTATGGGAAAGAACACTTTTGAAGATTTGAAGTCGAAAGAGAAGAATTGGATGCTCGATCATCCGGCAGTAAAGACTTCACTGGATTATTTCTGGACTTTGATCGTCAGCACGGTTTCGGCCTTGTGTTTTGCGTTTGGCTTTAATGCCTTCATGGACTTAGGCCAGAATGTGATGGTCAACGGGCAATATGCCGTCAAACTGGTCGCGGGTGGCGTTTCGGGTGTCAGCCAGGTAATTACGCTGCTTTTTGAACTATGCGGGTGGAAGGACATCGATGAACATTTGGCCTATTCCATTATGTACTTTGTCATCAACATACCTCTCGTTATCCTCGCTTGGCTTGGAATCGGGAAACGGTTCACTGTCTTCACACTCATCAACGTCATTGAGGTCTCGGTTTTTATCAAATTGGTAACAATAGCCAATATTCCTCCCCTTCAGGAAGTGGCCAAATTTGTGAGCGACAACGGCGCCTTGCTAGCCAGGGCTCTCTTTGCCGGCGTTTGCACAGGCCTTTCAAGCGCTTTAGCCTTTAAAGTAGATATTTCGGCAGGTGGCATTGATATTTTGGCGTATTATATCGCCCTAAAAAAGAACACTTTGGTTGGCAAATATTCCGTGATGCTTAATTCCGTTACAGTCATTTTCTTCGCTCTTTTGAGCGCTGCCTATGGCGACCCAAAAAATGGGGTCGCAGCTTGGGATTCTTCTTATGCTGCCGATTGCTTTAGCCGCATCTTCTATTCCGGTCTCTATATGCTTGTTGGCATGTTTGTGGTCGACACAATCAATGTTCGTAACAAAAAGATGAAAGTCGAAGCGATCAGTTCCAATAAAGAGCTTGGCGAACTCTTAATTGCTCGGATGCCCCACGGGGTCACCATGACGACGGGCATCGGTGTCTATACGGGAAAAGAACGTTACGTCTTCACGATGGTGGTTTCGTCTTATGAGGTAAACGATCTCGTCAAAGTCATTCGCAAAGAGGATCCGACGAGCTTCGTCCAAGTCGTTCAGCTCTCGCAAGTCTATGGCCGCTTCTTCATGAAGCCGGTGAAATAATTCGGGCATTTGAAAAGCGAAGGCGTCGACCTTCGCTTTTTTCATAATCCGGTTATTTCTTCACGAAGAGCGGGATCAAGGACAAAGCCCCGCCCGAGACGCCGAAGATGGCGGGCAAGAGGAATCCGAGTTCGAGTTTGAAGGTGGTGTAACCGAGCCCCGTATAGGAGCCGTCCAGATGATTCGAGAGGGGTTTTGCCAGGAAAAAGAGGATTCCTGCCGTCAAGGCGCAGAGGCCAAAGAAGGCCAAAAGAACTTCGCTATGGGATTTCTTTTTGGCTTTGGGGGCGGAAAGGAGAAGGGCTAAGCCGCCGAGGGAAGCGAGCAAGAGAAGAATCCAGCCCGCAAGGAGGCCGGGGATGATGGGCATGGCGGACTGATTGTCGGTCTCGCTCCGGCCCCAAATGAGGTCGAAGCCTTTATAAGAGCCTGCCAAAACGGTATAGCCTCCCGTCTTGCTCTCAAAGGAAAGCCCATCGAGGAGCGGCAAGACGCAAGCGGCGGTCATTAAGGCAAAGAGGACGAAGGCGAGTAGCGGAATCAATGTTTTCTTTTTCATGGTTTTTCTCCTGGCTCGTCCATCGTAATAGAAATACTCCGAAGAACTCAATAGCCAATTTTCCTTCGTTGTCGAAAAAAGCCACCGCGTCAGGAAACGCAGCGGCTTTGATGAGGATTCAATTCAGTGTTATTTCTTCAAAACGAGCGGGCAAACGAATGCGGCGATTCCCGAGAGACCGCCGATAACGCTAGCGATACCCGAAATGATGAAACCGATGCCCAACTTCACGCCATCTCCCGCATCGGAAAGCGGCTTGGCGCAGAAGAAGAGAATGCCGGCGATGAAGAGGAAAAGTCCAGCGCAGCAAAGGACTAAAGTCGAAAGATCGAATTTGGCGACTTTCTTATCTTTGCCCAAGAAGAGCATGACAACGCCAAGAATGCCAGCAAGCAAAGCGATCAGAACAAAAATCCAAGCAACGAGAAGGCCTGCAACTGCCTTAAGCGAATCGCTGGAATCGCCAAAAATCAGTTGATAGCCCGAAAGCGTAACCTTGTAGCTCGTTCCCCAAACGGATCCAGCGGCATAAAGGCCATCCGCAGTCGGCAGAATGATGGCGATGAGGGCCATCAGGACGAGGACCGCTCCGCAGATGAGCGGCAAACCTAACTTCTTCTTCATAGTTCTATAGAACCTCCTTAAAAGTTCTCCTTAATCTTACGTTCTTTTTCTTTGCCCGCAGTAGTCAAAGCATACATTTGTTACAAAAATCGATTCCGGGAAACCCGTTTCCGTCTTCCTGAATTTGATTGGTGCAAAAATAAGGCAATTGTAAAGAAGAAAATAAGGCCTAGAAAGTCCAGGGCGTCCCATCGAGCGTCAAGCTCTTGAAAACGGTCGTTTCTTCACCTAAGGCATTGGCGATGAAGTAGATGCCTTTCGCTCCGTAATTGGTGGCGAGTTCACCCTCCGTTTTCGGGGTCGCGGTCAAATTGGATTTGATGTCGTTATAGTCGTTTTCCGGAATCTGGGCTTTGAGGGCGAATTCCTTTTGGACGATCGCCGGGATTGCCGGGGTCAAAGCGGTGGCTGGAACTTCGGCGCTTGAGCCCAAGCCTTTGGCGGTGAGATAGAAGGACCCGCTATCGGTAGACCATTCGACGTATTTGTAATCCAAAGTCACATCGAGCTTGGTTTTGGCAGAGGCGAAGGCCGAGGTGTAATCCTCGAGGAGTTTCTCCTCTTTCTTCGCCACGGTCGGCTCGTATTGCTCATAAAGGACATAGCCGGTGATGCCCACAGCCGCCGCGAGGACGACGAGGGTGGTCACAAAGCCGATGAAGAAGCCTAATCCGAAATGCGATTTCGTTTCCTTTTGCGCCATAAGGAATTCCTCCGTTTAGATTAGTGTAACGGATATTTTGCCCTTTTGCCTACATCCTTTTGGCGGAGGAAAAGAAAAGCGCCCAAAGGCGCCTTACTTTTTGAAGAGGACGAGATAAGCCCCATAGCCCTCTTTTTCGAGATCTTCTTTCGGAATGAAGCGGAGGGCGTTCCCGTTGATGCAATAACGAACGCCGATCGGCCCTTCGTAAGGACCCCGGAAGACATGACCTAAATGACCGTTTGAGGAGTCGCTTAAGACTTCCTCGCGTTCCATCCCGAACGAGGAATCGTTTTGCTCGTAGACCGCCGTCTCATCGATCGGCTTACTGAAAGCGGGCCAGCCGCAGGATGAGGGAAACTTGTCCTTCGAGGAGAAGAGGGCCTCGCCCGAAAGCGGGTCGACGTAAATCCCGTCCCGACTTTCGTCCGTGTAGGGATGGGAGTAGGGGCGATCGGTTCCCTTTTCGACGAGGACGTGATATTGCTCCGGGGTAAGTTTTTCTTTGGCTTTCTTCTGATCCACGCCTTTAGTAAAACACAGTCGTTCCCTGAACGCATTTGAATTGCTTCGAATGCAAAAAACAAGACGATTGTGGGAATGTTGGCAAAAGAAAATTAGATTCCTTGCTTGATTTCGTTGATCAATTTTTGGAGTTTATCCTCAATTTCTTCTTGGCTGTTTTTGTTGGAATAGAGGAACTTATCCCCGTGGTTATACACCAGCTCCTGCTTAGCAAGCATTTGGTCGGTATAGTCGCGGCATTTGTCGCATTTTGCTTCGATGAAAATTCGCGTCTTAAAGTCGGATCCATCTTTTCTCAAAAGCCGGAAATCGTAACGGAGTCCACTCAGGTTGTCTTCGTAGGGGTACTCCTGGTCATGATCGAAATAATAGCTATTTTCGTCAATGATTTTGGCAATTTTGACTTCTTCTTTTGAATCAAATAGCATGGCCTTTCCGAAAAAGGTCGCAACTTGTTTTTTGCAATTGCAATAAAGCCCTTTTTCCGATGTCTCTTTCCCGCGGCTTTGGCCCAAGCTCCTCACTTTCTTTTTCGGCTCCGTCAAGGAATCGGGATCGATTTCTCCTTTTTGGACTTTTTCGTAGCAATCCTTGCAGTACGCATAGTTTTCGGCAATCGGCTTACCACAAATCGCACAGTGCTTCATATTGACTCCTATTTCTCATCGCGTTGACCTAATTGTACCAAAGATTTTCGCCGGCGAATAACCAAGCTCGGAATTTTGGATTTCTTGTTCTGGTTTTTCGAAGGATATGACAGGCTTTCCCTGATTCAAAACAAATGAAAAAGCCTAGGCATAACCTAGGCTTTTAGTTCTCTGGCGGAGAAGCGGGGATTTGAACCCCGGCTGGACCTTACGGCCCACTATCAGTTTTCGAAACTGACCCCTTCGGCCACTTGGGTACTTCTCCAGCGGGGTTAATCATAGCGCGACTTCATTTCCCGCACAATAAGAAAAAACCTCCCTTTCGTTATTCGTTACTCCCTACGTCTCCGCGCGCATACGTGCTAGAATGAACGCCATGAACGCGCTCCGAGATCAAATCGTGATTGCCGACAACACCTTTTGGAAGGATGTTTGGGATGCAATCGTCAATTTCTTCGCCGGCGTGCGATGGGTTCAGTTCACGATGATTTTGCTCTCGGCTCTCCTCGTGAGCGCCATCGTGATCATCCTCGTGACCTTTTTCGTGAACAAGAACCGCGACAAGCAATACCTCAATTCAATTAAAGAGGAGTCCTCGACCATCCGGGTCTACCGGATCGACGCCCCTCGGAATAGCGTTCGTTATTTCAATTTGTCTGATATCTCGAAGGTCCGCAACATCACCTTGGAGCAGTTCTATCTCTCCTTCCCGAGCAAGGAGCAGCGCCGGGTCAAGGAATGGATCAGCGAGATCCTCGATGGCAAGCAAGCGCCGCAATATCTTCAGACCGATGTCATCTTCCACCAAGAGAAGCGCCAAGCGCCTTCCTTCTTGAAGATCAGCAAAGCCGATCCAAGCAAAGGCATCATCCATCTCGAAAGCTATCTGCTCCGCTACGAAGGGAACGAGAAGCCGGCTTCGGTCGTCTCCCATTTCTCGACCGAAGGCGATTTCGCCCAGGCCGTGAAAGCCAACGGCGTCCAAAGCGGCATCACCTTCTGCTTTGCCCTCTTGCCTGTCAAAAGCGGCAATCAGGCTCTTTCCGATAGCGAGATCAAATCCCGGATCACCCCCGAGGCCGCGATGCGCTTCCGGAATGCGGTGGCCCCCTATGTCACGGGCAATCAGAAACTGATTCAGGCGAGCGACAACGAACTCGTGGTCGCCAACTTCGATATGCTTGAGACCTCGCAGGCGATCAACTTCGCCCTCCGGGTCGTCAATGGGGCGAACCGGGCCTTCCAAACCAACCGAAGACGCCATGATCTCCCCTATGAAGTTCGTTCGGGCATCGTTCAGAACAAAGATCTCCTTGGGGATTCGGACGCGATTCTCACCGAGGCGCGGAAAGCCGCTTCGAGCGCCTATGACACCACCAGCGTGATCTCCTTCTATAAGAAGGGGGCCGAAGACTTCGATCCGAACGACGTCCTCACCTTCCGAAGCGAGGTCGAGCGCATCATCTACGAAAAACGCTTGGTTTATACCTATCGCCCCGTCTTTAATTGCGACAAACTCAAGGTGACGGGCTTCTTGGCGAGAGCCACCCCGCTCAATACGTCCTTCGCTTCGATCGAAGAGCTCAAAAACTACGCGGTCCGGGCCAAAGACGACAAGAACCTCTTCGCCGCGATCGCGAAGAACCTCGTTCCCCGCTTCGTCAATGAGCGGGACAACAAGACCCAGAAGCTCTACTATCCGGTCCGGATGGCGGAGCGCTCCTTGCTCGTTCCGTTCTTCTCGCATTTCCGCGATGCGGTGGAAGCCAACCTCGTCTTCCTCTTCTCGGAAGAGGATATCGCGGTCAACATTGACCAGTCCGGCATCGATCGGTTCGTGGAGACCCTGAATGAGATCCATGAATCGGGCTTCGAAGTCGCGGTCCTCCTCTCGGGGAAGACCTTGCTCCTCGATACTAAGATCTATGAGAAATGCGATGCCTTCTTCGTCGACTTCGGCGAATCCAGCGAAGAAGGAGGGCTCGACACGAAGATTCGGGTTGAGCTTCATGCCCTCGTCGAGAAGCTTTTGCACTACAATAAGCCGATCATCGCCAACTCGCTCATGAGCTGGAACGCGTTGGAGCTGGTGGTCTCTAGTGGCATCGCCTACGTCTCGAGCGATATCTTCGCCCCCTATGACGCGATGTTCCGTCCGATCAATGACAAAGCCCTCGATCGCCTGAAAGCGATGAAGGAAAGGAAATAAAAAATATGGCACAGCAATTGAAGAATGAGTCGATCACCGCCCGCGACGTCGATTTCGCGAAGTGGTACACCGATGTCTGCAAGAAAGCCGAATTAATGGACTATGCGTCCGTCAAAGGCTTCATCGATTATCTTCCCTATGGCTACGCGATTTGGGAGGAGATCCAGAACTATCTCAATAAGCGCTTCAAGGAGAACGGCGCCCAGAACGTCTATCTCCCGTGCGTGATCCCGACCTCGTTGTTCAACAAAGAGAAAGAGCATATCGAAGGCTTCGCGCCCGAGACCTTGGTCGCGACCTATGGCGGGGGCGAGAAACTCGCCGATCCTTTGGTGATCCGTCCGACTTCGGAGATTCTTTTCTCCGACATGTATAAGCGGCTGATCTCGTCCTACCGCGATCTCCCGAAGATGTATAACCAGTGGTGCAGCGTCGTCCGCTGGGAGAAGACCACCCGTCCGTTCCTTCGGGGCGCCGAATTCCTCTGGCAAGAGGGGCACTGCCTCTTTGAGACCCGGGAAGAAGCCGAGAAGAACGTCAAGACCTTCCTTGATATCTACGATGATTGCGGCCGTGACTTATTGGCCATTCCGTTCATGAAGGGCCGGAAGACGGTCCACGAGACTTTCGCGGGCGCCTTAGCGACTTACACAATCGAAGCCCTGATGCACGATGGGAAAGCCCTCCAAAGCGGCACCTCGCACCTTTTGGGCCAAGGATTCGCCAAAGCCTTCGGGATCACCTTCCAAGGTCGCACTAACGCCTTGGAGACCCCGTGGCAGACCTCCTGGGGCGCCTCAACCCGCCTCATTGGCGCGGTCATCATGGTGCATGGCGATGACAATGGCTTGGTTCTCCCGCCTTATGTGGCGCCGGTTCAGGCCGTCATCGTGCCGATCCGTCAGAGCGAGCCGGGCGTCCTCGACGCCTGCAAGGCGCTCTATGAAGCCCTCAAGAAAGAAAACGTCCGGGTCAAGCTCGACGACGATGAGTCGAAGACCCCGGGCTGGAAGTTCGCCGAATACGAGATGAAGGGCGTTCCGCTTCGGATCGAAGTGGGCCCCCGCGATCTCGCCAAGGGCGAATGCGTCCTCACCAAGCGGGTCAATGGCGAGAAGTCGGTTGTGAAACTCGCCGATTTGCCTGCGCAAATCCCGACGATCCTTCAGGATATCCATAACGCGATGTACGCCAAGGCGAAAGCCTTCTTCGATGCCCACATCCACGAGGCCTCTTCGATCGAGGAACTCAATGCGGCGCTCGATCAGGGCGGCTTCGTCAAGATGGCGTTCTGCGGGAAGGAAGAGTGCGAGCTCAAGATCAAGGAGCTCACGAACGGCGGCACGGCCCGCTGCATCGCCGAAGAGCCCGTCAAGGATGGGGCGAAGTGCCCGATCTGCGGCGAGAAAGCGACGATCGTCGCCTACTTCGCAAAAGCCTATTGAGTTTTTGGGGCAAGGATTCTTGCCCCTTTTTTATGGACAAGGATAAGCTCGGCGCTTTGGCGGATGCCCTCCTCGATGCCAAAGTTGCGGCCCTCCAAAAAGAAGGGAATCAAAAGATCAAAAAAGGGAAGACGGGCGCACTCGTTTTCCTCCTTCTTTTCGTTTTCTTTTTGGCCGTGGGGATCTTCTTCGCGGCGTTCCATCTCGAGGTCGAATACGGAGGCGCCTCTCACGATATCCATGAGATCGGAATCGTCCTTTTTTATGTCTCGATCCCGTTGGATCTCGTGTCGCTCTTTTGCGTCTATAGCTACCGTTCCTTGATCAAGGAAGGGCAAAAGGAAATCGCCGAGAGCGCGAAAGTCAGTCGCTGAGCTCTTGGTAGAACTCGGCTAAGAACGTCTTAAGGAATTCGGTCCGCTCATGGGCCAATTTTTCGGCCGTGGGGGTGTAGAAGGTGCCTTCGAGAGTCAGGAGCTTGTCGTAGAAGTGGCTCAGGGTTGTTTCCGTGCTTTTCAGGAAGGTGACTTTCCCGTCTTTTCGCAAAAGGTTTTCTTCGCGATAGAAAGCCCGTTGGTGGGCGGCCCCGTATTCGATCGTCCGGACGAGCCCGATCGCCCCGAGGGCTTCAAGCCGGTCGCTGTCGATCACGATCTTGGCCTCAACCGACTTCGGGCTTTCGTCATGAAGATGCCAGGACACGTGAGTGATGATGTCGAGGATCGTTTGGATATCCTTTTCGGAAAAACCGAGGGAAGCCAATTCGTCCTTCAAGAGGGCGATTTGTTTTTGGATGTCGGCAAAAAGCTTAGAATCGATCGTGTCATGGACGAGGGCCGCGGTTTCGATGATCTTGAGGTCGCCGCCTTCCTCTTTTTGGAGGCGCCGGGCGAGGGAACGCACCCGTTTGGCATGGTCATAGCCATGGCCAGAATGGTCGTCTTTGAGGGCAGTTTGAACGTATTCGTCAAGGGTCGTTTCCATTATTCATCAGCCTCCTGTAAGGCGAAAAACGCGAGGATCAGGATCGTGAGTCGCAGGGCGTAAAGGACGGTGCCGAAGGCGATCTCGACGGCCGGGCGGACCAAATTCACCATGTCGAGCGAGAAAAGAACGAGATCATAGACGAATAAGGGGAGGAGGAACGCCAAGCCGGTATAGCCCCATTTGAGGAAGGGACGGCCTTTATCCTCTTTCTGATAAGCCTTGATGAGAAGGATGGCGCCGACGAAAGACAAGAGATACATCGGGTCGAGGAAGTGGGCCATGAGCCAGTAGTTATGGAAATAGGCCGAGGTCTCGGGTGAGGAACAATAGGCCAAAATCAGCCCATCGAGGATAAAAAGAAGCCCATCGCCAACCCCGCCGAACCAGAGGGGGACGTAATACGCCGCTTTGGTGCGGCCCTCGGTGTGGACGATGCCATAGACCCCATAGGCCAAATAGGCGCTGGAGACGAGGACGATCACGGCTTTTTCGGCGTAAAAAAGAGACTTGTAGGTCGCGGGATCCGCGGAGTTCGGGATCTCGGGGTTGATCAAGAAAGCGAAGAGCCCCACGACCGCATAGGCCAAAAAGGAAAGGCCATAGAGGGCGTAGAGGAGATAAAGATAACGAATCGTCCGCTTTTTCTTCACGCGTTCATTATAGGCGGGGAGCATCAACCCCGGGAAAGAATTGCTTCTCTTCGGGATGGAAAAGAGTGAAAAGGCTTGAAAAATGAGCCACCCATCCTTTTGGATTCACCCAAAAGGAGGGGAGAAAGCATCGAAAAACGCGCAAGAATATCAAGAGATGATCTTTAATGTAAAAAAGACTTTTCTTTTTCAAAAAGGTCGTTATGATAGTCCTTGCATCAAGTTGACGGCTTCTCGCTAAGGGGGCGTAACGAGGATGCCCTAAAACCCGTCTCTCGAGACGGGATTTTTTCGTTCTTGGATTTCCCCTCAGAGGGTGGAAACCCAAGCAGAAAAAAGAAACAAAAAACGCCTTGTTGTGGACAAAAAGGCGGGGAAACCATAGAAAATGCCAATCTGATGAATTAGGGGCCTAAACATCAAATTGGCATCCTTAAGATAGCACTTGCTTTTGAAAAAGCAAACCGAAAGTACCTTTTGAGACTTTTACCGAAGAACCCCCTCCGGGGTAATCAATCTTTACAAAGCGGTCACTTTAGAGCAGTAACGGCAATTTTAGCCGTTAAAAGTAGGCAAAGATGCCCCCGAAAAAGTAAGGGCTTACATTTTTTGCTTGATTTTCACTTTTCATCTTGGCATCATAGAGGGCCCGAAAGACATTGCTTGCAATGCCAGAAGGGGATCCCCGACTGAACGTCGTGGGATGAATTGAGGTGCTATCTAGCCTAACTGGGCGAAGTATCCCACGGTCTTAGCGACGGGATACTTGCCATTAGACTCTAGCGCCTTTTTTCTTGGCCTTGAGAAGCTTAACGCTCCGGAAAAAACTTTAAGTTTTTCGTAAAGTGGTTATATTGGAGCCATTCGTTCCTCTAGGAAGAAAGGGGTTTTATGGCCTTAGGAAAACATTATCTTATCACCCACGCCAATCTCATCGACGTCGAAAAGGGCGTTGTTTTAGCCGATTATTCGTTGGAGGTCCGCGATGGCTTCATCGGGGCGATCGAAAAGACGATCGCCAATCCGGAAAACCTTCCCGTCATCGATCTTCAAGGCTCGTATCTCATGCCCGGCCTCATCAACCTTCATACCCATCTTTTCGGGAATGGCGTGCCGAAGGCCTCGGTCGCCAATAAAGGCAAAAGCCAAGCTCGGCTCATCAAGTTCGTCGGCTCGCCTTTAGGACTTGCCTTCTTACGCTTGACCGCGAAGAAATGCGTCGTCGATGCGCTCAATAGCGGCGTCACGACCCTCCGAAGCGTCGGCGATATGCGCTACGCGGATGTCTATGTCCGCGATGCGATCAAAAAAGGCAAATACCTTGGACCGCGGATGCTCGTCTCGGGCCCGGCCCTCACGTGCCCCGGCGGCCATGGCGATGGGACGATCGCGAAGTCCTGCAAAACAAAAGAAGAGTATATCGCGCTCATCCATGAGAACATCGCCCATCACGTCGATCTCATCAAGATCACCCTCACGAGCGGCGTCATGGATGCCTTGGATGCCAAGCATCCGGGCGACGTCCGGATGTCCCAGGATGAAGTGAACTGGGTGGTGGAAGAGGCCCATAAGAACCATTTGATGGTGGCTTCCCATACCGAGTGCACCGAAGGGATGCGGATGTGCCTCAAAGCCGGGGTCGACACGATCGAGCATGGCTCGTTCTGCGATGACGATATCCTTGAGCGGTTCAAGACGTCCAAGAGCGCGATTATCACCACGATCTCGCCCGCCCTCCCAAGCGTCGCTCTTCCAGCCGAATATTCGCACTATAGCGATGTTCAGATCCAAAGCTGCAAGATTGTCTCGGATGGCATCATCGCCTCCGCGAAGGCCTGTCGGGAAAACGGAATCCTCGAAGGACTCGGCACCGATGGTGCCTGCCCCTTCGCTGAGCAAAACGGCATGTGGCGCGAACTCTGCTATTTCCATAAGTACGCCGGGGCCAGCAATACCGAAGCGCTTAAGGCTGCGACGATCACCAATGCGAAAATCGCTCATATCGATAACTTGACCGGGTCGCTTGAAAAGGGCAAGAGCGCGGACTTCCTCGTCGTAAAAGGCAATCCTTTGGAGGATCTGAAGGTCCTTCGTTCGCCCGAGAAAGTTTTCATCGGCGGCAAACTCCTAGCCCATCCCCGTCCGAAGCAGAACGCAAAGCTCAAGACGATGCTCGATAGGCTGATCTAAAAAAAGCCCACGGAAACGTGGGTTTTCTTTTAGAGAGTGAGTTCGATCATATTCCCTTCGGGGTCGAGGAAGGAGCTTTCGTAATAGCCATCCCCGGTCACCCGAGGTCCCCCTAGGATCGTGAGGCCCATCGCCCGGAGCTTTTCGGTGGTTTGATCAACCCTTTCCTTACCTCCTAGACTGAAGGAGAGGTGGACGATGCAAGTCGCCTTTCGATCCGCCTCGTGAAGTGGCATGTCCGCATGGGAAAGGAGCTCCAACCGGGCCCCGCCGTCCTTCGCGGTGAGGAAGTAATTCTCCCATCCCGTCTTGGCGTTATGGTATTTGGCATTGGCCTTAAAGCCAAAGGCCTGAACATAGAAGTCCTTTTCTTTTTCGATGTCTTTGACGTTGAGACAGACGTGTTCGATTTTCATGATTTCTCTCCTTTGAAGCGAATCCCGAGCGAGACGAGCTTGGGCGAATAGACCCAGATTTCCGTAAAGCCGTAGTGGCGGTAGAAACCATAGCTCGCCGAGCCCCGTTCGACCCCGCAGATGGCGAGGCGAGTGAAGCCTTCTTTCTTGAGCTTTTCAATCAAGGCATCGATCAACTTCGTCCCGAGTCCTTGATGCTGATACTCGGCGGTGAGGTTGATATGAAGATGGGCGGGCCACCTCCGGATGAAGTGGAGGGCCAAAAGGAAATCCTTCTCGAAGGCTATTTGGCTCGGGTCGACCGCTTCAAGCCGAGGGAAGAAAACGGCCTTCGTCGTCTTCACGAAACGCGAATAAGAAGTCGTACATTCGATGTAACCGACCGCCTGATCATGAGAATTCGTGGCCACCAGAACATGACTGGGCTCGTATTCGAGGAAATAATCGAGGAAATTGATTGGGACGGTGGCAAGTTTCTGCGGGTCTTTCTTATAGGATTCCCAGGCCGTCTCTTTGCAGATATCCGTCAAAGCCTCTTTGTCCTTCACTTCGTAAGGGCGGATTTTGACTTCGTCCATCTTATTTCTTCTCGAGGTCATGCATCGCCTTAAGATCCTCCTCGTCGATCTTCCGCCCATGGCGGTAAACCTTTTTATCTTCATCCGTAATCGGGCGGATCACCTGGCAAGGGGAGCCATAGGCGATCACGTTCGCCGGGATGTCCTTCGTGACGAGCGAGCCCGCCCCGATGACCGAATTGTCGCCGATCGTGACCCCGGGCAAAATCGTGGCGGACGCTCCGACCCAGACGTTCTTTCCGATGGTCACCTTTTCGGCGTACATGAGAGGCCGATGCTCCGGGTCGACGGGGTGCCCGACCGTCACAATGACCACGTTCGGCCCGAATTCGGTGTGATCCCCGATTTCGATCTCCCCATCATCGATGAAGGAGCAATTCACGTTGAGATAGCAATAGTCGCCCATTTTGATATGGCGGCCATAGCAGAAGGAGAACGGAGGCTCGATCCAGGCCCAGGTCTTCTTGCCAAAGATCCGCTTCATCAAAAGGAAGCGGCGGAGGAGCCCTAAGCCCGCCCCACTGGTCTTGTTATAGGCGCGCATCCGCCTTTTTCCCGCTTTCCGTTCCTTCGGGAGGCCTTCGCACTCATCGCTGAAGAGCTTGCCACTTTGAATTCTTTCACGCATCGTTTCCATATTTCGCACCTTCTTTTAAGAGTATTTTATGGTATTTTTGCTTCCATTTGATAGGATAGATAAAGAAAGAAATAGCACTTTTGAGTATGGATGCCTATCGTTGCCCTCAGAATGTCTTCGGGGATGGGGAAGAGAAAATCGTCTATGACTCGCCGAGTTTTCCCCTCTATTTTCGGGAGGGCAAAATCTCTTCTTTTTATGAGCGAAAAGCCCTACCGCATTATCACGCCGATTTCGAATACATCAAAATCAACTCCGGCAAGCTGGGCTATTCGGTCGACGGGAAACATTTTCTTCTGAGAAGCGGCGAGGGCATCTTCGTCAATGAGAAGGCGCTCCATTATGGCTATGGGATCAAAGAAGAGGAATGCGATTTCCTTTGTCTTCTCTTCCCAAGTTATCTTTTGGCGAGCTGCCCCGAAGTCGAGGAGCGTTATCTCACGCCTTATCTTGCCAAAGAAAGCGCACTTTTTCTTCCCAAAGACTCGAAAGCGCTCGCTCTTCTTGATCAGCTATGGGAGGAGAAAGAAGGTGCGGGGGACCCGCTCCGCCTTAACGCTCTTCTTTATGAGCTTTGGGGAGCGACGATTCCGCTCTTTAGTTCCGAAGTCGCCCGCCTTCCTTCTCCCTCAGTCCGCTTCCTTAAGGCTTCCTTGGCCTATCTCCAAAGCCATTATTCGGAACGGATCTCGCTCCCTTCTTTCGCCAAGGCTCTTTCGGTCTCGCCCTCTTTTCTCACGAAACTCTTCCGGAATTACCTTCATGATTCGCCGATGGATTATCTCACGACTTACCGGCTCCATCTCGCCAGTCTGAAGCTTATTTCGAGCGATGAGAGCATCAAAAGCCTCGCGGATGAGGTCGGCTACGCCTCGGCGAATTTCTTTGCCCGCTCCTTCAAAAAGAAGTATGGCCTCTCCCCGAAGGCCTATCGTTTGGCTAAAGGAGGGGAAGAGACGAAGGAGTTGGCCCTGTAACGATTTTGCAAAGAAAAAATCATTCGACTTGACATGCGCTGAATTCGTGGCAAGATAGTGTCACCTGAAAAGACATTGCTCAGTCAATACCTTGTTCAGGGGATCGCCGACCGTGGGGTTGGCGGATTGAGGTGCTATCAAGACTAACTGGACATGGTCTCCCGCCGGAGCTCGGATCGGGAAACCCGTCATTAGGATCTAGCGCCTTTTATTTTT
>DAIQMS010000018.1:0-27689 GCA_036788815.1 Bacillota bacterium
GAAGAGGACAAAAAGGAAATAACCTAGCCTGAGAGAAGAACCGCTGGAATTCGAAACGGCAAGAGCCATAAAAAGGGCGAAGGCAATCATGAACACCAACTGGGCAAGATTGCACCAAAAAGCGGTCCACCAATATTGGCGTCGGTGGTTCTTGTCGAGCCAAAGCCCGATCGTCAATAAAGAAGAAGCGAGGAAAGCGATGGTCGCGAACCAAGCAAAAACAATTGGCCAGCCATTGCTGTTGAACAAGATTCCATAGAAATTGACTGTGAGCGTGATGCCGCCATTGCTTGCGCTGAGATAGCTGATGAAAGAGAGAATGAACGTAAGCAGCAATGCGGACATGCCATAGATGAAGGCGCCATAGAACGGTTTTCCGATCCCTTTTTCTTCCATTGTGGGATTACGGGCAACGACTAAAGTGTTGGTTGCTGCGGTCTCGGTCTTTTTCCGCTCGCCGTTGATGATCTCGTCAATACCCACGCTATAGAAATGAGAAAGCTTCTCTAATGTCGCGATATCTGGAATCGAATCACCGCTCTCCCATTTCGAGATGGCCTGCGGGGAGACCTCAAAGACTTCGGCTTCATCTTGCTGACGTAAATTCTTCTCGGTTCGTAATTGGGTTAAGAATTGGCCCATTTTCACTTTATCCATTTTGGTTGCTCCTTGGGACGAGCCCATTGTCAAAGAACGTGAGTGGCGAATCAACAAAGCCGTTATTGAAATGACTCAACTGGCAGTTGAATATAACTAAAATCATACGATATAATCTAATTTTTTAAAAGGTGCTTCTACTTACTTTTTTAGCCTAGATTTTCTTTTCGTTTTATTGAACGAAGAAAAAAGATTGTGGATAAACCAAACGGGCGATTCTCGAATCACGGATGAATCGGTGATGATTCTTCGAAACCCGGCTAAGCTAGGATCGGTCCAATCGTCGCTTCGAAATAAGCCTCGAGCTCTTCGGGTGACTCTTTCATTCCGTCTTTGAGCCAGTAAGAGACAATGTTTAAAAAGCCAGAAACCACGCTTTCGGAAAGAAAGGAATGCGGGATTGCGGTGTTTTTGAAGTGAAGTTGGTCTCCAAAATAGCCAATCAGGCGCTTCTTAAGGTCATCGTAGAAGAGCGAGCTTGATGAAGAGGTGAGGAGCTCGTTATAGAGCGGATTGGTTTTGGCGTGATAGGCAAAGTGCGCCAATTGTTCTTTGAGCGTGGTGGATTCGCTATGCTCGTGGGACTCGCCCTTGCCTTGAATGATGAAGACATGTTCGAAAAGATCGTTTGAGATGCTGGCCAAGAGATCGTCCTTGGTTTCAAAGTGGGAGTAAAACGTACTGCGCCCGACATTGGCCAGATCGATGATTTCTCTAACCGTAATCGCGGAATACGGTTCTTGGGATAAGAGTTTTGCGAAAGCCGAATAGAGGGAATCCCTCGTTCTTTTTTGCCGACGATCCATAGCTTGCCTTTCCGCACAAAATGGCGTTTTTGTCCGATAACGGAAGAAACGCCCTTTCTGCTTCTATTATCTTGATGACACAGCCATTAAACTCTTACTGAACAAAATGTTCAATAACGGATAAAGAGTTTCATGAAGAACATCGTTGCTTGGCATCAAAAACATCAATCTGTTCTTCGGGTTATTCGAACCTCCTTAGGGGGCACCTTTCTTTTAACCTCCTTGATTTTGACGTGGACGAATAACGCCAGCGTCGTTCCGTTTGATCTTGCTTGGTTCGCGGTGGTTTTCTGCGGGCTTCCGATCGCGATTGGCGCTCTCATCGGATTAATTAAATACCACGACGTCACCGCGGATGTTCTCGTTTCTTTGGCCTTGATTGGCTGTCTCGTTCTCAAAGAATACGCGGCGGCCGGTGAGGTCGCATTCATCATGGAAATCGGGACGATCTTGGAAGACTTCACCTCAGGCAAAGCCCAAAAGGGAATCGAAAGCCTGATTCGGATGTCGCCTTCCCAAGCCCGAAGGGTCCGGGGAGACAAAGAAGAGAATGTCGCAGTGGAGTCGATCCAGCTTAAAGACTTGATCAAGGTCCTTCCGGGCGAAGAAATCCCGATTGATGGCCTTGTCAAAGAAGGGGCGTCGTCGGTTGATGAAAGCGCCCTAACCGGCGAAAGCATGCCCGTTGAGAAGAAAGCGGGGGAGCGCGTCTATAGCGGCACCCTCAATCTTTCATCTGCCTTGCTCTATGAAGCGACCTCCTTGTCTCAAGATTCCTCCTTCCAAAGAATTGTCGCTTTGGCCAAAGAACAGGATTCGAAAAAGGCCAAAGTGATCAAGAAAGCCGATCGGTGGGCCGCTTGGATGGTTCTCGTAAGCTTTGTGACGGCCTTATTGACCTGTCTTATTTATTATTGGGTGAGCAAAGATTTCTGGCTGGGATTCCAGCGCGGCGTCACCGTTTTGGTTGTCTTTTGCCCTTGCGCCTTTGTTTTGGCCACTCCGACCGCGGTCATGGCGGGTATCGGGAATCTGACCAAACACCGGATTTTGGTCCGGAGCGGCGAAGCGCTTGAACGGATCGCGGAATGCGATTACGTCTGCTTGGATAAGACCGGGACCCTGACGGAGGGCAAAGCCAAGGTCGTGGATTTCGTGGTGTTTGATGAAGCAAGGCGGACGGCTCTTTTAGGAGTGGCAACCCAAATGGAGAAGAGCTCCAGCCATCCTTTGGCCGAAGCGATCTTATCCTATGGGGGATCCTCGGCTTTCGTGATGGAAAAGCTTAAGACGATTCCGGGCGAAGGCGTTAAAGGGACTTATGAAGGTCATGCCTATTTCTTAGGCCGGAAGGCGAATAAGCCTATCGCTTCTGAAGAACCTTTTTTAGGGGAAGGTGATTCTTTGGTTGAGCTTTATGAAGATGATGTTTTGGTCGCCTTCTTTGCTTTGAGCGATACCCTGAAGGGCGATGCGAAAGAGGCGATTTCGCGTTTAAAAGAAATGAGCATCGAACCGGTTCTTCTTACGGGCGACCGCGAAGGAAGCGCCAAGAAAGTCGCCTCGTCTTTGGGGATTGAGGAAGTTCGTTATGGCTTGCTCCCCGAGGGCAAGAAAGAGGCGGTGGAGGCTTATCAAAAAGAGGGGCACCGCTGTCTCATGGGTGGCGATGGAATCAATGATGCTCTTGCGTTAAAAGAGGCCCACGCTTCATTCTCGATGGGGCTCAAAGGCAAAGAGATCGCGATTGAGAATAGCGACGCGGTCTTCGTGAAAGATGAAATCGGAGAAGTTCCTTATCTCCTTTCGATGGCCAAACGAACCCTGACGAAGATCAAGATCAACATCATCATCTCGATGGGGCTCAACCTCATCGCGGTCAGCCTATCGATCGCCGGTCTCCTTGATCCCGTGTCGGGGGCGATCTTCCATAATGCCGGATCGGTGTTCGTGGTCTTCAATTCCTTGCTTCTTCTTTTCCATAAAGATCGGAAATAAGGGGGCGCATTCAGAAGGGGTGGCCCTTTCCGTCGGGAGCATCGTCTTGGGCAAGCTCTTCGTCAACAAGATCTCCCTTCCGTTTTTCATGAAGATCACCTATGCCCTTCTTTTGGTCTTCGGCGTAATGCTTCTTTTCTAAAAAAGATTGCAAAAAGCCCTTATTTTTTCTCAAAGCCTCTTGGGTTTATCGAGGCTTTTTTAAGTTATTCACAATTGTTGCATTTTGTTTCGTCTTGCCTTAAAGGAGGCATAGAGTGGTGGCGTGGAGGAAATGATGATGGAACAAACGAAACGGATGCCCGTCCTCTTTGTGGGGCATGGCTCGCCCCTAAACGCGATGGTCGATACCTCATTCTCAGAGGAATGGAAAAGAATGGGGACTCTCTTCCCGAAACCCAAAGCGATCTTGGCGATCTCGGCTCACTTTTATGCTCGAGGAACCTATGTGAATGATGCGGAGATGCCGGAGCAAATCTATGACATGTATGGCTTCCCGGAGGAACTCTATCGGATTGTTTATCGTCCGAAGGGCGATCCCCTTTTGGCTGATAAAGTCGCCCATCTATTGGGCGCGAAGAAGGATCATTCCTTCGGGATTGATCACGGCGTTTGGTCGGTGTTGCGGAGGATGTATCCAGATGCTGATGTCCCCGTGGTCGAGATGTCGGTAGATGGTCGGCTTTCCTTCAAGGAGATGCTCCAACTTGGCGAGAAATTGAAATCCCTGCGCGAGGAAGGCGTGCTGATCCTCGGGAGCGGAGCGATCGTCCATAACCTCAGCCTCGTCGATTGGGATAATGAGAAAGGCTATCCTTGGGCCGGACTCTTCCAAAAACGGGTGAATAACGCCCTCCAGAAGCACGACTGGGATTATCTCACGGACATTCGGAAGGACCCCGATTCCTCAAAAGCTTTCCAAAGCATCGAGCACTACGCCCCTCTTCTTTATGTTGTGGGCGCTTCCGATGAGAAGGACCCGCTACTTATTCTCAATGACGAAGAGACTTTAGGAGCGATTTCGATGACGTCGTATCTTCTTGGCTGATTCTTCGTTTTTACGAGATCAGAAAATGATTCGATAATGTGAATTAGTCTTTACTTTGACTGACTTGAGGCGCAGAAATGGTATCATAACAATAGTTGTTAAATAGGTTCTTTGGGGGTGGGACAAAATGAACGTTGTCGTAGTGGATGATGAAGCCTCGGCGTTGGCCACCTTTTTAGTCACGGTCGTCAATGACACGCGGATCGATTATAAATTCTTCCAAAAAGATCCGCGCGAAGCCATCATCTACACGAAAAACAATCCCGTTGATGCGGCATTCCTCGATATCAATATGCCCGTCATGAATGGTGTCGATCTCGCGGAAGAGCTCATCAAAGCCAAGCCGGCGATCAAGATCGTTTTCATCACGGGCTATTCTTACGAAAAAAGCGTGATTGAAAAGCGATTGGGGGATCACCTCCTCGGCTTTGCCTATAAGCCCTTTGAATCTGAGGTGCTGAATCGTTATATCCAGATGCTCTATTGCCAAGCGTCCAAGCCGGACGTCTTGTTCCATTGCTTTGGCTCGTTTGACCTTTTTCTTAATGGTCGGGCGATTGATTTCTATTCGAGCAAATCGAAAGAACTCTTGGCTTTGCTCGTTGTCTATCGGGGGTCGATTCTCACGATGGATGATGCGATCTGCCATCTTTGGCCGGAAAAGAACATCGATTTGGCCAAGCGCCTTTATCGGGACGCGATTTGGAAATTGAGGAAGCTTCTTTCGGAAAACGGTCTCCTCTATCTCGTGAATTTCTCGCGAGGGAAGCTCGGACTTTCACCGGAATTCGCCCATTCGGATTATTGGGATTATCTCGACCATAAGAGCGAGACGCATCCCACGGAATTCCTTTTGAACTATGACTGGTCTTTGGATTACCAAAACCAGTTTGACACCCTTTGATTAGCACTTTACTGGCAATGCGTTGTCTATACCAAAACTGATGAAAGAGCACCTGCTCATGAAAAAGAGATTAAGGACGATCCTGCTCTTTTTTGCTCAATTTATCGTGGTGATTTTTGGGCCGCTGGCCTACCTTCTCACCTCGTATTTCCCCCACGTCCTCTTCACTTATCAAGAAGCGGTGGATGGCGTGAAGGATTGCACTTCTTACGCCCTCAAAGACAATACCTGGGAACGGCTGACGGGCGAATGGTCCTTTTATTACAACCGCTGGATCGTGACGGATAACGATGAAGGGCCGCGCGATGGCGTGATCGATCCGATGTCTTCCTGGGCTGGCTATTCCTTAAAGGATGGGACCGTCTTGCCCCGCGAAGGCTATGCTTCCTACAAATTGGATGTCGTTGGCGCCCCCTCGGGGATGCCTCTTGTCTTCGACTACTTGGCGATGGATGGGGCCTATAACCTCTATCTCGATGGCTCTTTGGTGGTGGCCTCGGGCGTGCCAACGAAATCAATATCCACGACAAAAAAGGCCTCTTTTTTCACTTATCAGCGAAATGACATCGTTCCGGAAGATGGTTCGTTCACCCTGGTTTGCGAATTAGCCGCGAACGACCATGGCGGTTCTTTCTCCCCACCCTGCATCGTCGCAAAATATCTCCCCGGGACGGTGGAGGACTTTCTGACCAAACTCTTCCCCTTCATTTCCGGAACGTTGATTTTCGCGTTGGCTGCGAGCTCGCTTACTTTGTTCCTTTCCCAAGGCAAGAAGAGCCGCGATCGCAGTTTGGTGAGCACCCTCTTTGTTCTCTTTTTCTATTTCTTCTTCTCGCTCGACACGCTCAATGCTCTCCGTTATTTCCGGGTTCCTACGATTTGGCGGGCGTTCCAAGCCTGCACGATCATCGGCGAGATTCTTTTAAGCGTGCTCCTTTTCGTCTGCCTTCATAAACGCGGCTATTGGAGTTTGGGAAATCAGAAGCGCGATCGAATCACCGTGGTTGTGCTCGGGGCCCTCTTCGTTGGGCTGGGCTTCGGGGCGTATTTTAGTTATGGCTTCCCCTTTGAGCGTTATTTCTTTTATATCATGACTTTCTTGCTTCTTCCTTTGCTTTATTTTTCTTGCGCTTCCGTTATCAAGAAGAAAAAGGAATCCTTCCTCTTCACCGCTGTCTTGTCGCTTCTCATGGACATCTTCATTTCCGAGGGCCTTCCTTATTCCAATTACCGGACGACGGTCACCTATTTGATTTCGAGCTTCCTTTGCTTATTCATCGCCTTGCTTTTCTTCTTGATTTTCTGGCAAGAAAGCGCGGCCATCCGTTCGGGCGAAGAGGAACGGCAAAAGCTCAAAGAGGATTTCGCCTCGGCGAAGCAAGAAGCGCTCCGTGGGCAGATCAAACCGCACTTCGTCTTCAATTGCTTGACCGCCATCGAAGATAGCTATCACCGGGATCGCGCCTCGGGAGATAAGGCAATCACGATGTTCGCCCGCCACCTCAGAACCGATGTCGATTCGATGGATATTGACCTTGTTCCTTTTAACCAGGAACTCGACGCGATCCTTAACTATGTCAACTTGGAGAACCTCCGGCTTGAGAAAAAATTCCAAGTGCTCTTTGATGTCGAATACCAAGACTTCCTGATTCCGCCCCTCTCGCTCCAGCCATTGGTCGAGAACGCGATTAAGTATTCCAAGACCAACGAAAAAGAAGATGGCTATATCCAGATTCGTTCTTTCCAAACCGACGATGGTCACGTTGAGATCGATGTCGAGGATAACGGCGTGGGCTTTGATCCGAGCGAAATTTTCTCCTCTTCCAAGGGATTAGCGAACGTCAAAGAAAGGATGGCCCTTCTTTTGAAGGCCACCCTAATGATTGAGAGCCACCCGAACGAGGGCACAATCTGCCGACTGGTTTTTCTTCCGAAAATGCCAGAGAGCAAATGATTATTTCGCGGCCGGGACGACAAAGGACAACGCTTGAGGCAACATATCGACAACGATCTTTTCTTTGCGGAACACCTCGCCATCGATGGCATAGGCGACGGGCCTTACGGATTCGACGACCACGTGCTTGGCCCGTTGATAAATCACGTAGTCTTTGGTTTTGGGATTATCAACGTGCTCGCCTTTCCGGAAGAGCTTCATGAAGCCGGCGGCCTTCAAACGCCCGACTTTTTTGATCACGCAGACATCAATAAGGCCGTCATCGATCACCGCCTTCGGAGCGCAATGGTAACCTCCGCCATAGCAATAGCCATTGGCGATCGCGACTAAAAGCCCCTTGCTATCGAAGACGACCTTATCGTCCAAAGTCACCTTCAAAGGCTGATTCATTTTGAAGAAGAAGCAGTGGGCCGCCGCTCGTTTATACGCCATCGGCCCGGTCATAAACGGCCGGCGCTTGTACTTGAGCTGAGCGAAGGTGACCTCGCCATCGAAGCCATAGTTGGTGATGTTGATGCAATATTTGTCATCGACTTTGAAGAGGTCGATTTTCTTGCTCTTGCCCGCGATTTCACGGTCGATGTCTTTGAAAGCCTCGAGGTCATGGAAATTCTTCACGAAGTCATTGCCAGAACCTAAGGCGAGACAGGCCACCTCGGCATTGGCAAAGCCATAGGCGCCATTGACGACATCATAAAGCGTGCCATCCCCGCCGCAGGCATAGAAACGGTAGGTCTCCATCGGGTCGTGGCTTTGCAGGTATTCGCGGACATAGCCTTGAGCGTCGCCCAAGGACTTTGTGACATAGATCTCGTAATCGATCTTCCCGTCGTAAGAATGGAGTTTTGCGGAGATTTCGGGGGTCCGATCGACTCGTCCGGCTTTCGGATTGATAACGAAGATATGCCTCATAATTTAATATCCTTAAGGGGTTCGTTCTTGGCGATCTTCTGCTCTTTCGTGAGGTCGAGTCCAAGCGTGCCGCCCGGATTCATGATGCCTTTCGGGTCGAAGTGTTCCTTGAGGGCTTTGAAGGTGCTGTACTCCAAAGAGCCCATCTCGCCTTCGAGCCAAGGGGCAAAGGCTTTGCCGATGCCATGGTGGTGCGACATCGCTGCGCCCGATTTCTGGATCGCGTTCAGGATGCCATCCTGATAGTGCTTATATTCCTCGAGATCGTTCATCTTGGCGATGAAAATGAAGTAGAGGTTCGCGCCTTGGGGGTAGGCATGCGAGAGGTGGGTCATGCAGATCGTGTTCGGCCGGGACTTGCAGAAGGCCCGGACATCCTCATAAACCTGTTCCATGTTCGACCAGTTCACGCAGCATTCGAGCGTATCGGTCATGATGCCGAAGTCCTGCATCGAGTCACGCATATAGGGATCGTTGAAACGACCTTTTTCCCAACCTTTCGTCACCGCGCCGGTGAGGGACATCGCGTGGTAATGATGGGCGATCTTGGCGATATGTTTGGCCACGTTCTTCGAATAGCCTTTCTCGCCATCGGTGAAGCCGAGGAAGAGGCAGGCCTTCCCGATTTCGAGGCCCTTAAGTTTGAAGAGCTTCGGAAGCGGGGTCTCATCGACGCCATAAAGTTTCATCATGATCGAGGTCTCTTCGGCGTCAGAGAGCCGGAAGACCGAGGAGAATCCGCTTTCGGCCTGCATCATTTCGCGGCAGGCGGCTTGAGCGGTGGGGAAGTCTTTGAACATATAGGAGAAGCGTTTGCGGTTCTCCGGCATGTAACGGAACACCCTTAAGGTGACTTCGGTCAAAACGCCGAAGGTGCCTTCGGAGCCCATCATGATCTGATTGAGCGAAGGTCCGGTCGCCTCTCTCGGATAATGCGAGGTAACGATATTGCCGATTGGGGTGGCATACTTCTGGGAAAGGACGATGTCCTCGATCTTGCCATAGTAGGTGGAGTTCTGCCCCGCTCCTCGAGTCACGACCCAGCCGCCGACGGAAGAGTATTCAAAGGACTGGGGGAAGTGCCCACAGGTATAGGCCCGCTTGGCTTGGAAGTTCTTCACGGCCTCGTTGAGGGTTTTCTCTAACGCCGGTCCTGACATTCCCGTTTGGACGGTAATCGTTTGGTCGACTTCGTTAAAGGAAATCACTTTGTTATAACGGAGCCGCATATCCATCGAGATGCCGCCCTTCATGCATTCAACGCCCCGAGTCACCGAGGAACCGCCGCCATAGACGTAAAGCGGGATGTTATGCTCGTTGCAATACGCCACGGTCTTCTCAATTTGCTCATGGCTATCCGGATAAACGACGACATCCGGGATGTTCTCGATCTTCTTTTGCCGTAAACGGAGCAGGTCGTACATCGTTTTGCCATAGGCGACCGAAAGACGGGAGTAGTCGTCATTGCGGACGAAATGCTCGCCATAGACGCTCTTGAGGAAGGCGATGTCTTCTTCTTTAATCACCTTCGGTTTGATGTCGAAGGCGACATCCTCGAGTCCGAGGTCGGCGTTATATTGTTTGAAGTCTGCGTCCGTCAAATGGAAGGTGTCCTTTAGCATCTTATAAAGATTCTCTTTGGGGACCTTCACAAAATGGGGATCGCCCCACTTGAAGATCGAACGATAACTTTTGGCAGGGATGTCGCCATAGTACCATTTCGGCTCGAAGTCTTTGTACGGTTTGCTCATAAGGTTAATTTCCTTTCTTCATCGGGGCGGTCGTGATGATGTCCGCGCCAGTATTTAAGACATTCTTGATGACGATGCCATTGATCGGAAGATATTCCTTTACCAAGACTTTATTGATCTCTTTCATGACCTCCGGGATCATCCCTTTGGGGACTTCGATCGAGGTTCTCACGGAGATCACGGGATACTCAGGTAAGCTCGTCCTGACGGTCGAGGTGAGGCTCCGCATCGGATGGGTGACTTCATTCTCGGCGTACTTTGCCCCGCGGGGGCAGCGGTTGCCCGTGCAGGTGTGGGTCGCCTCGTCATAATGAAGCGAGCAGCCATTCGGGCAGACGATACAGGTGAATTCCTTCATGCTTTGAGATCCTCCAAAACCACTTTGACGTCGCCTTCTTTTGGAAGCGAGAGGACAATTCGCTCCATCTCCGGCGGTCTCAGGGTTTGATAAACCCGCTTCAAAATTTCATTATCTCCGCAGAACACGCGCAAAACTTTGTTCTTGTAGACGTCTTTGACCCGGAAATAGAAGACAAGGTTCTCGGTCGGCTTCGCGAAATCGATGACTTCCGGGACGACATAGAGAAGTTGCTTATCAACTTGGACTTTCGATAGCTTGTGGACCGGAATGTCCTTGCTGGCCGCAGCCTTGCCGGCGATCTCGCCCGATTCGCTCACGTAATCGGCGAGGTCATTGACGTGCATGGCGTTGCCACAGCTATAGACGCCCTCTAGGCGGCTCATGAAGGTCTGATCGACCTCAGGGCCTTTGGTCGCTTGACTTAAGGGGACGCCTAAGGATTTCGCTAATTCATTTTCGGGGATGAGACCCACCGAAAGAATGAGTGAATCGCAAGGGATTCGTTTTTCGGTTCCTGGGATCGGGGTCATGTGGGCATCAACCTTGCTGATCTCCACTCCTTCAAGCCGATCAACCCCATAGACTCGGGTGACCGTCTCCGAAAGGTGAAGGGGGATATTGAAATCCGTAAGGCATTGGGCGATGTTGCGGGCGAGACCCGAGGGAGTGCTCTTGGCTTCGTAGACGCCTTCGACGTGGCCCCCTTCAAGGGTGATCCGTCTTGCCATGATCAAACCGATGTCGCCTGAGCCGAGGATGACGCATTCTTTGATCGGCATCTTGCCCATAATGTTGATGTAGTACTGGGCCTGGCCGGCGGTCATAACACCGGCGGGGTTAGTGCCTTGGATGAGAACCTGCTTCGAGGTTCTTTCGCGGCAGCCCGTCGCCAAAATCAACTTGCTTGTCGTCAAAACGCGGACGCCTTGGGGGTTCACAAGCGTGATCTTGTAGCCCAAAGGATCCTTTTCGAGCTTGGTGACGAAACTGAGGAGCGATATCTCAACATTGCTCTTCTGGAGTTTTTCGATTTCCCGGTAAGCGTATTCGGGGCCCGAGAGTTTCTCGTTGAAGCGAGTCACGCCAAAACCATCGTGGATGCATTGCTTCAGAATGCCCCCTAATGCTCCTTCTCGTTCGATCAGGAGGACTTTGGCTCCGTTATCGGAAGCGGCTTTGCTGGCAGCGAGTCCGGCGGGTCCTCCGCCGATGACAACGACATCGTAATCCGCCATGTTATTTGCCCTCCTTCGTCGAAGAGAAGAAGAGATTCCCTTCGCCTTTTTTCTTGATCGACAAAAGATCTTGTTTGCCTTCTTTGGCTAAGAGTTGAACCACCATCGGCTGGCAAAAGCCGCCTTGGCAACGTCCCATTCCCGCCCGGACCCGGCGTTTAATTCCATCAACGGTGGTCGGCGGAATGATCGAGTGGATTGCGTCGATGATCTCGCCTTCCGAGATTTCCTCGCAGCGGCAGACGATGTGCCCGTAGGCCGGATTCTTTTTGATGAGAGCGTTCCGTTCCTCATTCGAGAGGAAGCGGGTCTTCACGACCCCTTTTCGGGTGGCGACGAAGTGATCCTTGAGGTCCGCCTTGAGCATTTCGGCGGCCCAAAGAGCGATGTCTTCGCCGATGGCGGGCGCCGCAGTCACGCCTGGAGATTGGATGCCAGCCGCATGAAGGATGTTCTTGGTCCATTTGCCTTTTTGGACGATGAAATCCTCTTCATAAGTCGCGGCCCGAGTCCCCGAGAAATAGGTGATGATGTCGCGCTCCGAAAGGCTCGCGATTGTTGTGACGTGTTTGCCATAGATCGTATCGATACTGCTCTTGGAAGTGGTGTAATCCTCGCGGTCGGGGATTTCGACGGCGTCCGGGCCGACCAAGATGTTCTTATCGATAGTGGGGATGAGTCCGCCGCCTTTGGAATGGGTCTTCTTCTCTTCGCCGAGCTTTGGATAAACGGTGATCGCGGTCTTCGAAAGAGAAGAGGTCACCGCCTTATCCATGATGCTGTCGGTGCCTTTTCTAGGGTGGATTGTGAAAAATTGGTCTTCCGCCATATTGGCGATGACGTCGCTATAGACGCCAGCCGCATTGACAACAACCTTCGGATAAATCGTTCCGCGGTTTGTTTTGACCGAAAGGATTTGATGGTCTTTGACCTCCATGCTTTCGACCAAAGTATTGAAAGAGACTTCGGCGCCATTGCTGACGGCGTTTTCGCCTAAGGCAATCGTGAGTTCATAAGGGGAAACGCACGCGCCCCCGGGGAAGTAAGCGCCCCATTTGATGCCTTCCGCGAGGTGCGGTTCGATTTTGAGCATCTCTTCCCGGTTCAGGATCTTCACTCCGCCGGGGATGTGGTTCTTTCGGGCCTTCTCGCGGAGATAAGGCGCGGCAAATCCTTTGAGGGTCAGGCTCTTGAAGGCGACCGACTGCCCATCCTCACGGTAAGGAACGTCGAGGTCTTCGCAGAGCTTGGCGTAAATAGCCCTCGAACGGAGAAGATAATGGAGTTTTGCGGAGTTTTTGTCCAAATCGATGCCCACATGAACGCAGCCATCATTGCGGGAAGAGGCGCCCATCGCGAGGTCTTCTTCTTTCTCGACGAGGAGGGCGCTTAATTTATAACGGGAGAGCTCCCGAAGGATTGCACAGCCAACGACACCGCCGCCGATGACGAGAACATCGACGTGTTTGCCTTCGAGGGTCTTGTCCTCGAGCGGGGAGCGTTTAATCGGCTTCGGTGTCCAGCCCTTGAGCTGGATTTGATTGATCACGCCATAAAACCAATGGGTCTCGGCCGCTAACTTGCCCGCCTCAACGATTTTGGCGTAATCCTCGCTTTCGCCCGTAAGGACGACGCAATCGTCTTTGGCGCTGGCTTTGAAGCCCTCGAAGTTACGGTCGAGTTTATCCTGGAGCAACCGAATTTTATTCATGGCTTTCTCCTTTGATCAAAAGATCTTTGACCCGCTCATTGAGGGCGCTGTCGCTATGATCGAGCGCTTCTTGAACGGTGAGCCCGTCGATGAGGAGCATCAGCATATAGGCGTAGGCTTTGCAATCGTGGTCTTCCGGGAAGATTTTCTCGAGGCCTTCTTGGAGCTTGTCTTGCCAGCTTTGCCAGAGTTCGGTGTAACGCTTCCTTAAGGATGCGTTCCCGCGCATGCACTCATTAATGAGGTAAATATGAAGCTTGGATTTATTGAAGAGTTTGACGCCTTTATAGAAGATGACATCAAGAAAGCGTTGTGGGGTGATCGAGTCTTTTTGGTGGCGGGCAAACCAATCGATGTAATCCTTCGAAAGTTCGTTCATGTGCTTTTCCATGATGTCGAGGATCAGATCGTCCTTGGTGGGGTAGTGGTAATAAAGCGTCCCTTTGGAGATACCCATCGCTTTCGATAAGTCCGCCAAAGAGAAATCATTCGCGCCTTGTTCCGTGATCAGTTTCTCGGCCGCCGAGATGAAGGCGTCCTTGCCCATGTCCGTTCTTCGTTTTGCCATAAAGTACCTCTTATTCAGTCGGTCAACCGACCGACATAATCCTTATTATAATAGGGTCTTGTAAGGGCTTACACAACCTTTTTCTTCGATTCCGTCGGACACCCATAATTGCTTTTTGGGTTTTCTTTCGATGGCAGCGATGAACCGCCATATCGGTAAAAATGAAGAGACAAGAAAATCTTACCCAAAGCGTGAGTTTCCGAGTTTCGGAACGACTTTCGTCCGTAGTATCGGCCTTATTTTGATATTCTTAGGAAGGTTTTCTATGGGAGTCTCTTTGATTCTTTTCTCAGGAAGAGCAGGATATCGGTAAAACTTTACTTTCGGATAGAAAAGGTTTCCCTATTTGGATTAGAATATTAACCGCAGGTAAATTCATGGATCCCATTAAGGTTCTGACGGTGAAACAGTCCGTTTTTGCCAACAACGACGCTCGGGCGGATTTGCTCCGCAAAGAGCTGAAGGCAAAGAAAGTCTATTTGATCAACCTGATGTCCTCGCCGGGCTCAGGCAAAACCACCTTGCTCGTTTCCTTGATCAATCGAATCAAAGATAAGCTCAAGGTTGGCGTGATGGAAGCCGATATCGATGCGACGGTGGACGCCGAGACGATTGAGACGAAAACCGGCGTGAAGACGATTCAGCTCCACACCGCAGGCGAATGCCACCTCGATGCCAAGATGACCCAAGAGGGCATTGAAGGCTTCGGAGTCGATGGACTTGATCTTGTGATTCTCGAGAACGTCGGGAATCTCGTCTGCCCCGCCGAGTTTGATACCGGCGCGGCCCTCAACCTCGTGATCCTCTCGATCCCCGAGGGCGACGATAAGCCGCTTAAATATCCGTTGATGTTCAAGGTTGCCAATGCGGTGGTCTTCAGCAAGATGGATACGATCTCGGTCTTCGATTTCGATCTCAAGAAAGCCGAGGAGCATATCACAAAGCTCAATCCGAAATGCGTTTATTTCCCCCTCAGCGCCAAAAAGGGCGATGGGATGGATGCGTTAGCCGATTTCATTCTTAAAGAGGTCAAGGCCTACAAGGCCAAGTAATAAAGGAGAAAAGTATGGCAGAAGATGCAAAGCTGAGAGTAGAGCAGAATTATGCGGAAGCCGAGTACCAGAATGGCAAGAAGCCGGGCCACATGGAAGCGGGCGCCAAGAAGCGTCCGAACGTCCTGAAGCTTTGCCGGCACATCCAGGATTTGCCGGGTGCTATCGTCCAATATGGCGATCCGGAGTACAATGCCTTGGCTTGCTGGGTCAGCGATGACGAAGTCAAAATCGCGATGACCATGAAGCTTCGCAAACACTACACCATCGAACAATTGGCCAAAATGTCCAAAATGCCTTTGGATAAGTGCAAGGAAATCGTGAAGCATGCCTGCTGGGGTGGCTTGATCTTCATCGATACTGCCGATCCAACTTTGCCGAAGGTAGATGGTAAGTTCCAAACCAGCTACCACGTCGAAATCTTCGTCCCGGGCATCATGGAGGCGATGTGCGATAACCTCGAGCTTGTTCAGGCTCACCCGATCATCGCTCAGTCCTTCTCCGAATACACCATTAAGAGAATTATGCCGCTTGCCGGTAATATTCCGGTCGGCCATGGCGTCATGAGAGTCGTTCCGATTCCTTCTGCCGTCGCTGGCGATCCGGATCTCAAAGAAGACGAAAAGCTTGAACACTATATCGATACGGCCACCGATATCTCGGTTGCCCCGTGCTCTTGCCGTGTTTCCCGCCGTCTTATGGGCGAAGGATGCGGCCACCTTGAGCAGGATATGTGCATTCAATTCGACCATGGCGCTCGCGGATTCATCGCGAACGGCCATGCCCGTCGCATCAGTAAAGAAGAAGCCTACGCGATCGTGAAGAAAGCCGAAGACAATGGCTTGATGCACGAAATTCCGAACATCGATGGCAATGGCAAGACCCACGCCCTCTGCAATTGCTGCGGCTGCTCTTGCTTCTCGCTCCGCACTGGCGAATATTTCCACACCGCGACTCTCGTTCGCTCGAACTACATCTCGCACGTTGATCCGGAGAAGTGCGTTGCTTGCGGCGAGTGCGTCGAAGTCTGCCCGATGAACGCCCTTCGTTTGGGCGAGCGCCTCGAGAACAAGACCGAAATCAAGATCAACGAGCCGCTCCACGCGTTCGATCATAAATGGGGACCGGATAAGTGGAACCCGGACTATCGTTTCGACCGTCAGATCATCATGAATGAAACCGGCACCGCGCCTTGCAAGGTCGCCTGCCCGGCTCACATTTCGATTGAAGGCTATATCGAGCTCGCCAAGGAAGGCCGCTATGCGGAAGCCTTGGAACTCATCAAGAAGAAGAACCCGTTCCCGGCGGTTTGCGGCCGTGTCTGCAACAAACGTTGCGAAGATGCCTGCACCCGTGGCACGATCGGCGAGAAGAAGCCGGTCTCGATCGATGAGATCAAGAAGTTCGTCGCTCAGCTCGATTTGGATCCGGAGACTCGCGTTAAGCCGCTTATCCACCATCCGGAATATCATGACCATAAGATGGCCGTGATCGGTGGCGGCCCGGCGGGCTTAAGCTGCGCTTACTATCTCGCAGAGATGGGCTATAGCGTCACCGTGTTCGAAAAAGAAAGCAAACTCGGCGGCATGCTCACCTTGGGCATTCCTTCCTTCCGGTTGGAGAAGGATGTCGTCGAAGCCGAAATCGATGCTATCAAAGACATGGGCGTCGAATTCAAGACCGGCGTTGAGGTTGGCAAGGATGTGACGATCGCCGATCTCCGCAAACAAGGCTATCAGGCGTTCTATCTCGCAATTGGCGCTCAAGGCGGCCGCAAGCTCGGGGTTCCGGGCGAAGAAGCCGATGGCGTCATCTCGGGTGTCGATTTCCTCCGCGGAGTCAATCTTGGCAAAGGCCAGAAGCTCCATGGACACGTCGCGCTTATGGGTGCTGGCAACGTCGCGATCGACGTCGCGCGCACCGCGGTTCGTTTCGGTGCCAAGTCGGTTGACCTCTATTGCTTGGAGAGCCGCGATATCATGCCGGCCGCCAAGGACGAGATTGCCGAAGCGGAAGCCGAAGGCATCAAGATCAACAATGGCTGGGGCGTCAAAGAGTTCCACAAGGACGCGAATGGCAAACTCACCGAAGTCGTCTTGAAGAAGTGCGTTGCCGTCTTCGATAAAGATCACAAGTTCAATCCGCAGTACGATGAGGCGCAAGTCATCACCGTTCCATGCGATTATTTCCTCTCCGCGATCGGCCAGTCCTTTGAGTGGGGCGACCTTGTGAAGGACACCAAGGTTGTCATCAACCATGGTAGAGCCTCAGCTGATCCGCTGACTTACCAGACTGCCGAACCCGATATCTTCGTCGGCGGCGATTGCTACCATGGCGCTCGTTTCGCCATCGATGCGATTGCGACCGGCAAAGAAGGCGCCGAGAGCATGCACCGTTACGTCCATCCGGGACAAAGCATGCTGATCGGCCGGGTCCAGAATCCGTACCTTGCGAAATACGCCCTCGACAAAGACAACATCGATGTTCAGGGCTGGGACAATACCCCGCGCCAGGAAGTGAAGCACGTCGAAGTCAAAGATAAGATGAAGGATGATCGCGCGGTCTTCAGCGAAGAGCAAATCAAAGCCGAGACCAAGCGCTGCTTAAAGTGCGGCCGCACCTTCGTTGATGAAACGATGTGCGTTGGCTGCGGTCTCTGCACGACCCGTTGCAAGTTCGACGCCATTCACTTACAGCGTCGCTTCGATGAGCACGGCCGGACGTATGAGCAGATCGCCCCGTCGAGCGTTCCGCATATCTTAGCCCGCAATTTGAAGATCATCTTCACGGGCAAAGGCAAAGCGAAAGCCGTCAACAAGGACGACATCGCCAAGCGGGAAGACGATAAGAAAGAGACGATCAAGTAGTTATGCACGAGATGGGCATCGCCATCCAATTGATCGATTCCTTAGAAGATCTCTGCAAAGACAAAGGCCTGAAGAAGCTTCACTCCGTCACCTTGACGCTCGGCGAAGCTTCGATGGTCGTGCCGCGTTATATGAGCGAATGCTGGGATGCAGCCGTGAGTGATACGCCGTTTAAGGACACCAAGCTGAAGATCATCACCACCGTTGCGCATGGGCGCTGCAATCATTGCGGCAAAGAATTCGCGATCCGAAAGAACGAGCAGAAATGCCCCTATTGCGGAACCTTCAATGATTTCGTCCCGATCGATGGGATGGAAATTGAGATTACGCAACTGGAAGCCGAGTAGTGTCAATACATTGGGTCAGCCCTTGAGGCTGGCCCTTTCTTTTTGCTTCTGATATGCAATATTTACAATTGAGTGTCTTCGTCTTTTAGATTCGATTATAAATTAGATAAAGCCATTGCTTTTTAATTGATTATGTATCTAAAAATAGAGCATCTTTGTGCCTTTTTTCCCTCGAAAAAGAGACAATAAAATCGTGGGAGGAATTTATGGGGCGCAAAACCATTCACAACGTCGATGAAAAGATCATGGACGAGGTTATTCGAGAGACCTTCAAGTATGGCATTGCGATGATTTCGACCAAGGACGTGGCTCATCGGATTCACATTTCGGAACCGGTGATCTTTGCCCATTTCAAGACGAAGCAGAATCTGATCGACCAAACGTTTGCCTATGCCTGGGGCAAGATCCCGGAAGAAGCGATCTTCCCTTCGCCCGACATCGATATTCGGGATCCTAAAATCTATGAAGCTTATGTCGCCCGCTTCAACGAAATCCTCGAATATCCGAAAGAATTAGTGTATGGGGACGCTTACTATCATTCTTCGTATTACCACAAAGATTTCGCTGAGAAATCAATGGGTGGAATCGTGGAAAGTCTGATCCCGGTCTTTGCTCTTTATCAAACCGGCCGAAGCGAGGAGCAGCGGCGGCTGATGGTGGTCCGTTATCTAGAGAACATCATCTCGGACTTAGCCCAGATTGCCCGCGGGGTCGTGCCCAAGAGCAACGAGAACCTCCGGATTGCGATCGGATCGATTCTCTTCGGGACTTATGGCTTATTGACGGAATATAAAGGTCTCAATTAATCGGAAGGGGTTTTGCAGAAGAAAAACCGCAAAACCCTTTTCTTTTTGAAAAAAGGCCTCTCTTTCGAGAAAGCCTTGAAGACTACTTTTTCCGTTCCTCGAGGAGTTTGGTCACCCGGGTCATGGATTCTTGGAATTCCTGGTCGTTATTGTTGTTGAAGAGGATTAAGGAGTAGGGATCGTCATCCTCTTTGAGCCAGGTAGGCACTTCAAAGTGCTGGCTCTTGACGTAGGCATCCCAATCCGCGAGCTTGAAGGTATCGCGGGGGCTATTGCGTTCGATCATCCTCTGATGGACGATGTCGATCGAACAGATGACCCAGACGATCGCAAGATGGGCTCCATAGGTCTCCATCAGCTCTTTCCGGAGCGCTTTGATATAGGCCGGATCGTGAATCTCTTTCGTGAAAGGCGCGTTAATGAGGACGATGTCATCATATTTGAGGGCGTCGAGGGCCATGTTCAAGATGACTTGGTATTCGACGTCGCGAAGGTATTTCTCAAAGAAAGGCCCTTCTCGGTCGTTCGGTTCATTGGCGACATTGAAAGCCACGTTGCTGAGCGGCACGAGGGTATCTTTATCGAGATAGACGACGTGCTTCAGGTTTTCGGCCAGCTTCATGCTGATGTAGGTTTTTCCCGAGGCCGGAGGCGCCGAGACCAAGATGAGTTTCTTTTCCATAAAAGTTCGACCGCGCTTAGTTTTAGTCTTTTCTTCCCAAAAGTACAATTCCGATGCCCGATCTTAAGAGAATAAGCCATTAATTAAGGATGTTTTTCAAATTTTACTTTTGAAAAAGAAAAGGAATTATCGATACAAATAGGAAAGACATTCCTCTTTTTCACGATTATTAGCACTCAATACTTGCGAGTGCTAAAACTAAGGTTATAATGGCGGTATCGGAAACCCCGATGAAGGAGGGACGATTATGGATAATCAAGGCATGGAAGACTATTCGCAGGACGAGAATGTCCTCGATAAATTCGGACGAAATATCAACGAGGCCGTCAAAGCGGGGAAGATCGATCCGGTCATTGGCCGGGACGAGGAAATCCGCAAGGTGGTCCAGATTTTGGCGCGCAAAACCAAGAATAACGTCATTTTGATCGGTGAGCCGGGCGTCGGCAAAACCGCGATCGTCGAAGGCTTGGCCGAACGCATTGTGAAAGATGATGTTCCGGCGACCTTAAAGGATAAAGAGATCTATGAACTCGATATGGGCGCCCTTGTTGCGGGCGCCAAGTACCGGGGCGAATTTGAGGAACGCTTGAAAGCGGTTCTCAATAAGATCAAAGCCTCGGAAGGCAAGATCATCCTTTTCATCGATGAAATTCACTTGATTGTCGGGGCTGGACGGGCTGATGGGGCACTCGATGCCTCGAATATGCTTAAGCCTTTATTGGCGCGGGGCGAAATCGATTGCATCGGCGCGACCACCCTCAACGAGTATCGCGAATATATCGAGAAGGATCGGGCGCTTGAACGCCGCTTCCAGACGGTTTTGATTGGCGAGCCGACCGTCGAAGATACCATCACGATTCTTCGGGGACTTAAGGAACGTTTCGAATCGTTCCATGGCGTCCAGATCACCGATGGCGCTCTCGTCGCGGCTGCCACGCTGTCGAATCGTTATATTACGAACCGCTTCTTGCCGGATAAGGCCATCGATTTGGTCGATGAAGCCTGCGCGGGCATCAAGGTCGAGATCGAAAGCATGCCTTCCGAACTCGATGAGATTGACCGCAAGATCCGGACGCTCGAGGTCGAAAAGGCCGCTCTTTCGAAAGAAAACGATGAGTCGTCTCAGAAACGGCTGATCGATCTCAACAAAGAATTAACGGACGCCCACGCCAAGAGCGATGAGCTCAATAAGGAGTGGCAAGTCGAAAAAGGCCAGATCAAAGAGGCCAAAGACCTCAAAGGCCAAATCGAGAAAGCGAAGGCTGATCTCGATAATTATTTCACGAGTGGCAACTACGAGAAAGCCTCGGAGTTGCAGTATAAGACCATCCCGGAGATGGAGAAGAAGCTTAAAGCCCTTGAGGAGAAATCCAAAGAAGGCGAACGGCTGGTCGATGAGGTCGTCGATGAGGAGTCGATTGCCAAAATCGTTGCAAAACTTACGGGGATTCCAGTTTCGCGGATCGAAAAAGGCGATCGGGAAAAGGTCCTGGATCTCAAGAGCACCCTTGAAAAACGGGTGATTGGACAGGATCAGGCCATCACGCTGGTCTCGAATGCCATTCTTCGTCAGCGGGCGGGCATCAAGAACCCGAACCGGCCGATTGGTTCCTTCCTCTTCTTGGGGCCGACGGGCGTCGGCAAAACCGAGGTCGCCAAGGCCTTAGCGGAAGCCCTCTTTGATAACGAGAACAACATCATCCGCATCGATATGTCGGAATACATGGAGAAATACTCGGTCTCGCGTCTTATCGGTGCGGCGCCGGGCTACGTCGGCTACGAAGAAGGCGGCCAGCTCACCGAGAAGGTGCGCCGCAATCCGTACTCGATTGTTCTCTTTGATGAAATCGAGAAGGCGGACCCGGAGGTCTTCAACCTCTTGCTCCAAATCCTCGATGATGGCCGTCTCACCGATTCGCAAGGCCACCTTGTGGACTTCAAGAATACGATTATCATCATGACCTCGAACCTCGGGAGCGAATACATCCTCGAGGGTCAGAAGGAACCGGTGGAGAAATTGCTCCACCAGACCTTCAAGCCGGAATTCCTCAATCGGATCGACGAGATTGTTTACTTCAATCCGCTTTCGAAAGAGGTTCAGTTCAAGATCGTCGAAAAGATGCTCAATGAACTCAAAGGACGTTTGGCGGAGCAATACTATGCCGTCGACTTCACGAAGAAGCTCAAGGATTACATCCTCGATAATGCCTATTCGCCAGTCTATGGCGCTCGCCCGATCAAGCGTTTCATCCAGGACAAGGTCGAAACCGCTTTGGCGGAAGCGATCGTGCGGGGCCAACTCAACACCACGGATTCGTATACCGTGAGCGTGAACGAGAAGGACGAAATCACGATCACTCGGGCCAATTCGGCTGCCTAAATTTCGGGGGTCGTCTCTTCGGAGACGGCCCTTTTCTTATCCCTTCGGTATGGTTAAACTTAACCAAGAGAATTTCTAAGTCCGATCCGTTGATTTTGTGCGAGAATGTTACAAACGAGGCATATCTTATGATGTTCAAAGTGTGGATGATGCGCCATTACATTCGTAAGGGCGATCTCAAGCGCAATAGCCAAATCCCCGAGCCGGCCGGCGTCATTTCTTATCGAAATCTCCGCTACGCCAAGGGCGCGGTCAAATGGCATAAACTCGATGTCTTCCGGCCTAACGAGAAAGTCGGGCCATTGCCTCTCTTAGTGGTCGTTCATGGTGGTGGCTGGGCCTATGGCGATAAGGAAATCTATCATCTCTATGCCAAAGATCTCTCCAGACGAGGCTTTGCCGTCATCTGCTATAACTACGTCCTCGCGCCGAGAAAGAGATTCCCGGATCAAGTCGAGTCGCTTGATAAGGTCTTGGTTTGGGCGAAAGCGCACGCCGAAGAATACGGCTTTGACCTCTCGAATGTCTTCCTCGTTGGCGATTCCGCCGGCGCGAACCTCTGCGTTCAATACGAAGCCGCTCAGCACAATGCCGAATATGCTAAGTATTTCGAGATGAGTTTCCCGCTTCCGATCAAGGGACTAGGCCTCAATTGCGGGACCTATCAGCCGCTTGGCACCCCTTATAAGGAAGAAAGCGAAAACTTCATCTGGGATGTCTACCTCGGCAAGAAACGGGATCCGAAGGATCCGCGTTACGATGTTTTGGCTCCGATCAACGCCAAATTCCCGCCGTGCTACATCCTGACGGGCGAAGCGGATTTCATCAAAGACCAGAATCCCTATCTCACCGCCGTGTTGGATAAAAACAAGATTCCTTACGTCTTTAAAGAATATAAGAGTAAGGAAGGCAACAAGCTTCATCACGTCTTCCATTGCACCGTGAATGAAGAGAATGCCATCAAAGCGAACGATGATGAATGCGCCTATCTTCGGAGTCTTATTGGCAAATAGTTAGTACTATTTCCCCTCTTTTCTTTGTAGAATAAAGGACGGAAAAGAGGCTTTACCTATGGCCGAAGAACATAAGCCCGCCGCCACGAAGGAAGAAAAACCCGTTGGCGACGACTCCAAAACGCTTTCGGATATTCCTAGCGTAGACCCGAAAGACGATTCGGATATTAGTTTATGTAAAGTGCGAAGCCGCAATTTCGTCATTTTAACCAAATACATCGCCAAGCAGGGGATTGATCCCTGGGTTTTCCTTCATATCACGAAGGAAACTTTAAAACGGATTTCTTCTGGCAAGCAAAACGCGGATTTCTCGCGGTTTGGCGGATGCAAAGGGGTTTCTCGAAGATCTCCTATCGCAAAGTCCGGAATGGCAAGGAGGATCTCCCTGCCAATGAGGATTATGGTTTCGAGCAAAGAACCGCCAAGCTTCGTTACTTGGATAAGTTCCTGGTTGAACGGGCTCAAGGATTGACTTTAGCCCGCGCTTTATCGCTTTCTTTTCCGAAATGGAAGGCCCTTCAAAGCGGCTGGGATTTTCCGTCCAAGAGTCTGATGAAGAAAGCGGCTGTTTATTTCTCTTTGCCGCCGAAGATGCTCCTCGATGACGAGGAGAAACTTCCGGGTTTTGATGAGCTCAAAATCGACGAGGATCTCGCCGCGATCCAACGCAACGATCTCGCCGAGACGATGAACTACTATAAGAACAAGCATTACATCAGTCGGAACTACCGGGTTCTCTCCCACGCGATGCGGGTCCGTCTTTACCTCAGTTTGTTCATTATCCTTTTGCCGCTTGTGGGTTTCACCGGCTACTCGGCTTACCGCATTTTAAACGATCGGTTTGAGTCGGTTCAGAAGATGCAGCAAAGCGACATCCAAGATAGCAAATCCGCCGCCTTCGAAAAGGGTTATCTTGCCAACATACCAAAGCGGTTGATTCCACTCAAACGTATTGCGATGTTAAGGTTGGCATGCAGGTCATGAAGATTTTCGACATCCAGCCTTCGAATGAATATTTCTCAGTAGCCATGAAGCTTTGATTTGATTTCTCTCAAGACGATTTCCACACAATGTATCACAATTATGTCGGAGACCCGATACAAGACGCCGTACCGATAGACCCGACGAAATACAGCCAGGATAATGATGAGTTCACCGTCTCGCGTGATGATGACTCCATCGCCTATGGTTCTGATGGCATTCCGGACTATCTGGATCTCGCCACTCCATTCGATCTTGCGACTGGGGTTGATAAGGCTATCGAAACCTACAAGAGCAGTGTGACGACCCCAACCCAATCCGGCATCCAGGAAGCTGCGAAAACCTTCCTTCTCGATGGCGCGAATTCCGAACTGATGAAGCTCAAGAATTACTGGGCCGCTGAACGCAATTCCTATCCGGGCTTATTCCCCTCGGCCGTCTACAATAATTACGACCCGAACTTCGATGTCGGCAAAGGCGTGGATAACACCTCGCTCCTTTATGACTACGATCCGGGCGAGCCGTATTACCTCGAGCGCACCGTAAATGGAAAAACCGAACGGCAATACCGGATGGGTCAATCAACGCGTTTCGCCGTCAAGGTTTCCAAAGCCTACGACAATCCGCGCTACCCGCTCGAAACCGCTCAGTTCTGGATCAACGTCGAACCGGCCAAGTGGCTCTCGGTCGATCATCTTCGTTATAACTTCGTTGATGTCGTCGACGTTTCAAAGAAGCAGATTTCCGGGACTTCGGGCTGGGATTCTTGCTCCCGCGACGAAGGCATCTATACGACGATGGGCGATTCCGTCGCGTTCACCGATGGCTTCCGTTCGATCAAGGATACCGAACACGCCTACGCCAAGGCAGTCGAATACAATGTGGATTCCGACCATCCGGAGAAGTCGTATAGCAAGTGCACGATCGTGATCCGGGCGAACCGGGCCGCCTTCACGGCCGAGAACTTCTTGCCTTCGACCTTCCTTCAGGCTTACATCAACCTGGCGGCGGTCATCATCTGGATCATCATCGGCTTCTACAATCAAACCTATGCGGGCGAAGATAGCTTGGGAATGTTAGGGACTGGCATGTTCTCCGCCATCTCGGCGACCATCGTCGGCTTCCAGATACTCTCGGACGCTTCGATGTTCTCCCTCATGACGATGATCAATATCTTCACTTTGGCGGTCATTTTGATCATGACCTATCAAGCCGTTCAGGCCAAGAAGGCGAATGCCCGGAAGGACAAGGCCCTCATTGCCTATAACGGCGTCAAACTTCGCGTCATGTATTACCTACTGACGATCTGCACCGCCATCATGTTCATTGGATTGCCGATCGCCTGCTATATCTGGACGCTCTAAACGATTTGAGATTGCTTAGGGGAGGGCTCTAACAAGAGCCCTTTTTCTACGGTGGGGTGGTTGTGGTAAGATTGTTTCGCTATGTATAACGTCATCATCGTTGACGACGAAAGCACGATCCGGGAACGGCTTCTCGGTTTTTTATCGAAGAAGAGCGACGAGTTCAAAGTCATCGGTTCGTATGAGAATGGCTACGATGCGATGATCGGCGGGATCCCGCTCGAGCCCGATCTCATCATCACCGACATCAAGATGCCCTTCATCACTGGACTCGAGCTCATTAAGCAAGCCAAGCAGGAACTGCCGCTTGTTCAAGCCATCATCGTTTCAGGCTACGACGATTTCGACTACGCCAAGCAGGCGATCGATCTCGGAGTGGTTGGCTATATTTCAAAGCCGGTGACCTTCCAAGAGATTTCCGATGCTCTGGAAAAAGCCAAAGTTGAGCTCGATAAGAAGTACTCGATCGATAAAAACATCAAAGACCTCCAAGAGAAGAGCGAGTCGGTTCTCAAGATGGTTCAGCGGGACGACCTCAATAAACTCGTCACCCTGAAGAGCATCCCGGCGAATTTCCGCGAGAAGCTCCAGGCCGATGGCATCGAAATCAATCTGCCTTATGTCCTTTTCGCGATCTTTGATCCCGACCAATCCGAGGATGAACTCTCTTTCGAAGAGAGCGAACTCGTGAATTATTATCTCGATCAATACATCAACGACGAATTCAAAGACTTCTCGCTCAACATCTTCGAAAGCGCCTCCTCGAAATCTTTGCTTTTGGGCTCCTCAAATCCCTTTGATAAAGAGGAACTTCAGGCCCGATTTGCCCGGGTTATCGCCAAAATCAAGCGGACCTGCGGTGTTTCCCTTTCGGCCGGCATTTCCGATTTCGGCTCGACCCAAGAGATCGGTTCCTACCGGAAGCTTTACCGCCACGCCCGCTGGACCCTCGAATACCGGACCGTTGTCGGAACCAACGTCGCCCTTTTCTATAGCGACCTTGAAGGTACCAAGTCGAATGCGGTGGGGCGGGTTGATGAGAACGAATATAAGAACGTCTCTTATGCCATTCTTTATGGCAAGCGGGATGACGCGGTGGAGGTCGTCGATAAATTGATCGACACCATCTCGAGCATCGAATATAAGGATTCCTATTTCCTGATCGTGAACAATTTGATGGACAGCATCCTCAAGAGCTGCGTCGCCCTGGATAAGCTTTATTCCACTTACCTTCCGCACGTTGGCATCGTGAACGAGGTCTTCTCTTCCAAGAACCCCGAAAGCACCAAAGCCTGCTTCGAGCGCTTGATCGATCGGATCATCGCGATCAACAATGCCCAACGGGTCTCTGGCGTCGATGATGCCTACGCCCACATTCGGCAATACATCGAGACCAATTACCAAAAGAGCACCCTGTCTTTGGATGATGTCGCGAATGAGCTCGGTTATTCCGTCTCTTATATTTCCGCGATCCTTAAGCGGCACGATACGTCCTTTACCAAATATCTGACCCAAGTTCGGATGGAGCAGGCCAAGATCCTTTTGGCCGACCCGAATAAGAAGTTGGTCGCGATCGCCAACGAGATCGGTTATGACGATCCTTATTATTTCTCGCACTGCTTCAAAAAGTATTTTGGCACCTCGCCTGTGGAGTACCGCAAGTCATGAGAAAACCCCAAAGCACGAAGAAAAAGCTGATCTTGCCGACCAGCTTGGCCTTCGTCTTTTTGGTGGCTGCGATGATCGCCGCCGCCTTCTCTTTGTTCTCCACCAGCGTCACTTCCTCAACCAATGAGCAGACCTTGGCCGCCTCGGAGCAGGTCCTCACCAATTACGAAAGCTACTTCGATTCGGTCATCACCGTTTCCAATAACGTTCTGGGCACCTATTCGAATGCCTCGGAAACCTCATTGGCCCAGGATATGGGCAGTTATTTCGACACTCTCGAAACCTTCAAGGCCGAAATCTTGGACATGTCGCTTTTTAAGGTATCAGACGCCAACTATCTTTCGGGCGACTCGAAGCCTGAGACCAAGATTTCCATCAGTGGTGGCGAAAGCTGGTATACCTCCGCCAAGATGAATCCTCTCATCAACATCTTCTCGCCGGTCACTTCCGGAGCCACCAACACCTTTACCCTTTCCCGTTACCTCACCTACGATAAAAACCGGAATCTCGATGCCGTCCTCAAAGTGGATTTTGACTTCGCCAAGATCGTCAACACCGTTTCGCCCGCCAGCTTAGGCGAAGGTGGCCACTTCATCATCTACACCAAGGACTATCAAAAGATCT